>JBOGKW010000128.1:0-10705 GCA_050746205.1 Terriglobales bacterium | reverse complement strand
TATTACGCCCCGGACATCCTCACCCACGCCGGCTACAACAGCGCCAAGGCGGCGATTCTGGCGACGGCGATCATCGGCATCGTCAACATTCTGACCACGGTGCTGGCCATCTTCCTGGTGGACCGGGTGGGGCGCAAGCCGCTGCTGATCGTGGGCAGCGCCGGGATGGCGGCATCGCTGTTCTACGTCGGCTACGCCTTCGCGCGGCACCTCACGGGGCTGGGCGTGTTCATCGGCGTGGTGGCCTACATCATCTTCTTCGCCGTCAGCCTGGGGCCGGTGGTGTGGCTGATGATCGCCGAGATTTATCCGACCAGGATCCGCGGCGCGGCGATGTCGCTGGCGACGTTCTGCGAATGGGGCGCCAACTTCGTGGTGGCGGTGACGTTCTTGTCGCTGCTCAACGCCGCCGGGGCGGCGCACACGTTCTGGATCTTCGCGGTGCTCAGCCTTCTCGGGCTGCTGTTCTGCTGGCTGGTCATCCCAGAGACTAAGGGCAAGAGCCTAGAGGCGATCGAGGAGGACTTCCGCCGCCTGGGCCACCGCGGCGCCCGGGCGTAGCGGAGCGAGGGTTTGGGCGTGGTCTTGGCGTTCGACGTGGGCGGCAGCCATATCGCCGCCGCGCAGGTCGCGGGCGATGCGGTCGGGCCGCGGGTGACGCTGGAGGTGGATCCCGACGGCGGGGCCGAGGAGATCCTTGATCGCTGGCGGCAGGCGGGGCGGGCGGTGCTGGGCGGAGCGGCGCCGCTGGAAGCGGCGCCAGCAGGAGGATCGCCGCGCGGCGTGGCGGTGGCGTTTCCCCGGCCCTTTGATTATGCCGCCGGCATTTGCCGCACGCGGCATAAGTTCGCGGCGCTCTATGGCCGCGATCTGCGCCGGGAATTGGCGGTGGCATGGGCCCTGCCCACCGGGAGGGTGCGGTTCCTCAACGACGCCGACGCTTTCCTGATCGGCGCCCTGCACGGCGAGGCGCTGGCCGGGGAGCCGCGGGCAATGGGCATCACCCTCGGCACCGGGCTCGGCTCGGCGTTTTGGGCCGACGGCGCGATCGTCGAGGGCGGCCCCGGAGTTCCCCCGGAAGGGGAGATCTACTGCCTGCCCTGGCGCGGCGCCACGCTAGAGGACGCCCTCTCGACCCGCGCCATCGTCCGCGCCTACACCGCCGCCGGCGGAGAAGCGCTCCCGGTGCACCTCATCGCCGCGCGGGCGGAGGCGGGCGAGGGCCGGGCGGGCGCGGTGTGGGAGGGATTTGGCCGGGAGCTGGCCGCCGGCCTGCGACCCCTGCTGGCCGCCTTCCGGCCCCGCACGGTGCTGCTGGGGGGCAACATCAGCCGCGCCGCCCCGTTGTTTCTGCCCGCGGCGGCGGAAGGGTTGGCGGGGCTGGAGGCGAGGCTGCGACCGGTGGCGGCGCTGGACACCGCGGCCCTCGCCGGCGCCGCCCGCGCCTGCTTCGGCCTAACCAGTGAGTGAGACCGAACGCCGGTGCTATACTCACTCCCGCCAGGTGGTCTATCCATGGTTGCTGCTGAGCCATTGGGCGACAGAGGGCGGGAGGCACTGCGATTTGGGCCCTTTGAGGTCAACTTGCGAGAGTGGGAATTGCGCCGCCACGGCCGTCCCGTTCGCTTGCAGGGCCAGCCGTTTCAGATCCTAGCGTTGTTGCTTGCCCATCCCGGGGAATTGGTCAGCCGGGAGGATCTGCGGCGCCAGCTGTGGCCGGACCACACCTTCGTGGATTTTGACCGCGGCCTGAATAAGGCCGTCAACAAGCTGCGCTACACGCTGGGCGACGACGCCGACAGGCCGCGCTACATCGCCACCGTTCCGCGGCACGGCTATCGCTTCATTGCCCCGGTGGAAGCGGTCATTCCGGTGCCGCAGGCGCTGCGGCTCACAGCCTCATCGCTGCGGACGGCGCCGGCGGCGCCCCCGCCCCGGCCCTCGGCCGAGGTGAACGGGGCGTGGCCCAACGGGCCGCAGGCATCGGCCGTTCCTCGGTCGGTGGCGGCCGCCTCCTGGGCGGGGACTGGTCGGCCCGCCGGTCCTAGGCCGCCGGCGTGGCGACTCGCGCTGAACGCCGGTCGGCGCCAAGCGTTTTGGGTAGCGGCCGGGGTGATCGCGTTGGCGGCCAGCGCCGGAGCCTGGCTGGCGCTGGGCGGGCAGCGTTTCGGCCGCCCAGCGCCGCTGCCGGCGCCCGCCCCGCGGGTGGCGGTGGCGGTGCTAGGGTTCCGGAACCTGTCCGGCCAGCCGCGGGCGGATTGGCTGGCGACGGCGCTATCGGACTGGCTGAGCACCGAACTGGCCGCCGGGCATCAGCTGCGGCTGGTGCCGCAGCAGGGCGTGGCCCGCATGCGCGCGGAGCTGCATCTGCCGCTCGGCGAGAGCCTGACCGCCGGCAGCCTGGCCCGGGTGCGGCGGGATTGCGGGGCGGAGTGGGTGGTGGCCGGCGACTATGCGCTCCTGGGCTCGCAGGCGGCCGGACCGATCCGGCTGGACGTGGTGGTGCAAGATACCCGCACCGGCGCCACGCTGCTGGCCTGGCATCAGAATGGCGCCGCCACGGCCCTGCTGGCGCTAGTGGCCCGCGCCGGCGCCCGGCTTCGCGCCGGGCTGGGGGTGGGGCCGGTCACGAGTGCCCAGGCGGCGGAGGTGCGGCGGGCGTTGCCGGCCACGCCGGCGGCCGCCCGCGCCTACGCCGAAGGACTGGCCCACCTGCGCGTGTTTGACGCCATCGCTGCGCGGCGCTGGCTGGAGCAAGCGGTGGCGGCCGACCCCGGCAATGCGCTGGCGCACTCGGCTCTGGCCACGGCCTGGCGCATTTTGGGCTACGACCAGCAGGCGCGGGCGGAGGCGGCGCGGGCCTTACGGCTCTCGGCCGGCCTCAGCCGCCGCGAGCGATTGCTGATCCAAGCCCGATATGAGGAGATGTCGCGGCACTGGCGCAGCGCGATCGCCATCTACCGCGCGCTGTGCCGATTTTTCCCGGACAACGTCGAGTACGCCCTGGCGTTGGCGCAGGCCCGCACCCGCGCTGGCCAAGGGCGGCTGGCCTTGGCGGGCTTGCAGGCGCTGCAGCCGCCGGCGGCGGGCACTCCGCTGCCGGATCCGCGCGTGGATCTGGCCGTGGCGGCGGCACAGGAGTCGCTCGGCCGCTATGGGCAGATGCGCCAGGCAGCGCAGCGCGCCGCAGTCCGGGCCCAGGTGAGCGGCGCCTCGTTATTGCTGGCGCGGGCGTTGAATGACGAGGCCTGGGCGGATGAGAACCTGGGCGGCGCGGGGGCGGCCCTGACGGCGGCTGGCGCGGCGCAGCGCCGCTTCGCCGCCGACGGTGACGCCGACGGCGTGGCGGCGGCGCTGACGCTGCAGGCCATCAGCGCGTCCGACCTGGGGCGCTCCGCTCAAGCGCTGGCGACATTCCGGCGCGGGTTGGCGGTGTACCGGCAGACGGGACGCCAGGACGCGATCGCCGCGGAGTGGAACAACATCGGCAGCACGGAGGAGGCTTTGGGCCGGCCCGCCGCCGCGGCCCGGCACTTCCGCCGCGCCCGGACCATCTACCGGCAGGTGCAACATCCCGACGGCGTCGCCTTGACCACGGCCAATTTGGGATTCACGCGCCTGTCGGCCGGGCAGACGGCGCGGGCGCAGCGCGACTTCGGCGAAGCCCTGGCGATCTGCCGCCAGGTGGGTGACGGGAGCAAGGCCGCGCTGGCGGAACTGGGGTTGGCGCAGGCGGCGTGGCGGCAGGGCCACGATGCCGCCGCCCGGGCTGAGGCGCGCCGGGCGCTGGCCGGCTACGCCGCCATTGGCGACCGCCGAAGCGCGGCGCAACTGCAGCTGTTGTTGGCGCGCATGGACCTGCGGCAGCAACGCTGGGCAGCCGCGTCCTCACTGGCGGCCACGGCCGGGAGGGAACTGCGACGCGAAGGGGCAATCCCGGGCCAGGCCACGGCGCAGGCGGTCCAGGCCCAGGTGGAATGGCGGCGCGGCCAGCGCGCGACCGCCGAAGCTTCGTTGGCGCGGGCCCAAGCCCGGCTCGCGCAGCATCCCAGCATCGGGGAAACGCTGTACCTGGCCCGGGTCGCCGCCCAGTTCGCCGCCGCTGAGGGCGGGACCGCCCGCCAGCGCGCCCTCGCCCAGTTGACGCTGCTGGCCGCCCGGGCCCAGCGGATGGGCCTGGTCTGGGAAGCGCGCCAAGCGCGGCGGGCCCTGGCTGCGCTGGGCATGGTCCATCTCGCCGCCGCCCCGAGCCCCGGCCCACCCACACGGTAGGGCGCGCCGTTGCCCGGTGCGCCGCCGCCGGAGCCGGTTTGGCCGCACCCCGCGGGCTGAGTCGGACGCACCTAAGTAGCTGCCCGTCAGTCACCTAGCTGGGAATATGCAATTCATCCCGGGGGTATTGACCCAGCGCCGGGGGAGACTGACAATCCTCCTCGGTCGCGGAGCCCAGGCGTGCTCCTGGACACGGGCTGCGTCCGTTCAGGGGAGGTTTTATGACCGCAATTCGCCGTCTTGCCCACGTGAGCGCTGGAATCCTGGTGTGCCTTGTGGTGTTCTGGGCCGCGCGCCCGGCCGTGGCGCAAGACTTCCGCGCACAGTTGAATGGCCAGATCACCGATCCCAGCGGCGCCGCGGTTTCCGGTGCGGCCGTCGCCGCCACCAGCGTGAAAACCCACCAGGTTTACCATGCCGTTACTAGTAAAAACGGCGACTACTTCATTCCCTACGTTCTGCCCGGCGCCTATACCGTGACCGTTTCCGCCCACGGCTTTCAGACCGCCACGGAGACAGGCGTGATCCTGCAAGCCACTCGAACGACCGGGCTGAACTTCCAGCTCGTGGTGGGCTCGGTGTCCCAGTCGGTGACGGTCAATTCCCTCGCGCCATTGTTGAACATGACCAGCGCATCGTCGGTCAGCGTGATTAGCGAGCGGGAGGTGCAGAACCTGCCACTGGACGGCCGGCAGGTCTACATGCTGCTCGGCACCACGCCGGGCACGCAGTTCTTGCAGACCCAGTTCGGCGCCAGCGGCTACTCCGGCACGCGCGGCTGGGACGTGAGCAACAACTACACCATCGGCGGCGGGGTCCAAGGGTATCAAATGTTCACCATGGACGGCACCAACATTACCGCCATGACCGGCTTCGGCAGCCAGGGGGACTGGATGGTGGCGCCGAATGTGGACGCGATTCAAGCAGTCAGCGTGATCTCCAATAACTACAACGCCCGCTATGGCCACACCGGCGGCGGGACGGTCTCCATCGTCACCAAAGCGGGGACCAACCAATACCACGGCGATCTCTACGAGTATTTGGAGAACGGGGCGTTGGACGCCAACACCTTCACCAACAATGCCAACGGCGTCGACCGCTCCAACACGATTCAGCATCAGTACGGCGGCACCCTGGGGGGCCCGATCCTCCACAACAAGCTGTTCTTCTTCGCCAGCTTCGAGGGCTACTGGGAGGACATTCCCTTCACCACCGTGACTAGCGTGCCGCCCGCCTACTTGCGCCCCCAAATCTCCAGCGGGGCGGTGACCAGCGGCATCAACTTCACGAAGAGCGGCTACACCATCTACGATCCCGCGACCACCACCTGCACGGCGGCGGGGGGGACGATTGGCAACTGTTCCGGCAACGCCTATGCGCGGACGGAGTTTCCCAATGACACCATCCCCGCCAACCGCATCAGCCTGGCCGGCGCGGAGCTGCTGAACCTGTTTCCGTTGCCCAACATCAACACGAACTCCCTGGTCAACAACTACACCGCCACCGCTCCGGACGAGTACCGTTACTACCAGCCGATGTTCCGCCTGGACTACACCACTAGCCCGAACACCCGTTGGTATTCACTGTTCCAGTGGCAGGGGGGGACGGAGTTCCGTGATGTCAGCGGATTCACCGGCCCGGCGGAGAACGGCAACATCAACACCAGCCGTCATGACCTGGTGTTCAGCCAGGACATGACGCACGTCTTCTCGCCGACGCTCATCGGGGATTTCAAACTTTCCCTGTCGCGATTCACCGACCATTTTCCCGACGGTCCGCTGAGCACGCCATCGCCCAGCTCCATCGGCCTAAATATGCCGGACGTGGCCACGACCACGGCGGCGTTATTGCCCGAGATCACGTTCAGCGAAATCTATCCGCAGATCGTTGGCAACTCCGTCAGCGCCGACGTGGAGCAGAACTTGGTCTTCGATGCCGACTTCACCAAGGCGGCGGGCAACCACCAGCTCGAGTTCGGCGGCGAATTCGGCGATTACTATTTCTCCAACCCGGGCTCGGTGGGCCGGCCCAACGGCTACTTTGGGTTCGGTACCGACGACACGCAGTACAACCCGACGCAGCGCGACCAACTGACCGGAATCACCGACGGCAACGTGCTGGCCGACATGCTGCTCGGCTATCCCGACAGCGGCGGCGTGGACTGGAACGACACGCTGGCCGAGGGTTTTCCGATGTTCAGCTTCTACGGCCAGGACAACATGCGGGTTAACCGGCGGCTGACGCTCAATATCGGCTTGCGGTATGACGTGGAAGGCGGGGTGACGGACCGCTACGACCGCCTGAACCGCGGCATGTGCATCACGTGCGTCAATCCCATCAGCAACAACGCCACGCTCAAAGCCAACCTGGCGAGCGCCGCCAACATCGCGGCCTGGAAGGCAGCGGGCATCAATCCCTCCAGCCTGTATCCGGTCCGCGGCGGCATCGAGTTCACCGGCGCCGACGGGCAGCCGGACAATGCCTACAACGTGGATTGGGGCAATTTGGCGCCGCGCCTCGGTTTTGCGTATGCGATCAATCCCAAAACCGTCTTTCGCGGCGGCTTCGGTTTTGTCTACTCCTACGGCATTGAGGCGGGCACGCAGTCCGGCTTCAGCATCAGCACGCCTTATGTGGGCTCAATTAACGGCGGGATCACCCCGACCGATTCTTTCCTCGACGGCGCGCCGTTTCCCAATGGCGCGGAGAAGCCAGCCGGTGCCAGCCTGGGGCTGGAGACCAACCTGGGCAACACGCAGGCGCTGGATTTCCCCGGGCGGAAGATCCCCCGCGCCACGGTGACCTCGCTGGGGTTCCAGCGGTTGCTGCCCGACCACATGGTGTTTTCGGTGAAATATTCCGGCAACCATGCCCGCAACCTGCGCACGCTGGGAGCGTTCGTCTGGATCAATCAGCTGCCGCTCAGCGCCGGCTATTCCCAACTGCAGCAGGGCCACTACAACGCCACGCTGGCCAGCAACTTGACCCAGCAGGTGCCCAACCCCTATTACGGCGTGGTGCCGGCCAGCAGCGGCCTGGGCTCTTCGCCGACCGTGAGCGCCGACAACCTGATGGTGGCGCTCAGCCAGTTTGGTCTGGTCGGCGACTACACCGACCCCTACGGCAAAAGCGAATACGACGCCTTGCAGGTGAAGCTCAACAAGCGCATGTACGGCGCCAGCCGCGGCCTAAGCATGCAGGTGGCCTACACCTTTTCCAAGGACATGGAGCAGACGCATTACCTGAATGGCTGGCCGTTCCAGGATCCGGAGCCGCTGGACGAACCGACCGGCTATGACCGTACCAACATCCTGACCTGGGCGGGCGAGTGGGACCTGCCCATCGGCCATGGCAGCGGCTTGCTGTCTGGCGCCCGTGGCCTGCTGGGCACGGCCATCAATGGCTGGCGGATGGATTGGATTTTCACCGCCTCCACGGGCTTTCCGGAAGGGCTGCCCAACTATCTTTGGTACACCAGCAGTCACAGCATCGTGCCCGACGGCGGACCGACCGACGAGCAGTGGATTTACAATTGCGGCAGCGGCGGCCCCACCAGTTGTTGGACCAGCATTCCTAATATGGGCCAAGGCAACCTGCAGGATGAGATCGAATACCTGCGCCAACCGAACATCCCGAACCTGGATCTCTCGGCGCAAAAGAACTTCTACCTGGGCAGCTCCGAGGATAAGCACTTCCAGTTCCGGGTGGAGGCGTTCAACTTCTTCAACACGCCCTTATTCCCTGGGCCGGACACAAATCCCTATGACGGGCCGCCGGTGAAGCAACCCAATGGCCAATACACGGGCTTCGGCACCATCCCCCTCGTCCAGCAGAACTTCCCGCGGCGGGTTCAACTGGCGCTGAAGTACATTTTCTAGCCCTCTGCGCGGCAGCGGTGAGGCGGCGCTGCCGCTTAGGTGCCTCCATTCGCGGCAACTTGGAGACGCCCCGAGCGCCAGCGGGCGTCCGTTGCCGGCCGTCGAAGCCCGGCCGCAGCGACCAGCGGGAGCGTCCATAATAGGGCGGCTGAGCCGCTCTCTCGCACGGCGGTGCACCGGCTTGGCGGCTCGATCGAGCCGAGCCCAGACGGAGCCCACGAAGGCGGGCGGGGGAACCGGCTGCCTGGGCGGCAGCCTAGCGGCGTGGCGGCGGGGCGCTTGGGCGGGCGACCGGAGCGGCTGGCTTTGCGGCTTCCGGCGTGGCCGCGGCGCGGACGGCGCCGTTGGCCTCCGGTGTCGGGCTGGGGTGAGCGGCGGGGTGCGTCAGGCCCAGCGCCTGGCGCAGTTGCGCGTCTAACTTGGCCGCGACATCCCGGTTTTCCCGCAGGAACTGCTTGGCGTTCTCCCGGCCCTGGCCGATGCGGTCGCCGCCATAGGAGAGCCAGGAGCCGGACTTATCGACGGCGCCCTTTTCCACGCCCAGGTCGAGCAGATCCCCTTCGTAGGAGATGCCCTCGCCGTACATGATGTCGAACTCCGCCTCGCGGAACGGCGCGGCAACCTTATTCTTGACCACCTTGGCGCGAGTGCGGTTGCCGACCACCGTGTCACCGTCCTTGATGGCGGCGATGCGGCGGATGTCCACCCGCACCGTGGAATAAAACTTTAGCGCCCGCCCACCGGTGGTGGTCTCCGGATTGCCGAACATGACGCCGATCTTTTCCCGGATCTGATTGATGAAGATCAGGCAGGTACGGCTCTTGGCGACGATGCCGGTCAGCTTGCGCAGGGCCTGCGACATCAGGCGCGCTTGCAGGCCGACATGGGAGTCGCCCATCTCGCCATCCAGCTCCGCCTTCGGCACCAGCGCCGCCACCGAGTCCACCACCAGGACGTCAATGGCGCCGGAGCGCACCAGCGCCTCGGCGATCTCCAAGGCCTGCTCGCCGTAATCGGGCTGGGAAATGAGCAGATCGTCCACCTGCACGCCGAGCTTTTTGGCGTAGCTTGGATCGAGGGCATGCTCGGCATCCACGAAAGCCGCCATCCCGCCCAGCTTTTGCGCATGCGCGACCACCTGGAGCGCCAAGGTGGTTTTGCCCGAGGACTCCGGACCGAAAATCTCGATGACGCGGCCGCGCGGCATGCCCCCGACGCCCAGCGCCGCATCCAGCGACAACGAGCCGGTGGAGATGACCGCAATGGGTCCAATAGCGTCCTTGGCGCCGAGGCGCATGATCGAACCCTTGCCGAATTGCTTTTCGATCTGCGACAGCGCGGCGTCTATTGCCCGGGTGCGTTCGTCGGCCATAAAACTCTCCAATTTTCGTTCGAAGGGCTGATGATAGCACGCCCTATCCGGCGGCGAAGAAAAAGCGAAGGCACCCGTTCGCGGGGGGCCGACTAGGAGCGCGGCCTGGCCTTCCTGCCAGTGACACGATTTTCGCTTTGCGGGACCGGAAAATAAGGACTTATCGTTCCGCACCCCTACCCAAATGTCACATTTGTTTGGGCCACCATCTAGCTTGGCTGCCTGCCCGGCCAGGCCGCCGCGCCCATGGCCCTCGTCCCGACTGGGGCGGCCACGGCCGGCGCGGACAACTGCCGGCGGCGGGGATAGAATCTAGCCCAGAGACGTTGGCCATGCCCCAGCCATACAGCCCGGGTTCCGCGGCCAAGCACTCCCGCCTGCGCGGGGCCGCCGAGGTGGACAGCATCTGTCCGTATTGCGCCGTCGGCTGCGCCCAGAAGATCTACGTCAAAGAGGGTCGCATCATTGACATCGAGGGCAGCTACGCCAGCCCGGTCAATGAAGGCACACTGTGCCCCAAGGGCGCCAACACCTATCAACTGGTGGCCAACCCCAACCGCATCACCCAGGTTCGCTACCGCGCGCCCTACAGCGACCATTGGGAGACCCGGCCGCTGGAATGGGCCATGGAGCGGATCGCCCAGCGGCTGTACGAGAGCCGTGAGCAGGACTTCGTGGAGCGCAACGTAAAGGGCGAGGTCTGCAACAACCTGCCCACCGTGGGCTGCCTGGGCGGGGCTACGCTGGACAACGAAGAAAACTATTTGATCAAGAAGTTGTTCAACGGCGGCCTGGGCGTGGTGTCGATCGAGAACCAGGCGCGCATATGACATAGCGCTTCCGTGCCCGGTCTGGGCACGTCGTTCGGCCGCGGGGCGGCGACCACCTTCCAGCGCGACCTGCAGCACAGCGATTGCGTGCTGATCATGGGCTCGAACATGGCCGAAGCGCATCCGGTGGGCTTCCGCTTTCCCCTCATGGCGCGGGAACGCGGGGCCACGCTGATCCATGTGGACCCCCACTTCAGCCGCACCTCGGCGATGTGCGATCGGTATGTGCCCATCCGCGCCGGCACCGACATCGCCTTCCTCGGCGGCCTGATCCGCTACGTGCTGGAGAATGAGCTGTGGTTTCCAGAGTACGTGCGACACTTCACCAACGCCAGCACGCTCATTGATAAGGA
>JBOGKW010000127.1:0-10789 GCA_050746205.1 Terriglobales bacterium | reverse complement strand
CGCTGCGCCGGAGGCAGCAGTCGCCAGACCGCCAGGCCGCCGATCACCGTCAGCCCCGCCAAAGTCTCGAAAGCCGTGCGCCAGCCCCAATCGGCGGCGATCACCGCTGTCAGGAACCGGCCGCTCACGCCGCCCAGCACGGTTCCCACCACGTATACCGCCATGGCTAATGCTGCCGCACGCCGGTCGGCCCATTCCTCGGTGACATAAGCAATGGACACGACGAAAACGCCGGGCACCAACAGCCCCTGCGCGAACCGCCAATGCACCAGCGTGGCCAGGGTCGGCGCATCGGCCGCCAGCCAGGTGGGAATGGCCAACAGCAGCAGCGCGGCAACGATCAGTCGCTTACGCCCGATTCGGTCGGCCAAAATGCCCACCACCGGCGCGGCGATGGCCACCGCCAGGGTCACAGCGCTGATGGTCAGACCCACCGCTGCAGGCGAGGCGGCGAACCTGTGCGCCAACTCGGGCAGGATGGGCTGGGTGACGTAAACGTCTAAAAACGAACAGAACCCGGTCAGGCCGACCGCCCACATCTGGCTGGGGCCGGGCGTGGTGGCGGCGAGCAGCACCCCAGCCGCCTTCCTTGGTGCGCCCGCCTTGCGGGCGCCGGGCCGCCAAGCCATCGCCATGGCCTTCCATTGTAAGGCGGCCGAACCTCCCCTGGCGCCCGGTTCTCCTTGCTTTCCAATGAGTTGACGGCTATCATCGGCGTCACCATTCAGGCCACGATCCGGGCCGCTGAGTGCGCGATTTCCGCCGTTCACCGCTGTCTTCTTGGGCTCGCAACCTCCCCGGCCTAGGCTTGAGGTGGCACTAGTGGTATCGGTGCCGCGGACTGCCCCATCGCCCTGGTCCTTCGTCGACTCGGCGGGGCGGCATCTGAATCCAGTTTGGAGGACACGATGAGCACGCAGACATTCTCCCCGGTGAAGCGCGCCGATTTCCAGGTCATCCAGCCGGAATACACCCATTCCGGGTCGCGCATGGAGCCGATCCACAAGGGGCTACCCAAGATCACCCAGTCCCTTTGCCCAGAATGCACCCGCGTCATCGAAGCTCGCGAGTTCGAAGAGAACGGCGCCGTGTTCATGGAGAAGACCTGCCCGACGCACGGCTACTTCCGCGACAAGGTCTACTCCGACGTCAAGCTCTATCTCAAGATGGAGCAGTGGTACTTCGGCGACAACCGCGGCCTATCCAATCCCGCCATCCCCAACGCCACCCGCTGTCCGGACCAATGCGGCCTCTGCTCGATGCACATGAGCCACACTGGTCTGGCGAATGTCGACCTCACCAACCGCTGCAACCTCACCTGCCCCGTCTGCTTCGCCAACGCCAACGCCGCCGGCTATCTTTACGAGCCCAGCTTTGACCAGGTGCGGAAAATGCTACAGGCGCTGCGCAATGAGCGTCCGGTCTCCGGCCGCGTGGTCCAATTCTCCGGCGGCGAGCCCACCATTTATCCCCGCTTCCACGACGCCGTGCGCCTGGCCAAAGAAATGGGCTTCAGCCACATTCAGGTGGCCACCAACGGCGTGATGTGGAACGACCTGGAGTTCTGTGAGAAGGCCCGTGACGCCGGCCTGCACACGCTGTACCTGCAGTTCGACGGCGTCTGCGACGACATCTACAAACGCACTCGCGGCGAGTCGCTGTTCGACAAAAAGCTGAAAGCCATCGAGAACATCCGCAAGGTCGGGACCATCAAAATCGTTTTCGTGCCCACCATCGTGAAGGGCCTCAACGATCATCAGATAGGCGACATTATCAAGCTGGCCCTCGATAATATTGACGTGGTCAGCGGCATCAGTTTCCAGCCGGTGACCTTCACCGGGCGCATCTCCCGCAAGGAGCTCGAGGCGAAACGCTTCACCCTGGCCGATGTCGCCCACGCGGTGCACGAGCAGACCGGCCTGGCGGATCCCTACAACGATTGGTTCCCCCTGGCCTGTGTCACCCCGTTCAGCAAGCTGATCAGCGCGTTGCGCGGCGAGGAAACCACCTCGCTGAGCTGCCATCCGCATTGCTCGATGGGCACCTACATGTTCGTGGACCAGGCCACCAAGCAGGCGGTTCCGGTCACCCGTTTCGTGGATGTGGGCGCGATGCTTCAGGACATTGACCTGCTCGCGCGCAGCGCGGAAAAGGCGCGTTTCAAATTCTTCAGCAAGGTGAAGACCTGGAACGCGCTGCAAAAGCACTTCCACGCCGACCGGGCGCCGGAGGGGCTCACCTTCACCAGGTTCCTCCAGACACTGCAAGGCATGACCGACAAGAGCTATGGCCGCGGGACGGACGCGGAGAAGGGCTTCGTGTACAAGACCCTCATGGTCGCCGGCATGCATTTTATGGACAGCTACAACTACGACGTCGAGCGGGTGAAGCGCTGCATCATTCACTACGCGGCGCCCAACGGGCTGATCTATCCCTTCTGCACCTACAACTCTGGGCCCGTCTATCGGGAGAAGATCGAGAAAAAATACTCGATGCCGTTCGACAAGCAGCTCTCGATGATGCGGATTCCGAGCGGCGGCCAGACCACCCAGGTGGCCGGCGACGCTGCCAAGGCGGCGCTGGAGGCGCCCGCCGCCGGCGGTTGCTGCTCCTCGAAGAGCGAAGAAAAGCCGCAGTTGGTGCAGCTCGGCAACGCCTAGCCGCCGGCTCCGCGCCGTAGGTAGGCACTGCGAAGGCCGCCCCGAGGGGCGGCCTTCGTCATTTCGGGGCCGCGAAGCGGTGGCTACGCCAATGAGCGGCGCGCCCTCAGGCGCGGCGCGGCTGTGGGCCGATGGAGGGGATGTGCAAACGCGGGCCGAAAAATCGTGGGTTTTCGATTGACGAATGAATCTGGACTACTTTGTAATGGTATCAGGCCGTTAGATCGTCGCCTTCGCCCGGCACCGGCCTCCCACCTTGCCGCAGATGACCGCTCCCGCGCCAACGCTGACCCGAGCCGCCCATCCTGCTCCGGCGCCGAAGCGGCGGCACCGGGGCTGGCTCTGGGGCGCCCTCGGCGTCGTCGGCGGCCTGATCGTGTTGCGGGCGCTCTCGGGAGGCGGCGGCCCGAGCCCGGCGGCGACCGCAGGCGGCGTATCCGCGGTCTTGGAGATCGGTGTTCTGGTATTTCGCGAGGGCTTGGAGTGCATCTTGATCCTGGCGGCCATTACGGGTGGGCTGCGCCAGGCGGGCAACGATTTCCGGCGGCCGATCTTCAGCGGCGCGGTGGGTGGACTGGCGCTGACCGTCGTCACCTGGGTGATCGCCGTCCGCATCCTCACGGACCTCGGACAGAACATCTCGGCGTTGAACCTGCAGGCGGCCACGGGTTTGCTCGCGGTCATCGTGCTGCTGATCGTCATGAACTGGTTCTTTCACAAGCTGTATTGGACCGGTTGGATCTCGCTGCACAACCGCCGCAAGCGCGAGTTGATGGAGCGGGAGCCCGAGCCAGGGGGAAGCGGCGCCGCGTGGTGGTGGGGGCTGGCGGCGTTAGGTTTTAGCTCGGTGTATCGCGAGGGTGTTGAGGTGGTGCTGTTTCTGCAAAGCTATCGGCTGCGCCTGGGCAATGGACCGGTCGCCTATGGCGTAAGCATCGGCTTGGTGCTGACGGTCGTGGTTGGGCTGCTGACCTTGTTGGCCCACCGGCGCCTGCCATACCGGCGTATGTTGGTGTTCACGGGGGTGCTGCTCGGCGTGGTGTTCCTGGTCATGGTTGGCGAGCAAGTGCAGGAAATGCAGCTGGCTCACTGGTTGCCCGCCAGCCAGTTGCCTTGGCTGGCGCACTTGATTCCGAGCTGGGCCGGCCTGTGGTTCTCTCTCTTCCCCAACCTTGAGAGCCTCCTCGCCCAAGCGGTGGCCGCCGCCTTCGTGCTGGGGTCCTATTTCGTGGCCCGCCAACGCGGCACGGCGGCCTCCGCCGCGGCGTAGCCTGGGCGCGCGGAGTCCCGGCCGCGGCCGATCGCCGGCCCGTCCGAGCGAACAGGTGGTACCCAGATAGTTGCTGTCCCAGGGCCGCTTTTCAAGCCCGCTGGCGGACGGCCGATATACACTGCGGCCATTGCGCTGCGCGCGGTGATGCGCGTGCCACCGATGCCTTTTGCCGCCGACATCTCCCTGCTGGGCGCCGCCACCGCTACCGCCATCACCGTAGTGCTGGCGTTCGTTCCGTTCTCCGCCGAGCGCAAATGGCTGCATCATGCCTGGCTCGCCGCCTGGGCCGTGATGTCAGTCCACTTCAGCCTGCAGGTCTTGCAACGGGCCAACGTGGGCATGCCCGCCAGCGGCTGGGCCGCGGACGGGCTGCTCGTGCTGGCCGTTCTGCTGTTCACTGATTGGGCCTGGAGAGCATTGGGAGCGGAGGCCAGAGGGAGCGGCCGGTCACGTCGGATATGGACCTGGCCGTGGCGCGGCTTCGCTGCCTTGCTTGCTGCGTGGGTCTGGTTTCTACCCAACTCCCATGTCATTGCCCAGACGATTGCCTTCGGCGTATTGCCGGTGGCGGGCGGCATTGTGGTGCTGCGGTTGAAAATGGGTGGACGGCTCATGCGCTGGGTCCTGGGTTTGGGGCTCATCATCTGGGGGCTGGGCTTCATCACCGCGCCCTTGCCCTGGGGCAACGTCGAGAATGGCGCTTTGGTGGACCTGCTCACGCTGGTTTGCAAGAGCTTTTGCGGCCTGGCCATGATCTTGTTCGCCGTGGATGAGCAGCGCGGCTTGGCCGAAGGCCGACGCGACTATTTCAATGACCTTTATCAAAACTCCCCGATCTGGTACCACACCGTGGATCCGGAGGGCCGCGTCACCGACCTCAACCAGGTGGCCATGGAGGCATTGGGTCTTGGGCGCTCCGAGATTCTTGGCCGCCGCATCCGCGAGTTGCCCCACGTGATCTCCCCTCCCGGGTTGCCCCCGACTGAGGTGCTCCTCGCCGGGTATGAACATGAAGGCGTGTTTCCCGAGTTGGAACTCAAGGTCCGTACCGCCGGGGGCGAGCTGCGCTCGTTTCGCTCCTACATGCGGCCAATCCGGGACCCTGACGGCCGCTTCCTTGGCGCGCGGGCGATGATGTGCGATGTCACCGCCGAGCGGCACCTCCAGCAGCAACTACTGACCGCGCAAAAGATGGAGGCGGTGGGCACCCTCACCGCCGGCGTGGCCCACGACTTCAACAACCTTCTCAGCACGGTCCTGGGCCAAGTCGAACTGATTGAGGCCAAGTTTTCCGGCCAGCTGCCGGGTGACTGTGCGGCCCGCATTGGCGCCGTAGGCAACGCCGGTCGCCGCGCGGCCGATTTGGTGGCTCAACTGTTGGCCTTTTCTCGTGGCCGCGCGGTGGAAACCGAACCGATTGAGCTTGCGCCCGTTGTGCAAGCGGCCACGGACATGCTGCGCCACGGCCTGCCCGAGACTGTATCCATCCGCTTGCAGTGCCCGGCCAAAGGCAACGGACCGATCGCCGTCGAGGGCAACGCCACCCAATTGCAGCAGGTACTGCTCAATCTGGGAGTCAATGCCGGTCAGGCCATGCCTCGCGGGGGCCGGCTCACGCTGGCGCTGGAGTTGCGCCGCGGCATCGCCCGCCCCGGCGTGACCCTCAATGGAGCGAGGGCCGATTGGGCGGTGATCACCGTCGCGGATAACGGGGAGGGGATGTCGACTGCGGTGCGCGAGCGCCTCTTCGAGCCCTTCTTTACCACTAAGGCTCCGGGCAAGGGCACTGGCCTGGGGTTGGCGGTGGCCTATGGTATTGTCGAAGCGCACGGCGGCTTCATCACTATAGAGAGCGCGCCCGGCGAGGGCGCGCGGTTTGAAATCTTTTTGCCTGTCTTGGTCCCGGGCCCCGCGGGCCTCGGGTCGGAAGGGCGGGCGAGTGGAGGCGAGAGTGGCTCAGGAGGTCAACGGCCCGGCGAGTCCGGTCCGCAGCCCGGCGACCCATCGTGCGCCGGTGCGTATTCTGTTGGTGGAAGACGAACCGGCGGTGGCGGAGACCACGGCCGAGATGTTGAAGCACCTAGGCCATGAAGTGGTCACCGCCAACCTGCCCAGCCAAGCACTGGCCATGGCGGAGAAGGGTCGCGCCGCGGGCGGTGCCGGGCAGCCGGGATTCGACTTAGTCATCAGCGACATCACCATGCCGGAGATGAACGGCCATCAGCTCGCCGAGCGCTTGCGTCATCTCTGGCCCCAGGTCCCGGTGTTGTTTATGACCGGCTACGACTCCCACATGGCGCAAGCCGGCGCCGCCGCCCCCTTCATTCCCAAGCCCTTGAGCCTCCGTTCGCTGTCCGACGGGATCGCCAAGATGTTGGCCGGTCCGCCGGCATAAGCGCCCCATCCAAGCCGGGCCTGGCTCCGGTGGACCTGCCGCCTCCAGTCGTGCTTTAATGCAGGGTTTGTAGGAGGTATTGTCATGCGTTTCCGCGCGCTGCTACTGATCCTCTGTGCCCTGGCGCTAGCTGTGCCCGCCGCATTCGGCCAAAGCGGCGCCATCCATACCGGCATTGATCTCTCCGCCATCGACAAGACGGTGAGTCCGTGCGCGAACTTCTACCAATACGCCTGCGGCCGTTGGAATGCCACCCATCCGATCCCCGGCGATGAATCGGCCTGGGGCCGGTTCAATGAACTGGAAAACCGCAACCAGGAGGAATTGCGCGGCATCCTCGAGCGGGCGGCGGCGAAGGGAAAGGCCGGCAGCCGGATTCAGCGCGAGGTGGGGACGTTTTACGCCGCCTGTGTGAATACCCAGCAGGTAAACGGGCTGGGTCTCCAGCCGATCCGCCCGGAACTGGAACGGATCGCCGCGATCCAGAACCGCGGGCAGTTGATCGCCGAGGTCGCGCGGATGGCGAAAACCGGCGTCCCCGCCCTCTTCAGCTTCGGCGCCGCCCCGGACATGAAGGACTCGGCAATGACCATAGCGGTGGCGGGGCAGGGGGGCCTGGGCCTGCCCAACCGCGACTACTACACCCGCACCGACGCCAAGTCCCGCGCCCTGCGGGCCAAGTATGTGGCCTACGTTGCCCAGGTCTTCCGTCTGTTGGGCGACGCGCCGGCCCGGGCCGCGCGTGAGGCGCGCACCGTCATGGCCCTGGAGACCTCGATGGCCGAGGCCTCGATGGAACTGACGGCGCAGCGCAACCCAAACAACGTTTACCACAAAATGATGCCGGTGAAACTGGAGCAGCTAGCGCCGGCGCTGGATTGGAAGGCCTATTTTCAGGGCGTCGGGGCGCCCCCGATCAACGCCGTCAATGTCCGCGAGCCGAAGTTCTTTGCCGCCTTGAACCAAGCCCTCACCACCCAGCCGCTGTCGGCTTGGAAGAACTATCTCCGCTTCCATCTTGCCAACGCCACGGCGCCGTATCTGGCCCAGCCGCTCGAAACTGCCCGCTTCGATTTTTACGGCGTGGATCTCACCGGCCAAAAGGTCCAGCAGCCCCGCTGGAAACGCTGCGTCCGCTACACGGATCGCGATCTCGGCGAGGCGCTGGGCCAACTCTACGTACAGCAGTATTTTCCCCCCGCCACCAAGCGCCGGGCGACGCAAATGGTCGCGGCCTTACAGCGCTCGCTGACCGCTGACATTCGGAGCTTGCCCTGGATGACCGCGGCTACCAAGCGGCAGGCCCTCGTCAAGCTCCGGGCGGTGATGAAGAAGATTGGGTATCCCAACCGCTGGCGCGACTATAGCTCCATCCGGCTACGGAGCGACGACTTGCTGGGCAACGTGCTGCGCGCGGACGCCTTCGAAGTGCACCGGCGACTGAAGCGCATCGGCCATCCGCCCAATCGCCTGGAATGGGGCATGACGCCGCCCACCGTCAACGCCTACTACAACCCCCACATGAACGAGATTGTCTTTCCCGCCGGCATCATGCAGCCGCCGTTTTTCAGCGGCAGCGCCGTGGATGCCGCCAACTACGGCGGCATGGGGATGGTCATCGGCCATGAGATGACCCACGGCTTCGATGACGAGGGCCGGCGCTTTGGCCCCAAAGGCAACCTGAAGGATTGGTGGACCGCGGCCGATGCCAAGGCGTTTCAGGCCCGGACGCAGTGCTTAGTCAACGAATACTCGCAGTTCAGTCCGGTGCCCGGCGTGCACCTGAACGGCCGGCTGACGTTGGGTGAAAACACTGCCGACAACGGCGGCCTGCGCATCAGCTACGCCGCCCTGGTTCATACGCTGGGACGCGACGCCATGCACCGCCAGGTGGACGGCTACACCATGGCGCAGATTTTCTTTCTTGCCTATGGCCAAATCTGGTGCGAGAACGTGCGGCCCCAATTCGCGCGGATGCTGGTCACGGTAGACCCGCACTCGCCCGGCGAGTTTCGGGTCAACGGCGTGGTTTCCAACTTTGGCGCGTTTGACCACGCTTTTCATTGCGGTGCCGGTACGGCGATGAACCGCGGCGTCAAAGCGTGCCGCGTCTGGTGAGGCCGGCTAATAAAGGAACGTGACCTCACCGCGCCCCAAGATGACGCGCCGCACGTGCGCCGGAAGGGGCAGGGAAAACGTCCGCCCCTGAATGTGCGGATATTTCGGCGTCACGAACTCCCGAATCGCCAACTCCAGCAGGAAGTCGGGGATACGCGCGCCATCCAAGTCCACCTCTTCGACGGTCACGCTGGCCGCGGGCGCGCCGCCGGAGTTCAGCCGCGCCACCACCGCTAATTGGTGCGTGCCGGTAAAGAACGCCTGCGCGAGGCCGCCGGCGCCCTTGTGAGGCAAACGGGAAAAGTCCACCTGCGCCTGACCGCGCAAAGCGCCCGGTGTTGCGGATAACCTCAGGTCGCGCACGGCGGCGGGAATCTTTGGGTCTTGGGCCAAATACGCATTGGCGCCGGCCGCGGTCAGCACGACCGTGGCGTGCGGCGGCGCCCCGGCAGCGTACGCTTGGATGCGGTCGAGTTGAGCCTGGAATTCTCGCGCCAGCCGCGCGGAATTGCTCGCCGCCCACAACACCATGGGCAGCAGCACCGTGATCCCCGCCGCCAGCCGCCGGCCCGTGACGCCGATCTTGCGCTGCTGAGCGCCACGGTTCTGCCGCTGGCTACCGACGCGGATCATGGTTCAGCCTTTTCTCCGTCAGCTCAGCCGTGCGGTCGCGCGTTGGCGCCGTCGGCAGCGGCCATGCGCCCTTCAGCGCTGCCCGCGACGGTGGGGGCACCCAGTCTAGCTGGGGCGGCGCCGGAGGTTGCAAGCGGACTCTGACCCGCGTCGGCGCCGCCGCCTGCCACAACCGCCCATGCGTCAGACTTAACTGGCCTGCCTCCCATTGAAACTGCGTCTGGTAGCGGCGGAAAGCCAAGGCCCCGGCCTCCGTGCGCAGGAGGGGAAAACGGCCCGGCGCGACCGTGAGGGTTCCGTCCGCTTGGATGCGCCGCCAGCCGCGTGCCAGCGGCCAGCGCAGCCGAAAACGCATCGCGCCGAGGCCCGTAATAGCCCCGGCATATCCGCTGCCCGCAAACAGCGGCGCCATCTCCAATCCCCGGCCCTGGCCTTGAAACTCGAGAATTCCTGCCGCGACCCGGCCCTCGCCCCGCACCGTTCCGCCCGCGAGCGTCAGCACCACCTGGGGGAAGCGCCACACCGGGCCATCGGCCCGAATCAGCATCCGCAGGCCGGAGCTGTGCCCGCGCCACTGCAGCCTGCCGATCGCCAGCTGCCCCTGAGCATGCACCAGCCGCAGCAACGGCCGCCAGCTCGCGGCGTGGAAAAACAACCGAGCCCATAGGCCCTGGGGCGGACGCGATTGCAACGCCACGGCAAGCCGCGCCAGGGATACCCGGTCCGCTGCCGCGTGGAAGCTCCAGCGGCCCGGCTCGCCCTCGCGGCCAATGCCGAAGCGCCAGGGCGTGCCGCCCAGCGCCACGGCGCCCGTCAGCGCCACTTCCCGTCCCGGCCCCAGCGACAGCCGCAGGCTAGTGAGGGGCACCGGCGACCGCAGCGCGGGGAGCCGTAACTCGGCCCGGGACCAAAACGCCTCGCCTTGCCAGGAGGGCGCCGGCTCCGTGGCCCAGCCCCGGATCCGCGTCCAGGAGACCTGTCGCGCGAACGACAGGCGCGCCGCCCCCTTCAATTGATACGGCCAGGGTTCCGCCACCCCAAACAGCTGCCCCAGCGCCGCCAGCGCGGCCACCGTCACCCGCGGACCGGCCGCCCGCCACTGGACGCCGCCTCGTGTCAACCGCGCCGTCAGCGCCAGTGCAGCGTCGGCGTGGTCCGGTCCCGTGACTCGCGCGGACCGCTCCGTGCAGAGGATCTCGTGGAACCGCGCCCGGGGGGTTGTGGCGCACACCGGCGCCGTCAGCCGCAGCGCCATCGCGCCTTCTTGCAGGTCGGCACGTACCGCCGCCACCTGCCCCCGCACCGCCCAGCGCCGCCCGCGGCCCCCGGTCAGCGCCAAGCTCCCATTCCATGCGCCTTGCGCCTGCAGATCCGGGGGCAGGGTAGGGTCCACCGCCCGGGCCAGCGGCAGCAGCGCGGCTGTCGGCAGGTCGCGCGCCGTTACCGTCAGCGCCGCATGGGCCTGTGTCAAGAGATTCACCACCTGGCCTTGCACGTCGAAATGCGCGCCGTCGCCCAGCTGGTCGAGCCGCACTGTGTCGCGGTCGGAGTCATAGGTGGCGGAGAAGGGCACGCGCAAACGGAAGCCCGACGGCAGTTGGTCCCAACGGCGTAACTGCCGGACGCTGGCGACTCCGCTGACCTGGAACCGCCGCCCGGTGCCACGGATGCGCAGGTCCACCCGTCCCACGCCATGCACCCCCACGTCCT
>JBOGKW010000126.1:0-10845 GCA_050746205.1 Terriglobales bacterium | reverse complement strand
GGGATCTTCGGCGCCTATCTGATCAGCCTGATCCTGCACGCCGCGGGCCTACGGGCGGTCATCGCCGGGGACGCCAGCCTGTTGGCCTTGGCGGTGATGACCTACATCGGCCTGATTGTCGGCGCTGAGAAGGGCGACTTTTTGAACCTTGCCGCCCTCGGCGGCCTGTTCGCCCCGGACCGGCTACGCCGCGGCGGCAAGCTGCTGGATACCAGCGCCATCATTGACGGCCGGTTGGCCGATATCGCCGAAACGGGATTCTTAGAGGGACCGCTCTGGGTTCCCCATTTTGTCCTGCGCGAGCTGCAAACCATTGCCGATTCCGCCGACGGCAGCAAGCGCCAACGCGGCCGCCGCGGCCTCGACGTGCTCCAGCGTCTGCAGCATATTCCCGGCCTGGACGTGCGCATGCTGGAGGAGGAGCCGATCCGCGCCCGTGAGGTGGACCATCAGCTGGTGGAAACCGCGCGGCTGCACGACTCCAAGATCGTCACCAACGACTTCAACCTCAACAAGCTGGCGCAGCTGCAAAACGTGGCGGTGCTGAACGTCAACGAGTTGGCCAACGCGGTCAAAACCGTGGTGCTGGCGGGCGAAAGCCTGCGCGTGCACATCACCAAGGAAGGCAAGGAAGCCGGACAAGGGGTGGGCTATCTGGAAGACGGCACCTTGGTGGTGGTCGAGCATGGGCGGCGGCTCATTTCGCGTTGCGCCGACGTGGTGGTGACCTCGGTGTTGCAAACTCCCGCGGGCAAGATGGTCTTCGCTCGCGCCAGCGACGAACGCGCCGAGTACCGTCCCGCCCGCGCCGCCGAAGCCGGCGGCCCGGCCGCCAATTAGCGCCTCCCTTCGCCCGCCTGGGTCCCGCCGCCATGCCTGCCTACGCCATCGTCCCCGCCGCCGGCCTTAGCACCCGGATGGGCTCGACCACCGGCGGTTCCACGCGCAAACAGATGGCGATCATCGGCGGCGCGCCGGTGGTCATCCATACGCTGCGCCGGCTGGACGCCGCGCCGGGGCTGGAAAAGATCGTGGTCGCGGCGCGGCCGGAGGATCGCGCGGCCCTGGCGGCGCGCATCGCCGCCGAGCGGTTCCAAAAGCCGGTCGAGGTGGTCGAGGGCGGCGCCACGCGCCAGGCGTCCGTGCGCCAGGCGTTGCAGCATGTTCCTGAGAGCGTGCCGTTCATCGTCGTGCATGATGCGGTGCGCCCCTTCGTCGAGCCGGAGGCGATCGCCCGCGCCCTGGAGGCGGCTGAACAGCATGGCGCGGCCATCGCCGCCATCCCCGTGGTGGACACCGTCAAGCAGGTCGAGCGCAGCGGGGCCACTGGCACCCGCGTCGCGGCCACCCTGCCGCGGGAAAAGCTGGTGCTGGTGCAGACGCCGCAGGCATTCCGCCACGACTGGCTGCGGGCCGCCTTTGCCCGCGCCGACGAGGAAGGCTTCCACGCCACCGACGAAAGCGCGTTGGTGGAACATCTAGGCCACGCCGTCTACGTGGTCGCCGGCTCACCGCGCAACTGGAAGATCACCACCCCCAGCGATCTAGAATTGGCGGAAACCCTGCTCCGGTCCTCCGGGCAACTGGGGGAAGCCCGGAGCCTCAGCGGCACCCCCAACGCGGGCTCGCCGGCCGTCGCCACCGGGGTCCCCGACGCGCAGCAGCGCGCTTTGGGGCGCAAAGCGGGACGTTCCGAATTGGGCGGCTGAGCCGCCGGCCGCGGCGCCGCCCCACCTGCCCCATGCCTTGGATCTACGTTCTCGTGCTGGCCATCGTCCAGGGACTGGCGGAGTTGCTGCCCGTCTCCAGCTCCGCGCACGTCATTGTGGTGGCGCATTTTTTGGGCGTCAACATGTCCACGCCGGCCAATGCGCTGCTTTTGGTGCTGCTGCACACCGGCACCATGCTGGCCGTCATCGCTTATTTCTGGCGGCGCTGGCGGCGGACATTCCTCGCCTCCTGGGCACGGGTGGGGAAAATCGTCCCGTTGATTTTCGTGTCGTCGCTTTTCTCCGGGCTGGTCTTTTTGCCCGTCGAGCGCCTGGTCCGCCAGGCGCTCAGCCATGGCGCCTACCGGCCGGACATTGAAGTTTTGTTTCACAAGCTGAGCTGGATCGCCCCGCCCCTGGCCATCGTCGGCCTGCTGATCCTCTATGCCGGCTTGCGCCAGGCGCGCCGCCCCAACCCAGCGGGCACCCCGGAAGGCGCCCCGCCGCCGGCGCCGCCACCGTCCGGCGCGGAACCGCCGCCGGCGGGCCCGGCCGCCGCCCACGGCCCCTTGCTGGCCACGGCGGCGGTGGCCGCCATCCCTACCGCCGACGGCTCGGTGGGCTGGGGAACGGCGATCAAGATGGGCGTCTTGCAAGGCTTCGCGATTCCCTTCCGCGGCTTCTCCCGCTCCGGCGCGACCATCTCCGGCGGCTTGCTGCAAGGCGAGGAGCGCCAGACCGTCGAAGCCTACAGCTTTGCGATGGTGGTGGCCATCACCCCCCTCGCCGTGCTCTGGGAGCTGCGGCGCGTTGTCCACAGCGCGCATGCGGCCGGCATGGCGGTGCATTGGGCGGCGGTGCTTCCCCAAGGCCTGCTGGGCATGGTCTTCGCCTTCCTCGCCGGACTGCTGGCCTTGAAGTGGCTATCCCGCTGGCTGGAGCAGGGCCGCTGGCACTGGTTTGGCATTTACTGCCTGGTGTTCGCCGCCTTTGTCGAGGCCATTTACCGGATTCATTAGGTAGCTGGTTGAAAACCCCCGCGGCGGGAGGCGCGTCGGCACCTGTTCCGCCGCGTCGACGGGCGGGAGTTCCGCTATAACCACCGCAGGGACGGCGAGCCGGAGCCGACGGATGCGGAGCGGTTCTCGATTTAATATGGCGAGGTGCGCGAGCCCCCGGAGGGTGGCGGACGGCACCCCCGTTCGAGGAGGGTCCTGTGTGACGATCCCCTTTCGAGATCCTGGGGATATCCTCGGCCTCACCTTATACGGCATAGAGGGGGGAGGACACCCTAAGGCGTTGGGCTGACGGCCCGCACGTCGGAAGGGGCAGCGCTGGATTCCCGCTTTGGCTTTGGGCCGCGCCTTCGAGGATTGAGCGCGACCTTTCCCTCGTGCTCGGCCTCGCGGTGCACGATTCCGGGGTGGGGCGCGGGCGGCACCTCCCCTAGGGGCGCAACGAAGCGGTCGTATTCCCGTTGGCCTGCCAGGCGTCCCTAGCCTGCCTCACGGCCGGACGGGGCTGCCAATTCCCGGCCTCGGGCCGCGGCCTCAGCTTGGAACTGCGTCTTCGCGGCGGCTACGACGGCCTGCGTGAAATTTTCCGTCCGGATCTTGTCCCGCCGGTAATCCCCGGCGGCGACCTCCTCGATGATTGCCACGGCGCGGGTGGCGATACCCAGCGCAGCGGCTTCATCTTCGAGGGCTGCGATGATCCGAGCTGCGTACGCCTCCATCTTGTTAGCTACCATCTTGGGCATGTCGAAGCCGCCGGTCAGGATTCTTGCGGCCAGCAAAATATGGAAGCGCGCCGGCTTAAGTTTTGGATCAATCTGCTTGCTCCTGAAGAATTTCTCGACCAGAAATAGTGCCAGGGCGGCGGCGTAGTACGGCTCCATCCGATGGTCCTTCGCGAATATCTCGGTGCCCAGCTTGTGCTTGACGGCTCCATAGTTGCGGGCGGTGCGGTGTGGCTCGTTGAGGAACATGCCGGCGAACGCCTTGACCATCGAATCAAAACTAACCACCCTGGTTTTGGGCACCGAGATGGCATCATACTGCCGCGACCGTCTCTCGAAATAAAGGCGCTTTTCGAGCGGGATCGACTCGAAGTACAGTTCCAGGCGCTTAGGAAATTCCTGCAGCGCGAACAGTTGCTCCGCCTTAATCTCCGTCTGCCAGTTTGTGCTCTTGGTGATCGCATTCATCACCTCGGCGTCGTTGGTGCTAATCAGTCTGATCGGTATTGACACGGCATCGTCGAGCGATCCTCTCTCGCTGAACAGCACGTTCGATGTCTGGCACCCATTGACGATCTGATAATCCTCCACCGTAAATTTGAACCCCGTGTGTTTCAGGGTCCGGGCGATGATGGTGACGCCGTTGTTCATAAGGACGAAGCGGCGTCTAGTGTCTGTGGTGAGCGTCTCTCTGATCGCCGTGTTGACCTGATTGTCGCCCTGCCAGTCCCTGACGTTGTTGTAAAACAAGCCGTCAGACATGCGATCGCCGTCAAGAATGAGCTTTTTAAATTCGCCCCACGGGAGAACGCCCGAGTAGGATTCGGATACGCCCGGAACTTCCGGGAGCGTCACGTATCCCTGAAAGTTAAACTGCGCCGTAAGGGCATGGCGACTCTTGCGGTATAGATTCTGGACTTCGTCGGCGCCGATCGGCAAGAAGTCTACCTCGCGGAAAAGGCCGAACGCTGTCAGGTCGCTTCTTACGCCGTCGATTCTGGCCGTGAGCGTCCGGTCGTCAAGCCACCTTCCGGTGGTGACATAAAACAGCTTGCACACGGGGTTTCCGCGTCGAAACTTGCTGCTCATGCTGTAGATGGCCCGGACGACCTCGGACGCGGAACGAAGCCTCGCGTTGCGCTTCAGTTTCGGCGCATCGCTGAAAAAGTCCGTGACCCCAAAGCCAAACGTCCCGATCTTTGCGCCGTCGAAACCCGAGGTAGTCTCGGCCTGGACAAAGATGAAGGTGGCTTCAATGTAGCCGGCCTCCGTCGCCATCTCCTCCAGATCGTCAACGTCCGTAACGAGGACCCCGTTGATGATGATGGCGACGGCGTCAAGCCCGGTGTCGCCACCGCCCTCGGGCTGTTCGTCGTCTCCAACGACTAGGTCGACCGTGTCGAACGACGCGGAGTGCTCCTCGCGAACGCACACGTAGGCTGCAAAATGCTCGAACTGCTTGTACTGCGGGAGGTGCTGGACCTGGTGCTCAGCCGAGAACTCGTTCAGCAGGGACTCGGTTATTCTGTCCATACAGGTGCGGCCTCCGGTTAGCCAGAACCGGGCGGCATCGTAGCCGGAGCTGGGGATCAGCATACGCCACCCTGGCCCAGTGGGGCACGTATACTAGCGCGCGATTTAGCGTTCGCGGAGGCCATGATCTGTGGTCGCTCGTTCGCTGCCTCCGCGTTCTCGGCGGTCAGGTCGCGGACTGCCGGGAGCCTGGCCTTTGTAACTCGTCGCATGGCCGATGTCGCGTTTTCAGTCAGTTACGCCATCATTTGCGACATTTTCAGCGATGTTCGCCGCGGCCAGTTCCGCTTCGGCCGCTAGCTCGGCGCCGCTGTCGGCGAAGGCGGGGACGTCCGGGCCGCCGCACCATTGCGCCCAAGCGGCGAGGTGGCGGCGGGTGGCGGGATTGAAGGTGAGGTCGAAGGCGGCCTTCCTGAAGCGGAAGTCGGCGCTGGCGTTTTGGCGGGCGACATTAATGAGTTCCCAGCCGTTGAGGAGCATGTCGCGGAGGCAGGCGGCGGCGAGCCAGGAACGGAAATTGGGGTCTTGGCGCCAGCGGGAAAAGGTGGCGCGGTGGATGCGGAGGGCATCCAGGGCGGTCGCGACGGTGGCGCCGGCGGCGATGCGGGCAAAGAAGCGGCGCTGCAGGCCGGTGGGGCGGAAGGCAGCGCCGGGCAGGGGCGGGATGAAGCCGGCCGAGGCGGCGGGCGGAGCCGCGAGCGCAGCGGCGGGCAACGGGGCGGGAGCGGCGGAGCGGGCGAAGGGGAGGCGAAGCATGGGGCGTTCCTGGCGAGCAGAGACTTGCTTACATATGTGTCTGATGTGAGTGCTCAGGGACGAGTTGTCTGAGCCCGGCGGCGGGCAGCCCCGGGGGGCTGCCTCGCTCCGCACGGCTCGGGGGCGGGGCGATGGGGGCGGCGGGCGCTGACGGGCCTGTGTAACTCGTCGCCTCGCTGCAGCCCCGCCCATGGGTCGGCGGCAGGCAGGCGAGACGCGTGCCCTACTGCGCTGGCAGACGGGTCCCGCCCGTGTGTAACTCGTCGCCTCGCGGTAGCCCCGCCCATGGGTCGGCGGCAGGCAGGCGAGACGCCTGCCCTACTGCGCTTGCAGACGGGTCCCACCTGTCTGTTCTGGCCAGCTCCTCTACCCGCTTGGCAGGCGAGACGCCTGCGCTACCCCGCTGGCACCCCTCAGGCGCCGCGGCCGCCCAGCCGAGGCGGCGACCCCGACCTGGGCGGCTATTGCTTCACCACCGCCAGGATGCCGTCGTACTGGTCGGCCACGATGCGCGTCACCCCCGGCGGCAGGAGCGCGCGGATGGTTTCCTGCGGCTGGGTCAGGCGGAGCATGCCGCGGATCCAGCGCTTTTTGCCGAAATGCACATAGACCGGCAGCAGCATCTTCCACCCCGGCGTGATGGTGACCCGCATGGTCACCTGCTCTCTCCCTCCCGTCGCGGGCTGGGTCTGGTAGTGAAAACCAATCAGCGGCACGCCGGTGCCGTAGACGTATTCGCGGAAGAACCAATCCATGTTGCCGCTGCCGTCCACGTCCATGAACCGCGTCATGTGCCGGTTCACCACGCGTTCAAAATCCGCGGTCGAGGCGGAGCGGTTGGCGTAGGTATGGGTGAAATCCCGCATCATGGCGATGAACGCCGCATCCGGCTGGCGCGCGGTCGGCTGCCACATCATCTCCCGCAGCATATAGAGCACATACGCGCCCTTGTCGTAGATCACGATCGGGTAGCCCTCCGGGTCGAGGGAGGAACTCAGCCGCTGGCCCAGCCATAGCGGCCCCAGACTGTCCGGCACGTGCCCGAATACGTCCCTCTGGAGCAAATCCCGCTGCCATTCCTCCAGCGTCGCCATGGCCGGCTTGAGCCCGAAGCGCCGCTCCTCATAGAGCACCGCGGAGGCGTTGGCAAATCCCTCCGACAGCCATTGATCGTTGGCCGAGTTCCAACTGACCACGTGCCCCCACCACTGGTGCGACGTCTCATGGGCGCGAAAGGTGTTCGAGAGCTGGCGCAGCGTCGCCTCCCCGAACCCCAGCTCATGCAACTGCGTGTCGTCCAAAAAACTGAGGCTGCTCAAATACAGCAGCCCCGGCCACCCCTGGCCGTAATCGCCGGGGATATTGGTCACCGCCAATGTCGGGTATGGATAGGGGCCGAAATAGAACGAGAAGAACCGCAGCGCATTGCTCACCTCCTGGAGCACCAGCGGCTGCAGGGCCAAGGCGTTGAGGTTCGCCAACCCCGGCGCCAGCTGCCCGCCTCCGGTGTCCTCCGGCGAGCCGATGCCGGGCGGCAAATCTTGCTGCGTGGCGATACCGCGAAAGACATCGTCCGGCTGGGTGTTGGTGAACACCTTGACCTCGACCCTCTTCCCGTCCGCCTCCACGGCCTGTTCCTTCAGCCGGTACTGCCCCAGAGCGAACCCGGCCACGGTAAGGGGAATGGTGCTGGCAAATTCCTCCGTTCGCTTGCCCTGGGCCACCTGGTTGGAGAGCAGCCGGCCGGTCGCCACTACGGTGTCCTTCTTGGGCACGGTGAATGACAACCGGAACACCGCCCGCTGAAAGGGCGCGCCGAACGGATCGCTGGGATACCAGCCGAAGCTGCGGCAAAAGAAGTTTCCGTCCCCCACTCGCTGGATGACATATTTGCCGCTGTAGCGCAGCTCAATGGCGAACGGCCCGGTGGGCGCCGCCGGCAGGCGCAGATAGAGCCAATTGCCCTCGTATTTCGGATTGGGCTGCTGGCCCGGGTCCCGCGGCTGCACCCACTCCAGCGCCGGCCCATTCACCAGCCGCGCCTGGCTGACGCGCAGGTTCGAGTCGAAAGTCAGGAACAGCCCCCGCCCCATGCCCGCGGCCGGCTGCACCGTCATCACCACGTCGGCCTGCATGTCCAGGTTCTTGGGCACGGTCAGCGCGATCTGATAGCGCGTGAAGCGCAGCGGATTCGGGCTGGCATCCGGCAAGGCGTCAAATCCGGCCGTGCCCGGCGCCGGCGCGCCCGGGCGGAACTGGGTCCACACATCGCCGAAATATTGCAGCCCGGTCTCCGGCGCCTGCGTCCAGCGCCGTACCCGGAGGGGCTGGCGCCGCAGAGGGTCAAAGACGGCGTGAATCCAGCCGTAACGATCGGTCTTCAAATCCGCCTCGAACCAGCCAGCGTCGGGCGTGCCGCCGTCCATCGCCTGCAGCACTCGCGCCGCCTCCGGCCGCCCCGCCTGGCGAATGACCTGGGCCCGCTGCTTGAGCACGTTCAGGAACGCCTGCGCGCCGGTGCCGGCGCGAAAGTGCAGCTGATTGCCCACCGCCCGCAAAAAGACTTGCGCCCCGCCAAAGCGGAACACTGCCTGACGGAATTGCACCACGACCGCCGGCTGGTGCAAAAATAGCTCCGCCTGCCGCCGCTCGATGGCGTCTGGCGGCGTCACCTCGAGGTTGCCCTCGCCCACGAACACCGCCGCGGTCACGTGTCCGGCGACCGGCGCCGTCAGCGCCACATGGCCGCTTTGCAACTGGAAGCGCAGCGCGGAGATGGCGAAGAACGCATTCTCCGCCACCGCGACTTGCCCGGCATCCACCGCCGGCAGGGCCACCTGCGCGTACTCCGCCGCCAGCGTTGCGGCGCCACCGCCGGCCCGGTTGCCCGCCCCGGCGCCGCCGGGGTTTTGGCCCGCCACCGGCAGCAGCGCCATCGCCATGACGATCGGCGCTACGGTGACCGCCCGTCTAAGTGGTTTCTGCGCCATGCCGGGTAACATACCTCCGCCGCGTGTCTAAGACAAGCGATGCCCCGGCGCCGCGAGGGCGGCTCGGCCGCCCGATTTGGGACGGCCGGCAGCGGACGCCCGCTGGCGCTCAGAGCCTCTCCAAGTTGCCGCGAGCAGCTAGGCCGCGCTATTCGATGGCGAACAGGTCCAGCTTGCCGCCACCGAGGAAGGCCAGGGTACTGTGCTCCAGGCAGCTGGACAGGGCGTGATAGCTCAGCTCCAGCCGCGCCTCGCCGACCAGCCGTAGGTCCTCGGTGCGCCACAGGCGCAGGGTGTTGAAATCGCCCTCGGCGTCTTCCTTCAGGCAAAGAAAGTAGGCCCCGTCTTGGGAAAATTCGAAGACCGGCAGGGTATTGGCCTCCAGCGGCAGGAGGTTGGCCTCGACGCCGGTTTCGGCGTCCACCAGCGACACGTGGCGCTCGTTGTTCTTGAAGTCCACCATCTCCACGGCCAACAGCTTGCCATCGGGCGAAAGGGCGCAAACGCCGGCGCCGATCCCGAGATCGAAGTCCTTGCGCACCGTGCCATCGGGCGCCAGGTTCAGCAGGCGGAACTTGCGGAAGACCAACTCGGCGTTCTCCACGGTGTGGGCGGCGCCGGCGGCGTCGCGCACAAAGCAGGTGAAGCCGCCGCCGGCGACCGCGGCCAGGGCCCGGATCTGCTGGCCGTTCAGCGCCAGGGGCGGGCGGCTTTGCCCGCCGAGGCCGGCGCGGGCAATCTGCGCCGTCACCCGCGCCGCGCCGTCGGCGGCGGCTTCCAAGCGGGCATCGTTCCAGGCGATTTCCCAGGCCTGCCCGTTGGCGCCGCCGTGGAAGGCGCAGGTCTCGACCGGCAGCGCCGCCGGCCGGTCCAGCGCCGCCGCTCCGGTGGCGGCCTCGAACACGGTCAGCCGGCCGCGGGTGGCGGGATGGTTGTCGGCTACGTTTACCGCCGCCAGGTAGCGGCCATCGGGGCTGTAGCGCAACTGGCCCAAAAACTCCGGGAAGCCGAACTCCCGCGCCACCGCTCCGGTTTCCGTATCGAGCGTGCGAAAGGCCTTATGCCCGATCGCCAGCCGCGCCGCATCCGGCGCGAGCGCGATGCGGGTGAGCAGAAACTCCTCGACCGGAAAGGAGTGCAGCGGCTCCAGGCGCATCATCGGCTCCCTTGCGCCGGCGGGGCGGGCCGCAGGCGCAGATAAGCGCTGGCCCGCCGCCCGCACCAACACCTTGCATACGCCACGGCCGAGCCGCCCGCGGCTAGGGTTTCCGGCATATAGCCAATCCGTCCCGCAGGGGCACAATCGCCGCCGTCCAGCCGGGCTGCGCGTAAATGGCGCGATTGAAGGCAAGGATGCCCTGCGTGTCCTCAGAAGCGTCGGGCGCGGCCACCTTGCCACCCCACAGGACGTTGTCGGCCACGAACAAACCGCCGCTGCGCAACCGCGGCATGCCCAACTCCAGGGCCGCCGGATACTGATGCTTGGAGAGGTCGCAAAAAATGATGTCGAACTCGCCCGGCGCTTCCCGCAGCGCCGCCAGCGCGTCCTCCCGCCGCTGGCGGATGCGCCCCTCCATGCCCAATCGCTGGAAGTAACCCGCCGCTTCCTGCGCATTGGCCGCGCTGGTGTCGGTGTAGTAGACCTCGCCCTCGGGGCCCACGGCTTCCGCCCACCAGATGGTGGAGTAGCCGATCGCCGAGCCCAGCTCGAAGATACGCCGCGCACCATGGATCCGCGCCAAGAGCCAGAAGAACCGCGCTACGGCCGGACCGACGATGGGAATCTGCCGCCGCCGCGCTTCCGCCTCCATCTCGGCGAGCACGGCATTGCGGGGCGGCAGGAGCCCGTAGAGATATTCCTCAACTTTGGGTTCGGTGATCATCCCAGGTCCTAGCCCAGCGTCTCGCCCGGTTTGAGGGCGATCATTTCACACTCCGGCGCGCTCTGGCGCAAGGCCCGCGCCAACTCCTCCGGCCGGCCGGTCAGCGCCGGGAAGGTTCCATAATGCATCGGCACGACGGCGCGCACGCCCAGCATCTTGGCAGCCTCCGCGGCATCGGCGGGGTTCATCACGTAGAAATCGCCGATGGGCAGCAGGGCCAACTGCGGGTGGTAGCG
>JBOGKW010000125.1:0-10855 GCA_050746205.1 Terriglobales bacterium | reverse complement strand
CCAGATCATCGCCATTCTGGCGCAGGGCGACCCCGCCCTGATGGGCCCCGGTTATCCTCTCTCCGGGGCCGCCGACGAGGGCTCTCGCAGCGCCGTCCAATAGGCCCGGATCGGCTAGATTCGAGGATGGCCGCGTTCGCGTCTCGGTCCGTCGCGACCTGGCCGCGTTCGCGCTGCGGAGGTAGCCGGCAGGCCGGATGCCCCACTGCCCGGAGTCGGGCGATTTCCAGCGATCCCATTTCCGCAACCGACGCCGCGGTCCGAATGTGTACTGATCAGGCGCGGGGCGCGCGGCCGCTTCTTGCGATGCCCAGGCGAAGGTGCTTAACTGGAGGCACGCTAGAAAGGAGGTGGTCCAGTGGAAGATTCCGGCAGTAGACGTTTAGAAAATTGGACTAGCGAGGTGGCTGACGGCTAGGCGCTCGCGAGCGCCAGCGCAGTTCAAAACTGGACGGCTTGCGAGCCGCCCCAGCTAATCCAATCAGTCCACCCGGGGCCCCGCCGCCGCTTTGGCAGCGGGGCCCTCGCTGTGTTCGGGGCGGCGGGGAAACGGCGGGCGGGTGGCTGGCGCGCCGCCGACGGCCATGCTACATTGGACTTCCCGGGGATCGCGGGAGTAGCTCAGTGGTAGAGTGCGACCTTGCCAAGGTCGATGTCGCGGGTTCGAATCCCGTCTCCCGCTCCAAGCTTTTCGCTCCCTCCTTCTGTTCACCGCCCGGCGCGGTAGCCAAGTGGTAAGGCAGAGGTCTGCAAAACCTTTATTCGGCGGTTCGATTCCGCCCCGCGCCTCCACGCCATTGTGCCCGCGGCGACCGCTCTAGCGGCCGGCGCGGCACGGCTCCTGAACGACGCGCTTGGCTGGGCGCCGGGGCTCTCCGGCTGCAGCGGGCAGAGGCCGGCAGCCATGCGAGGGCTATCGCCTGGTTGTTACCGCTGTCGCTGCTAGCGGCGGTGGCCCAGCCGGAGAAGGAACAAGCCGCTGCTCGTCACCACGCGGCTTTCCACAATGGTTTTGCCGTCGGAGCTGATGGCCCAGGCGTCCGTTCCCGGCGGCATATCGGCGAGGACGCGCTGGTTGCCGGTCCGCAGGTCCACGCTGACGATCTGGCTGCCGGTCGAGGCGAAGATCGCCCGGCCGTCCGCGGACCACCGGAGGATGTATCGGGGCAAGGGAAACGCCAGCGGCTTCGGCGCGCCGGCGCCGATCGGGAAGAGCCAATCGTGGTGGCTGACGTCGAGTTTCTCCGCGATGAAACGCCGTCCACCGGGCGAAACGGCTTCAGGCCGAAAGCCGGGCGGCGTCAGCGCCCGAGGCGCGCCGCCAGAGACCGCCTGGAGGTACACGCGCGCCGCCGCAGCATTGCCGGTCGGGTAGGCAGCGTAGACGGCGGCCTGGCTATTGGGCAGCCACTTGGGATCCGTGGCATTCATCGGGCCATAAGTCCACTGGCGGGCTTGTCCGGCGCCGGCGGGCAAAAGGAATAGCCGCGCCGGGCCGGGGGCGTGCGGATGCCCGGCCAGCACCCAGTCGCCATTGGGCGAGAGCGACCGGCCCTCTCCGCTACCCAGGCGGACCGCCGGAGAACCGTCGGATTTGCGCAGGTAGATGGAATAGTCCGCGCCGCCGCCCGAGCCGCCTTCGGTAAACAGCACGGTGTTGCCGTCCGGGGAAACGTCCCCGACCAGCGACCAGTCGAGCCAACTGAGGTTGCGCTCGCCCGGCTGCCCGGCCCGGAGCAGGAACATGGCCTCGCGTTGCGTGACGTCGGCCACCAACGCCTGGCCCTGCCGATTCACATCCAGAAGCGTGAGATCTTCCGGGCTCTCGGCCAGCAGCCGGGGCGCATGCCCGGGCCGTACGGCGTAGAGGTGGCGGTCTTCGCCGCTGCGGCTGGCGGTGAACCAGATGGCGCCATCCGGCGCCCAGGCCAAACCACGAATGCTGGCCCAGGCGCCGGTCAGGGCCACCGGCGCGGCTCCCGGCGACAGCCGCAGCACCTCCACCTGGCCGCCATCGTCGGCCACTGCAGGGTGGGAGATGAAGGCGATGCGGCCTCCGCCGGGGGAAAAGCGGGGGCTGGCCAGCCAGGCGGCGCCCGCCAGGACATGGCCGGGCGGATACTCCAGCGTCTCACCCTTGCCTCGGTTTACGCGCACCACCGCCAGCCCGCTGCCGTTCGGCGTCCAATCGGCGGCGGCAATGTTGGAGAGCAGCGGCCGCGGGGCGCTGCCGTCCAGCGGCGTTTCCGCCAGCGTTCCGCGCAGTTCGAAGATACCGCCCGGGCCGGTGGTTCCGCGGGGATGGAGCAAGACCGCCGCCTGGCCGGCGTTCGAGAGGGCCAGAATCTCCGAGTCCGGCAGATTCAGCGAGCGGGAGGCGGCCGAGCCGGCGCGCAGGGAATAGCTCTGCGAAGCGGCGCCGAGCCAGGCGGCGGAATACAGGACGGTTTGGCCGTCGCTGGAGAAGCGGGCGTTCTCGACGACGCCTTGGCGGAAGGTGAGGGGTGTAAAGCGGGCGATGGCGGCGGGTGCGGAGCGGCGGCCGTAGGCGATGCCCGCCACGGCGGCGATGACCAGCCCCGCCGTGCCCACGGCGGCAAACAGCCAGCGGCGGCGGGAATGCGGCGGTGGCGGGGCGGCGCGGCGCGCGCTGGAGCTGGGATCGGCCAGGGCATCGAGGGCAAAGCCGAGGTCGCGGGCGGAATGGAACCGGGCGGCGGGGTCCTTTTCCAGGCAATGATCGAGGACGCGGCGCAGGCCCGGGTCGGCGGCGGGGCCCGCCTCGGGCAAGGGCTCGGGCTCTTCCTTGAGAATGGCCGAGAGCGTCTCCACGCCGCTGGCGCGCTGAAATGGCCGGCGGCCAGTGAGCATTTCGTACAAGACGGCTCCGAGCGCGAAGAGGTCGGCGCGAGCGTCGGCGGCTTCGCCGCGCACCTGTTCGGGCGCCATGTAGCCGACCGTGCCTAAGATCTCGCCGGCTTGAGTTGGCTCCGGCGGCAGCGTCGGGGCGTCATCGCCGGCCGCGTGAGCCGCCGCCAATGGCGCCCGCGGGCCCAGCAGCTTGGCCAAACCGAAGTCCAAAATCTTGACCCTGCCGTCGCGAGTCAAAAAGATGTTTTCCGGCTTCAGGTCGCGGTGGACAATGCCCTTTTCGTGCGCGGCCGCCAAACCGCGGGCGACTTGGCTGGCGATCTCGATGGCTTTGCGTATTGGCAGGGCAATGCCGGTGGCGGAGCCGGGAGCGGGCGAGCTGGCGCGGCCGGGGCTAGAGCCGGAAGGCCGGCCCGAAGCCTGGCCTGAGGCCCCGTCGGCAGGGCCGCCGCCGGGCGAGGCTGCGCCTCCCGCCGAGGCCCGCGCCGCGGCGCTGAGCGCCAACCGCTGGCGCAGCGTTTGCCCCTCCAGCAACTCGGTCACCAGATAGGGCGTGCCGGCGGCCGAGCCGATATCGAAAATGGTTAGGATGTTGGGATCGCTGAGCTGGCCCGCGGCCCGGGCCTCGACCTCGAAGCGGCGGAGGCGGTCGGCGTCCTGAGCGGTGGCGGAGGGCAAAACTTTGACCGCCACCTCGCGGTTGAGGCGCTCGTCGCGGGCGCGATAAACCTCGCCCATGCCGCCGGCGCCAAGGGCGGCGATAACGCGATAGGGCCCGATGAAGGCGCCAGGAGCAATCGCCATGCGGAAGATTGTACGCTGGCGGCCGGCGGGGCCGACGGGCGCGGCGAAGAGCAGAACGTGGGACAGGCGCTCGCCCGTCCGTTGGCAGCCGAGACCGCTGCCCTACGGGAGCCGAAAACGGGCGGGAGGTCCGCCCCACGGCGCAGCGGAGCGCCAAAACGAGCCGCGAGCTGGGCGGTGGCGCCGTCGGCCCGCCACTGTGAGATATGATCGCCGGAATGCCCATGGAGCCTGGCGCCACGATTGGACCGTTCGAGATCCTAGCCCCGCTGGGCAGCGGCGGCATGGGCGAGGTCTACCGCGCCCGCGACCAACGGCTGGGCCGCGAGGTCGCGCTCAAGTTTTTATCTGCCGACGGCGGCGGCGCCGCCCGCGACCGGTTCCAGCGGGAGGCGCGGGCGGTGGCGGCGCTGAACCATCCGCATATCTGCACGCTGTATGAGATCGGCGCGCACGAGGGGCGGCCGTATTTGGTTCTGGAGCTGCTGGAGGGCGAGACGCTGCGCGCCCGGCTGCGCCGCGGACCGCTCGCCGCCTCCAGCCTGGCCGCGTTCGCCACGCAGATCGCCGACGCGCTCGATGCCGCGCACCGCAAGGGCGTCCTGCACCGCGACCTGAAGCCGGAAAACATTTGGGTCGGGGCGGGCGGGCAGATCAAGGTTTTGGATTTCGGCCTGGCGCGGCTGGAGGAGCCGGCGGGGGCGGGCGCCGAGGGCGGGGCTCCGGCGCCGGCGGATTCGCAGGCGGAAACGCTGCTGACCTCGCCGGGCATGACGCTGGGGACCATCCCCTACATGTCGCCGGAGCAGGCGCGCGGGGAGGCGCTGGACGCGCGGTCGGATATCTTCAGCTTTGGCGCGGTCTTTTATGAAATGGCCACCGGCCGGTCGCCGTTTCAGGCGGCTTCGGCCGCGGGCATCCTCGCGGCCATCCTCAAGGACCAGCCGCCGCCGCCCGAACGGCTGCGGCCGGAGTTGCCGCCACAGCTCAGCCTGATCGCCCGTCGCTGCCTGGAGAAAGACCCCGAGCTACGCTACCAATCCGCCGCCGAGATCCGCGCCGAGCTGCGCTGGCTGCAGCGGGAGAGCGGGGCGGACAGAAGCGAAGCCGGCGCCACCGGCGGCGGGCAGGGAGGCGGCGACGGCGCGGCGGCCGGGGCCGCTTCTGGGAGCGGCGCGGCCATCCCGACCACGGCGGTCCAGCCCACCGCCACCCACGCGGTGGCGGCCACGAGCGACAGCCAAATCGCCTTGGGCCTGCTCCGGCGCCGCTGGCCCTGGCCGGTGGCCGTGGCCGTCATTGCCAGCGGCTTTCTCGCCTACCGCTTGTTCATCGGCGGCCGCGGCCCGGCGGCGCCGACGCAGTTCAACTTCCGCCAGCTGACCTTCAATGGCCAGGTGCAAGATGCCGCGCTTTCGCGCGATGGCAGGTTCCTGGCCTACGCGGAGGCCACCCCCGCCGGGCCGGCGCTGCACACGCTGGCGATTGCGACCGGCAGCGATGTCGAGATCGTGCCGCCAGGCAACGGTTGCTGCCGCAGCCCGGCCATCGCGCCGGACGACAGCCGGGTTTATTTCTGGGCCAATGATTGGATCGAGGCGGCGCCGCTGCTGGGCGGGCCGGTACAGAAGATCATTGCCCACGCTGCCACGGGGGCGGGATTTTCCCCCGGCGGCCGGCGCATCGCGTTTGTGTATGAGCGGCCCGCCGATATCTTCCCCGACCTGGCCGTCGCCAACGCCGACGGCACCGGCATGCGCATCGTCGCCCGCGGCACCCCGCAGGCAGGCTTTATCAGCTACCATTTCGGCGGCGGCGAAGCCTCGGCCCCCGCCTGGTCGCCCGATGGGCGGCGCATTGCGGCATCCACGCTGGCGACGACCTCGACCAACGAGATTTTCGCGGCGGTGGTGAGCTTGGGAAACGGGCGCATGCGGCCGCTTGCGCCGCCGACCGCGGACGGGGAGATTCTTAGCCTGGCGTGGGCGCCGGACGGCAGCGGGCTCTTCGCCACCGCCTCGGCCAATGGCGCCAGCCCGCCGCAGCTGTGGTACGCGGCCTGGCCCAGCGGCCGACTGACGCGCCTGACCGACGACTTGTCGGGCTATAACGGCGTTTCGGTTTCCGCCGCCGGCAGCACCCTCGGCAGCTTGGTCACGCTCCACGCGGCGCCGCAATATAGCCTGGACGCGGGCCGCCCCGGAGCGATGAGCGCCATCTCGCCGGCCAACGCCACGTATCAATCCCAGATCGCCTGGCTGCCCAGCGGCCGCTTGATCCTCACCCGCAACCTGGACGGCGGCGACCAGCTTTGGATCGAAGATGCCAACGGCGGCAACGCCCGCGCGCTGGTGACGACCGCCAGCTTCACGCCGGCGGTTCCCGCGGGGACGGCCGCCGGCCAGATCGTGTTCACCAGCGGAAGTGGCCTGTGGCGCGTGAACCCCGACGGCACCGGCCTGACGCGAATCGCCGCGGCGAACGCCGGGTTCGTGCCCGCCGTCGGGATCGCGGGCGGGAGCGTGCTCGCGTTTTCGGCCAACGGAGCAGGCCAGCAATTCGCGGTCCGCGTGCCGGTGGCGGGCGGGGCGGCGCGGCAGGTTTGGAACGGCTATCTCTACGCCGACGGCACGGCTATCTCGCCCCATGGCCGACGGCTATTTGCCGTCAGCAAGGCGCCGGATGGCAGCCACGCGCCGGTGATCTTGGATCTAACCAAGACGCCGCCCACGGTCACGCACCTGCCGCCGTTCTTCACCGTTCCGGCGAATTACGTGACCGGGCAATACGCCTGGACGCCGGATGGCAAGGCGATTTCCTACGTGCGGCGGCAGGGGCTAGTGGACAACTTGTGGGCCATGCCGGTGGCGGGCGGCAAGCCGTATGAGTTGACGCATTTCCAACACTTCCAAATTGCCGGTTACGCCTGGGCGCCGGATGGGCGACTGGCGATCAGCAGTGGGCAGAACAACACCGACGCGGTGCTGGCCACGCCGGTGCGCGGGGCGGCGGACCATTAAACCGAAGCCAGTAAGGGCGCGAGCGGGGCGTCAGGCATTCTCACCTGCGCGCTGGGGCAGACAGCATGACCTACCCCACGGCTTGTCCACGTTAGCCTTGGTTCCGCTCGGAAGCGGGCTGCCCATAGCCTCTTTGATTTCGCGCTAAAGCCGTGGGACGGGCCTCCGGCCTGCCGCGGGCGCGCTAATCGCCACCGGGCAGCAGCGCCGCAATCTCCCGCATTTGGAACCGCATCGGCCCGCCGGGCAGGCAAAACTCCTCCGCCCGCCGCAGCTCACCCGCTTGGAAACGGTAATAGACGGGTCCCTCGGGATCTACCACCCAGATCTGCGCGATACCCATGGCCGCATAATCGCTCAGCTTGTGCGTCATCCGCTGGACGCGGTCTTCGGGGGAGAGCACCTCAAACACGGCGAGCGGGGCGTGGGTAATGATCTGTTCTTTCGGCTGCCCGCGATCCAGCACGGTCACGTCCGGCACGCGGAAGCGCACCGGCGCCACCTGCACGCGCAACTCGGGCAAGGCGAAAACGGCCCAGGCGGCGGCGTGCTGCGTAAACCAACTCAAGATGGCCGCCTGCCACGCGGCATGGTCGAACTCCCCCACGGGTCGTTCCTCGATCCTGCCGTCCACGTATTCGGCGTCGGGCTCGAATCCGCCCCGCAGATATTCGCTGACCGGGATCCTGCCCGGCGCCTGCGTGACCGCCATACCGCCTCCGCGCACAGTCTAGCACCCATGGATTCGGTCGCCGCTCGGAGAGCGCTCGCGAGCGGCGAGGCAGTGGCGGCCGCTCACAGGTGACCGGTTGAGGGCAGCTCTTCGGCGGCGCCGAAGCGGCGCCGGCGGTGGGCAAACTCGGCGAGGGCGGCGGCGAAGGAGGAACGCTCAAACTCCGGCCACAGTTCGGGGGTAAACCAAAGCTCGGCGTAGGCGCACTCCCAGAGGAGAAAGTTGGACAGCCGCATCTCGCCGCCGGTGCGGATCAATAGGTCGGGCGGCGGGACTGATCCCGCTGCCGCTACGGCGCCCGCCTCCGCGCCGGCCGTGGCGCCCGCCTGCACCGGCGCTTCGGGGCCAATGTCGTCGGCGCCGTCGGCGTCGGGAGCGAAGCCCACGGGCGCCGCTCCCAACCGCCGGGCGATGGCCGCCGCGTCAATGTCCTCCAACCCAATCTTGCCGTCCAACGCCTGTCGGGCCAGGTCCCGGGCCGCGGCGGCGATGGCCCACTGCGAGCCGTAATCAATGGCCAGGCGAAGGAGCAGGTTCTGGCCGCTGGCGGTGAGCCGCTCGGTCAGCTCCAGCGCCGTGCGCGGGCCCAGCGGCAGGCGATCGCGGCGGCCGATGCCCACCAGGCGGATGCCCTTTTCCTTTAGGTCTGCCCGCTCGCAGACCAAAAAGCGGGAAAACAGCTCCCATAGCGCCGCGATCTCGACCGCCGGCCGCTTCCAGTTTTCCGTCGAGAAGGCATACAACGTGAGGTAGCGGAGGCCGGCCTTGCGCGCCTCCTCGACGGTACGGCGGACGGCGGCGATGCCGGCTTGGTGGCCGGCCCAGCGGGGTAGGCCACGGGCGGCGGCCCATCGGCCGTTGCCGTCCATGATGACCGCCACATGGCGGGGCATGGCGAGGCGCGGTGCGGCGGCCGCGGGGGCTTGGGGAGCGGGCTGCGGGGCGGGAGCCAGCGCGGCGTCAGAGATCAAGATTTCGGGCGTGGCGGCCATAGGCTAGGCTCCGGTCATGGATTGCAGAAAGTGCTGCATGCTCTCGATATAGCCGCGCAGGGCTTGGCGGCCGCGCGGGGTGAGGCGATAGGCGGTGCGGGGCTTGCGGCCGGCAAAGCTTTTCTCCGCCCGCACGTAGCCGGCGTTTTCCAGCTTGCGGGCGTGGTCGCTGAGGTTGCCATCGGTGACCTCCAGGACCTCCCGCAGCTCGGTGAACGTGAGGCTTTGGTTCACCGCCAGGGCAGAAAGCATGCCCAGCCGGAGCCGCTCATGAATGAGGCGATCCAGCGACGGTACGCGGGGCCGGCGGCGGGGGGCGGCGGCCAGCGCGGCCACTTTGGCAGCGGCGGTCATGGGCGCAGTCCGGGTGGCAGCGCGACGCGGGGCGGGCGTCCGGGCGGGGGCGGGGAATGGGGGCATAGGATCACCTCGGTATACCTTCGGCGGCTACGGCTTCCTCCAACGCCAACCGGGAGACGTGGGCGATGCGCCAGCCTGCGGCCAAATGCAAAACGCCAAAGCCCAGCGCCAGACAGATGAGGGTCACGGCGGGGGAAGGCAGAAAGAACGCGACCACGCCGAGCACCGCCAAGCCCCGGCCCAGCCAGCGCACAGGCGAGATGGAAAACGAGGCCGCGCTCAGCAACGCCAGGCCGGCCAGCAAGAGCCACGCACCAGGCAGCCACTGCGGCGCGCCATGCCAGGCCAGAGCCAAGGTCAGCAGCGCCGCCGCCAGCCAGCCCGGAGCCATGGAGCGCAGCGCCCGGCCGGTGGGGCCGCGGCGCAGGGGCAGCCGCCACTTGCGGCTCTTGCGGTACAGCGCCCACAGCGCCAAAGGCGCCGCAAACGCCAGCGCCACCACCCAAATGAGCAAAAACGCGCGCGTATACTCCGGCCGCCAGGCTCCGGCCGCCCACACGCCGCGCCAGGCGGCGGCGCCATACAAATGGCTCAGTTGCCAGGCGGTGAGGGCGCTGGCCAGGCAACCGATGGCGCCGGCGACCGCCACGCTGACGCCGCTGACGGCGCTGAAGGTGCCGGCTTGCTCCAGCGTCTGGCGGATGTAATCGAGATCGGCCCGCACGCGGCCCAGATCCGGGGGCGGCTCCGGCGGCGGTGCTCCGGCGCCTGGTCCGCGCAGACGGGGGCTCCCCCGCCAGGACGGCGCATCCGCGGGGAACGCCTGCGGCCCGGCTTCGGCAGAGGGGACGTCGCCAGCTCTCCGGGGATGTCCGGGCGGCGGAGATTGGATCGGAGACGGCTGCGCCACTCTAGAGCCAGGCTAGCCCGGCGGACGCGCCGCGTCAAGGAGAACTTTGCACTACAGAGAGAAGAGGGGTGTCAAGGGAGATGCCCGGTGGGTATCGTAGGCCGGCCTACACTGGGGCATGGGCGCGGAGGCCATCGCGGCGATTCGCCGGCAAGTGACCGCTTGCCGCCGATGTCCGCGGCTGGCCGCTTATGGCGTGGAGGTGGCCGCCACGCGGCGGCGGGCCTTCGCCGATTCCGTCTATTGGGGGCGGCCCGTACCCGGCTTCGGCGACGCCAACGCGCACCTGCTGATCGTCGGATTGGCGCCGGCGGCGCACGGCGCGCATCGCACCGGGCGTATGTTTACCGGCGACCGCAGCGGCGATTTTTTGTTCGCCGCGCTGCATCGCGCCGGCTACGCCAATCAAGCCGAAAGCCGCGCGGCGGGCGATGGCCTGCGCCTGCGCGGCGCGTACCTGACCGCGGCAGCCCGCTGCGCCCCGCCCGGCAATCTCCCGCGGCCAGAGGAGTTCGCGGCCTGCCGTCCGTTCCTAGAGGCCGAGATCGCCGCTCTGCCGCGGCTGCGGGCGGTGCTGACGCTCGGGCGGCTGGCGCACCAGCAATTCCTTGCGGCGGCCCGGTCGCTCGGCATGGCACAACGGCCCGCGGTGTTTCCCTTCGCCCACGGCGCCGCTTACCGCTTGGACAACGGCTGGCGGCTGGTGGCCTGCTATCACCCCAGCCAGCAAAATACCTTCACCGGGCGGTTGACCGCGGCGATGCTGGACGCGGCGCTGAAGGCGGTTGCGGCGGGGCGACGGGGACGCCCGTCCTAAAAAGTTCAGGCGGGGATGTCCGCCCGAGTTCGGAATGACCTGGCCGACGGCCTAGCCTTGGGCGTGGGCGAAGTGGGCGGCGTTCTTCTCGGCGTAGGCGCGCCATTTCTCCGGCAGGTCGTCCAGGGCGAAGATGGCCGTCACCGGGCAGACCGGAATGCAGGCGCCGCAGTCAATACACTCGACCGGGTCAATGAAGAGTTGCTCGGCCTCACCGTGGTCCGCCTCATCCGGCTTGGGGTGAATGCAATCCACCGGGCAGGCGTCCACGCAGGCGTTGTCCTTGGTTCCGATGCAGGGCTCGGCGATAACGTAAGCCATAGAAGACCTCGCGGGCTACAGGCCCAT
>JBOGKW010000124.1:0-10935 GCA_050746205.1 Terriglobales bacterium | reverse complement strand
GCGTGGGCGCGGCGCGGTGCGGCTGGCCTCGACGGGCCTGCCCGGCTGGCGCACGCTGGCGCGGCGGCTGCGGCAGCACGGCTTTCGCCTGCTCCCGGCGGCGGCGAGCGGCGGGATTTTGCTTACGCCCTCCTGGCCCCCTCCGCCCGGCGTTCCGGTGGGGCAGCGGGTGCTGGTACTGGCGGATGCCCGCACGGCGCTGCCGGCGGGTTGGCCGGTGCGCGTGGTGGCGCGAACAGGGAATCTGAGCGGCGATTGGATCTCCAATTTCAATTGGGTCAATACGCGCCGTGGGCCGTTCGCCTTTCTGCGCGCCTTCGATCCGGTGCTGGGGCGGGAAGCGGCGGCGATCACGCCCCGATACCTCCTCACGCCGCCGCCGGCGGGACAGCAAGGGGCCGAACCGGCGGGGTTTTTTCTCGGTTGGGTGCATGCCTCGCATGCGCTGGCGCTCATGGCGCGCATCCACAAGGCAAAGGTGTTCATCACGACCTTCCCGTGGGCGCGGGCCTATGGGCGGGATCCCCTGGCGACGGCGATGCTGAACGCCACGGTCGCGGACATCAGCGCGCCCGCCTTCCATCCGCGGTGGCGCCTGCCCTAGGCTCCGCCCTGCCGGTGCGGCGCCCCACCCGCATTGGCGCGGCGCTCCGCTGCGCTGGGCTTGTCTGGCGCTCCGCTCCGCTGCGCTTCATTGGCGCTCCGCTCCGCTGCGCTTGTGGGGCAGGCGTCTCGCCTGCCTTGAACCGAGACCGCCGCAACCTTCGACGCCCCTCGCAGGCAACGCTTCCGGCTGGCGGGTGGAAATGAGCCGCGCGGCTCGCACTCAGCGGACGATAAATCGAACCCTCGGCCGGTTGGCGAAATCCTGGGGGCCTAACTTCACCACCTGCCCGGCCACGCGGCCGAGCGTCGCGCCGCGCAACGGGCCGCCATTGGGCGGATGAATGTGCAGCCAAATGCCGGCAGACCATTCTCCTCGCGCCAACCGGGCGACAGCGCCACCGGCGTCCATCTCGACCTCCCATTGCGGCCGGCCATCCGCGCCGCTTTTGGCGACCGTGCTCCAGGCGATCGGACCGTGGCGAGTGGGGCAGTTTGCGATCCGAATCGCCTGCCCCGGTGCGAACCAATGCTTCGGAGCGGCCTTCTGCAGATGCAGCCGCTCGGCGCCATGTTCCTCGTAGCACAAGAGCCAGCGCAGCCCCATCGTCGGTTGCAGCGTGCTGTTCACCACCGCCGACCAGGCGTAGGGGCTCCCCTCCAAAGGCCGGCCGCCCGGCAAAAGCGCGTCCTCCGGCGCGTAGCGGTTGCCGCCGTCCATGGCGTAGCAAACGTTGCCGTACAGGGCCAGCAGGAACGGGCGGTAGTCGTCCTGGCGAATGCGCCCGGCCAGCGTGCCGTGCTCCATGAAGTTGGAGGTGCGGGCGTAATGGCCGTCGGTGTTCATGCCGATCAGTTGCTCGCCGGCCAGTTCGCGATGGCGGAAATGGCCAAGATCGAGCTCGGGTTCGCCCCAGTCACTGGTCCACCAATCCATCATGAAGCGGTGGTTCTCATAGCTGGACAGGTCCTCCGGCCGCCGCCGCGTGTCGTCGGCGGAAAACGGCGTGATGCCGGCGGCCTTCATGGCCGGGTTGCGCGCCGCCAGCGTAAGCGCCAGCGAGGCCTCGATATGCCCCCGCATGCGCACGGCCAAGCGAGCCCAATGCCGCGCCGCGGCCAGCAAATCGCGGCCACTTGGGCCGGCGGCGCGCGCCAGGCAGCGGGCATGCTCGTGCAGCCCGCGCCAAGCCCAACTGGCGTTTTGGTAGTAATACAAATGGGATTGGGGATCATCGTCCTGCACGTCGCCCAAATCAGCCTCGGGGGAGCCCCAGATCAGGCCATGGCGGGGATCGGAGGACGGGAAGCGCCGCAGGCTATCGCGATAGCGGCGCACCAGCAGGCCAGCCATGCGCTCCAGCGCCGGCAGGCGGCGGCGCAGGGTGGCAAGGTCGCCGGTGTAATCGTAGGCGCGGGCGCTGTTTTCCAGAAACACGCCGGCATTCAGCGGCGCCTCGACCTGATCCTGGGTGTTGTAGAGGAAGTTGCCGTCGGGCAGGATGTAGTGGTCTAAATAGTGCTGGAAGTAAGGTTCGCACGCCGCGGTGAGGCCCCATAGCTGCTGGGCCCAAACGAACTCATAGTGCGCCACCGGGAAGAGCGCGTGGCTGCGCTCCGGAATCTTGGTGTAGGCGCCCTCGCCGATTTGGTAGCTGGGTTCAAGGCCGCGGTAGCTACAGCGGGCGAGCGTAATGCCGGCGCGGGCGGCGTCGGCGAGCCATGGATCGGGGATGTCCGCCTGCATCCCGCCGGCGAAGAAGTCTTGCCAATGATTGGCGATCCCGGCCAGCGCAACGAAGAAGCCTTCGGCGTTGGTGTTCCAGTACCGGTCTTCTTGCGGCGAGTGGCCCGCGGGCGGACGCACGCGGATGCGCGCCATCGGGGTGGCATTGGGACCGGGGGGCAGCAGAACCATCACTTCGTAGCCGCAGCGGAAGCGCGGGTTCCAAACGCCGATATCGGCCACCGGAAGGTAGCCGCCGAGCAGCGTCCGCTTGCTGTAGCCGGCGATGTAGTCGAAGTGGTATTCGGAAGGCAGGAAATCGCGTGGATCGAAAATGCGGCCGGCCGAGTCCGGCGCCAGCCGGTTGGCAATGGTTTCGCCCGCGGGCGCCGGATTCAACTGCCGGGACCGTCCATCCGCCTCTAAGTACAACGACGCCAGCGGGCCCGCTTCCTCATTGCCCACGAGCGTCCAGCCGATGAGTTCCGCGCCGAGCGCCGCCACGTTCTCGTAACAGGGGTCCTCGGCGGAGTTCAAGATGTATTCGCCCGGCACGTCCGGCTGGCGGGGAAACGCCGCGGGGCGCTCGAACCGCACGTCGTGCAGGTTATGGACGGGCCGGGGACGAATGTTCGCCAACCGGCCGACGTGCTTGGGGATGCGCAGAATCTCGCGTTGCAGGGTGGCGTAGACAATGACGCCTTGGTGCGAGGCCTGCTTCTCCCATACCGCCGTGGGCACGCCGTTCAGCCCGCCGATGACCGCCACCAACCGCCAGCCGGCGCAAGTGGCGCCGCGCGACACGACCTGACGGCCCGCTTCCCCGCTAGCGGCGGCGGCCTGAACCCGCACGGCGGCGCCGTCGAAGCCGGCCAAGCGCGGCGGTTGCTGGAGCGCTTCGCGCTCGCCCGGCAGCCAGCGATCGAAATCGTTTTCGATCCGCCCCGGCCGGTAGAGGCCCCGGGACAGATCGGTGGGCGCCGCTATGGCCGGCTGCGACGCGCTGGCGCCGCCCGCCTCGCGGTTTTGCGGCCAGGCATGCTGCGCCGCGGCCAGCGCCGGCGCGGCGGCCGCGCCACGCAAAAATCCTCTGCGGTTCATGCCGCTATTCTGCCTGAGGAGCGCACGCCGACGGGGCGGAGCGGCGCCTGGCTCCGCCGCCGCGCTTGACCAGAAACCGGGATGCGCGTTCGTCTTTCTGATGACGGTACTGGTCGTCTTCGCTGAGGCAAGCGATCTTTTGGGCTGGCCCGGCCTGCATCATCCGCGTCACCTCCAGGCCGCTGCGGCGGCTCTCAGTTCCTTGTCCAGTTCCCAATCCAGCCTGGAGGCGAGCGCTGCCGCGCGCTGGACCAAGGTGGGCCGCTCGGCGCCCGAAGCATGGCGCAGGCCCACCAAAATGGCGCGGGCGGCAAGGGTTGGGTCGGCGGATCCAGCCAGTGGACGTAGCGGCGCCCACTGGGCCGAGGAGAGCGGCAAATCCAGAATGATTTTCAGCGATTCCAGGCGGCGCAGGCGATCCGACGGGGTATCGGCGCCGGTGTCCAAAGCGCTGTCAATGAGCGCGCCAATGGCTGGGGCGCCGAAGCCAGCCAGCGCGGTGGCGGCGGCGCGGCGGCAGGGATCGGATGCCAGGCAACGGATGATGGCGGGGAGAGCGTCCAGATCGCGCCAGGCGCCGGCTTGTTCGATGACGCCCGAAAGGCAGCGGCGCGGCAGAACGCGGCGCAATACCTGGCGGGCGCGGGGGGTGTCCGCCAGCAGGCGGGCAGCGGCGCTTTGCACCGCCTCCTCGGCAAAGGCGCAGACGGGATCGGCGGGCACGGGCGGCTGGTCCAGGTAATCCAGCAACACTTGCTGGGCGTCGAGGCCGGCCAGGGCCTCCACCAGAGCGCGACGGGAATCGGGGATGGATTCCAGGCGGCCGGTGAACAGCTCGTGCCGGAGGAGGGGGATGGCCGCGGGACCGCAGGCGAGCACGGCGGACAGCGCCTCGGCGGAGCCCAGGGTCGCTTGCAGGGCCTGGATACGCGCAGCGATTTCCGGCGGGGGGGCGGCCATGCGTGGGGATGGGCGCGGGAGCTTTAGCGCAGCATGGTGACGATGAGGATGATCAGGAGCAGCAACCCGATCACGCCGGTATAGAGATTGAGATAGCCGGACTGCAAGCCGCGGATGGAGCGCGCCGCGCCGCGCACGGCGCGGACGATGGGAGCAAACAGGTGCGGGCCGAAGATCGGGGCCACGTCATGGGTGAAGATGAGGCGTTTTACGAGATAAGGCCGCTGGTGGTACTCGCGGGCCACGTTGTGGGTGGGGTGGTAGACAAACCCGTAGATGGTGCGCAGGGCGTTCGAGAAGGTCAGCGCGGTGGTCGCCACGCGGGCAGGATCCTCGCTCAAACCGCCATACCAGATCGGAACCCGAGTCACGCGGTAGCGCCGAGCGTTGAGTAGCAACCCCAGCGGCAACAGCGCCAGCAGGGGCCCGACGATCACCAATAACGTGGGCGAGATAAAAGCGAAGCTTCCGGTCAGCGGGACCAGAATCCAGCCTGAGCGCATGGCGGCGGCGGCGTTGACGCCGAAGCTCGCCAGGGAGGCTTGCCGCAGACCTTGCAGCCACCACGGCATGCCCACCGCCAGCGCCAAAACGCCACCGCCGAGGATGAAAATGGCCGCGGCGCGAGCGCCCGAAATCCTGCCCAACCGATGGCGGCTGCCACCGCCGAGCAGCCCCACGCCGAAGAGCTTGACCATCGTGGCTAGGGCGACTGCGGCAGTCAGCGCCAGGCCCGCGCCAGCCAGAGCCAGGGCGATCCGCCCGAACAGCGTGGGTAAATGGAAGGCCTGGAACATGGTTTGAAACACATACCACTCGCTGACAAAGCCCGCTTGTGGGGGCATGGCGGCCAGGCTCATGGCGGCGAAGACCGCACCTACGCCCAAAACCACCGGAGCGCTACGCAATATCCCCCGCTGGCGAATCGCATAGGAGGAGGTTGCCGCGTAGACCCCGTCGGCAGTGAGGAACAAGGCGCCCTTGGCCAGGCTATGCGCGGCCATTTGGATTAAGGCGACCAGTCCGGCCAGCGCCGCCAGCGAGCTTTGCCCGTAGGCGCGAAACAGCAGCGCCGCGCCCAGCAGGCTGACCGCCACCGCGGCGTTTTCCGCCGTCGAGAAGCTCAGCAGCCGGCGCCAATCCTGCTGCTGGAAGGCATACAGCGACGCCAGGATCGCGCTCAGCACCGCCACTCCGAGCACGACCCCGCCCAGGACGACCACCCAGCGGCCCGCGCCCGGGAGCCAGTCAATCAAGCCGCGGGCCAGACCGAAGTAGGCGGCGTTTAACACCACGCCGGAGAAGATGGCCCCGGTGGCACCGCTGCCGGAGCCGTAGGCGCCGGGGAACCACTCGTAAAAGGGCAGCAGCCCCAGCTTGGCGCCGAAGCCCGCCAGCAGCAGCAAGCCGATGCCGCAGTCGGCGCCGCTGGCCAAGGGCCCCCGAGCCAAGGCGGCAAACTCCGGTCCGCCGTGCCGGCCGAGCAACAGAAACGCCAGCAGCAGGGCTACCGCGCCCGTTTCCAACAGCGACAGCATGAACAGTGTGGCTTGGCTGGAGCGAGGCGAGGAGTTTTCCGCCATCAGCATTACGCCGCCGCCCAGGCTCATCAGCTCCCATGCGATCAGGAAGGACATCGTGTCCTGGAGCCCGAATACGCCCAGCGCGCCCAGGAGCGACAGCGCCGCGCCCAGCAGCCATACCCCGCGGCGCGCACCGGCGGTGGCGGGCGAACCCAGCGCGCAGGACAGCAACGCGGGGATCAACCCGAACAGCAGCAGCCAGAGCGCGCTCGGGGAAAGATGGAAGGCGACCGCAACGTCCGCCAGGTGCACCGGCAACTGCCAGTTGCGGCTGCCCAGGGGTAAAGCGGCGACAACACCGGCAATGCCAGCGGCGCAGCCCAGGGCCAAAGCCGCGCGGGCGATGCGGGTGCGGTTTCCCGCCGCCAGCACCACGAGCGCTAGGGCCCAGCAGGCGGGGGCGAGCAGCAGGAGTTCAGTGGCCAGCCGGGCCTCCTTCCAGGGCCGGCGCCCGGCGATTGAGCAGCGCCAGCAGCCCGGCGATGATGGCGGCAGGATTCGGCGGGCAGCCGGGGAGATAGAAGTCCACGGGCAGGAACTCCGCTACGCCATGACCGCAGCCATTCCCGGCGGCGACTCCCCCGGAGATGGCGCAGGCGCCCATGGCCATGACCCAGCGGGGTTCGGGCATGGCGCGGTACGTCTCAAGCAGCGGCCGGCGCATGGCGCGCGCCACCGGGCCCGTGACCAGCAGCAGATCCGCGAAGCGGGGTGATGGGGTAAAGAAAACCCCCAGCCGGTGGAGGTTGTAAAAGGGATTGTGCAGGGCCTCCAGCTCCGACTCGCAGCCGTTGCAGGAGCCGGCATCCACATGGCGAATATGCAAGCTGCGGCGAAAATGGCGCCGAATACCGTCCTTCAGCGCCGCGGCGGGCGGCGAGGCCAGGGCTTGGCTCCAAAGCAAGTCCTCGCGCCGACGCGCGCCCAGGACCCAGCCCCCACCGCTGGTGAGCGCGCCGGCGGGACAGGCCTCGACGCAAAGCTGGCAGGCCACGCAGCGGCCGTAATCGAGCTCCAGACGCGTCGCGGCGCCGGCGGCCTGGAGAGTGATCGCGCCGGGGAGGCACACCGCCGCGCATTTGTCGCAGTTCTCGAGACACCGCTCGGGATGCAAGGCGGGCATACCCAGCGACCCGCTTTGCCCGTCGTCGCCTCCGCGGGCCGGCCAGCGCGTGGTGGCCGCGCCGTTCTGCAGACCGATCAGTGTCCAAAAGGGCATATTCGTGGCTAGCGGGCGCAGCCCGCGATGGTGAGGCCGAAGCTGGCTTCGTTGATGGCGTAATCCATCATGTTGGTGTCGTGTACCGTGAAGGGGAAGACGCGCCAGTTCGAAAACGACGGCGATTTTATCTTCACGCGCTGGCAGCGTCCGTCGGCGCCGAAATGGACGGCGTAGAACAGCGCGCCGCGCGGGGACTCGCTCCAACCCAGGCCCTCGCTGCCCGCCGCCGCAGCGCAGGGAACGCGGACCGGCCCGGACGGCAGATCCTGTGCCAGTTGCGCGATCAAATCCAGGCTGGTTTCCAGCTCCGCAGCCCGAACTTCGGCGCGGGCATTGGCGTCGCCGGCGATGCGCGCCGCTATCGTTGGCGTGCACTCCAGGTAGGCGGCATAGGGATGATCGCGGCGAAGATCCCAATCGGCGCCCGAGGCCCGCCCGACCGGGCCGGTGGCGCCCTGGTCGGAGGCCGTTTGCAGCGGCAGAGGACCGTTGGTGAGGAGCCGGTCGAGGTGGCTGCGGGTTTGGCAGAGTTGGCGCAGGTAGGCAACGATGCGGGGCTGCAATGCCTGCCACGCCTCCGCGGCGCGCGCCGTTGCCGCCGGATCGAGATCCCGGCGCAAACCGCCAGGAACCAGCAAGGAGCGCAGAAAGCGGCTGCCCGTCAGGCGGGCATTGATCTGCTTGGCTTTCTCTTCCAGGAGCATGCCTTCCGCCTCGCCCACCTTCAGCGAGGTGGCATGGCTCAGATGGCCGAAATAGTGCAGGTGATTGTAGACCCGCTCCATCTCCGCCAGCAGCGATCGAAGGGCCAGGGCGCGGGGCGGCGGCTGGCAACGGGCCGCGTCCTCGACCGCCTGGCAGAACGCCAAGGCATGCGCCACGCTGCCGACGCCGGAAATGCGTTCCGCCAGCACCGCGCCCAACTCCGGCGACAGTCCCTCGAAGCGGCGCTCCATGGCGCGATGCTTGAAGAACAGCAGGGGCTGATAGTGCACGATGGCCTCGCCCGCGTACAGGAAGAGGAATTGCGCCGACTCCAGCACCCCGCCCCGCACCGGGCCATAGGGCAACAACTGCAGGTCCTGGTCGCCGAACTCGGGCAGCCATTGATCGCGTGGCGAGCGGGCGGGCTCGCCGCTGGGAGCGGCGCCACTGGCCGGGGGCGCGTCGGGCAGCAGGGGCACAGGCTGCGGGTGGCCCGTAAAGCGCAGGCCGGAAACATCCGCCATCTCGCGCTCGTACCAACTCAGCAGCGGAGCGAGCAACGCGAGTGAGGGCAGCACGCCATCGGAGCCGACCGGCGTGCGCCAGACCAGGAACGGGCGGCTGGCGCCGGGGTCGGCGAGGTAGCGCGCTTCCAGCATCCCGTCCTCGCGGCGCCATGCGTAGGCCATCTGCATCCGCCCGCCCTCGCGGCCCAGGCTGCGGCAAGCGTCCCTCAGGCCCTCCCCCGGGATCTCGCGCAGTTGGTAAGCGGCCAGGTCCCGCTTTGCCTCCAGGCTCATTTCCAGCCTCCCAGCGCATGAGCGATGTGGCTGAAGTTCACCCACAGCGCGTGGGGCCACCACAGGCCCAAAATGAGCAGCGGGCAGAACGCCAGCACCATGGCGCTGCCCTGCCAGCGGATTCGCAGTGTGCCTGGCGCGGTGGGCTTGGCGGGTTGGGAGAAGAACATGCGGCGAAAATGAGCCAAAAACGCCACGAAAACAACGATCAGCAAGACCGCGATGATCCACACGGCCCAACTCTGGCCATCGCGAATCCCGGAGCGCAGAACGGTAAACTCACTCAGAAAGAGTCCGAACGGCGGCGCCCCGGTAATGGCGATCGCGCCGGCGATCCAGATCGCCCCGGTAATGGGGAACACCTTGAGCACGCCGCCGATGTGGCCGATTTCCTTCGTGCCGAAGGCGCGCATGGAATTGCCGGCGCCGAAGAACATCAGGGATTTGTTCAGGGAGTGGTTCAGCATCTGATACAGCGCGCCGGCGACGCCAAGCACGCCGCCAAACCCGAAGCCGAGGGCGATCACGCCGATGTGCTCGATGCTGGAATAGGCCATCAGCCGCTTGATGCCCCGCTGGCGGGTAATGAAGAGCGCGGCGATCAAGAAGGAAAACACCCCGATGATCACCAGCACCCCTTGGGCCAGGCGCGCCACCTCGCTGTGCTCGACGATGCCGAGGAAGCGGACGATGCCTAGCAGCGCGACATTCAGCAGCGCGCCCGAGAGCATGGCCGAAACCGGCGCCGGCGCCTCACTGTGCGCATCCGGCAGCCAGGTGTGCATGGGCGCCAGGCCGGCCTTGGTGCCATAGCCCACCAAGACCAGCAGAAAGGCCAAGGCTAGCAACCTCGGATCCACTCTCGGCGCCGCCGCGGCCAGCGCCGCCCAGGTGGGTTGGTATCGGGGCCCCAAGACGAACGTCCCGCCCCAGTAAAAAAGCACCGTGCCCAGCAGCGCCAGGGTGATGCCGGCGGAGACAAGGATGATGTATTTCCAGGCCGCCTCGGTGCTCTCCGCCGCCGGCTCGTAGCCGACCAGAAACGTGCTGACCACCGTGGTGAGCTCAATCGCGATCCAGTACAAACCAACATTGTTCACGGCGCATGCCAGGAACATCGTCAGCGCGAATCCGGCAAAGAGGGCATAGTAACCCGGCAGGCGTTTCTCATCTCCTAACAGCCGCATGTAGCCAATGCCATAGATGGAGGCCAGACAATAGACGACCGCCACGCAGAGGATCACCCAAGCATCCAGCCGGTCCAGGATGAGATATTGATGCAGCCAATCGGACGGCCGGTCGCCAGCCAGGGCCACCAGGCCCACTGCGGCGGCCAGCGAGAGGATGGCGGCGGCGAGATTGGCAAACTCCGCAATACGGGCCCGCCGAACGGCGAGGCTGATGACCACCGCGACCGCGGGCGGGCAAAACAGCAATGCGAAGAGCCAGGCCGTCATTACCCCACTAGCCTCCTCAAATCGCGGCTGCTGGTGGTGCCGGCATGGACGGTCAGATAGCGCACCAGCACGCCGAAGCAGGCCACGACGATCAACAAGTCAAACAGAATGACGATTTCGAGCAGCGCCTGCATGCCGGGAACCAAGATCTGGGAGCCGAGGAATATTCCGTTCTCCAACACCAACAAGCCCAGGACCTGGCTCACCGCCTCATCCCGAACCGCCAGCATGAGAAAGCCGATCAGCTCCATGGCCAGCATTACCGCCAGGGCCAAAATGACGATGCCTCCGGCGGATCCCAGCACGAGGCCCAGGCGCCGGGCCAGCACCAGCGCCACCACCACCAGCCCACCGCCGATCACCAAACCGGAGCTGGGCTGCAAGATGACATGCAATTCCCGCCGGACGTTGTGGCGGCGGACCATGCGCATCACCAGCCAGGGCAGGATCCCGCCGCGGAACACTACCGTCAGGACGGCGATGGCATAGAGGTCCGGAAAATGGCCGTAATAACCAACCGCCGCCGATAGAGCCGCAATCAGCCAGCTTTCCGCGGCGAATGCATAGACGTAGTTGTCCAGCCAGCGCGAGCCCAGCATCACGAACGCCAGCAGCAGGCTGGCGATCGCCAGCAAACTAAAGATGGCGGCGGGCAACGGCGTGAGGGTGGCGAGGTTCATCCCACTATCTCAGTTGGCTGGCCACCACCGCCAAGGTGGCAAACAGGAACGAGGCCGCCAGCGGCTCCTGATAGCGGTAAAACCGCAGGCGGGATTGC
>JBOGKW010000123.1:0-10993 GCA_050746205.1 Terriglobales bacterium | reverse complement strand
CGCTGGGGCGGGGCGGCTCGGATTTCACCGCCGCCATTCTGGGCGCCGCCCTGGGCGCCGAGCGCCTTGAGATCTGGACCGATGTAGACGGCATGCTGACGGCCGACCCCCGCCTCTGCCCTGCCGCCCGCCGCATCCCGCGCATCAGCTTCGCCGAAGCCGCCGAGTCCGCCTACTTCGGGGCCAAGGTGCTGCATCCGGCGACACTGCTGCCGGCGATGCGCCGCAACATTCCGGTGTGGGTGCTCAACTCCAGGGATTTTCACCCCGGCCCGCCGGATCCGGCCATCGCCGGCACGCTGATCACCGCGCACCAGGCCACGCGGGCCGGCGGCGACCCGGGCGCCACGGTGGCCTGCATCTCGAGCAAGCGGAAGCTGGCGGTGATTGACGTGGTTTCCACCCGCATGCTGCTGGCCCATGGCTTCATGAAAGCCATCTTTGACATCTTCGCCGCGCACCAGTGCCCGGTGGACATGATCTCAACCTCGGAAGTCAGCGTGTCGCTGACCGTGGCCGATACGGCGCAACTGCCGGCCATCGCCGATGCGCTCGGCCGCTTCGCCGAGGTGCGCTACGAAGGGCGCAAGGCGATCCTCTGCCTGGTGGGTGGCGGCATGCGCAACACGCCGGGGGTGGCGGCGGCGGTTTTCTCCGCCCTGGGCGACATCAACATCCGGATGATTTCCCAAGGCGCGTCGGAGATGAACATCAGCCTGGTCATCGAGGACGATGACGTGCCGCGCGCTGTGGAGCGGCTGCACGCCCGCTTCTTCCCGGCCGCCGTGGCCGCCTCCGACTGACCGCCCGCCACTGGAGCCACGGATGCGCCGCCATGGCCAAGCCGTTGCCGCCGCGCTGGCCCTGACCGTGGGCGTGACCGCGCTGTTCCGCTTGGCGCTTCCGTCGCTGAACGCCCTGAGCGTCGGCTTTGCCTATCTGCTGGTGGTGCTAGGCGTGGCGAGCGGCTGGGGTTTGCCGGCAGCGCTCGCGGCCAGCGTTGCCGCCACCGCCCAGCTCAACTTCTTTTTTCTCCCGCCGGTCGGCAGCCTGACCATACAGGACCCGCAGAACTGGGTCGCGCTCACGGTGTTCCTGGCGACGGCGGTGGTGGCCAGCCGTTTGTCCGCTACCGCCCAGCGGCGCGCCGCCGAGGCGGAAGCCCAGCGCAACGACGCCGCTCGGCTCTATGACCTGAGCCGGGCGATTCTACTCGCCAACCCCCAGGAGGAGACGGCGGATCTGGAGCGAGCGTTAATCCGCATCTTCGGCCTGCGTGACGCGCGCATCGAGGTCGGCGCCGTCGCCATAGCCTCCGCCCCCGAACCCTTCAACATGCACTGGCCGCTCCGCGTGGGCCAACACGAGGTCGGGGCCTTGCACATTGAGGGGCCGTCCCTGGGTGTCGCAACCGCCGAGGCCATAGCGGGGATGATGGCCATTGCCTTGGAACGCGCGCAGCTGCGCGCCGAGATGACGCGGCTGTCGGCGCTGCGCGCCGGCGATGCGCTCAAATCGGCCCTGCTCGACTCCTTCACCCATGAGTTGCGCACGCCGCTCACGTCGGTGAAAGCCGCCGCCAGCGCCCTCCGCGGCCAGCCGGACATGGATCCCGAGGCGCGGCAGGAGTTGGCGGCGGTGATCGAGGAAGAAGCGGATCGGCTGGACGGCTTGCTGGAAAACATGCTGGACATGGCGCGCATCGAAGGCGGCGGCCTGCAGCCGGAACGGCGGCCGCAGTCGGTCGAGCCGCTGATCCGGGAAAGCCTCGCGCGGTGCCCGTGTCCCGCGCGACGTGTGGATTTGGATCTGGCCCCCAACCTGCCTTCGGTCCTGGCCGACGGCCCGCTGACCGCCCGCGCGCTGGCGCAACTGCTGACCAACGCCGATGCGTATTCCCCGCGGGCCGCGCCTATCCGCATCGCCGCAAGGCCTGAGGAGGGCGGCGTGCGACTGGAGGTGCGCGACCGAGGCCCAGGCTTCCCGCCCGCGATGTTGCCGCACGCCTTTGAAAAGTTCTCCCGCGCGCCGTTGGCGCGCCGCTTGCGGCCGGAAGGACTGGGCATGGGCCTAGCCATCGCCCGCGGCCTGATCGAGGCGCAGGGCGGCGCCGTCGGCGCCTCCAACGCAGAAAACGGCGGAGCCTGCGTTTGGTTTACCCTTCCCGCCGCCCTCCCGCACGCCGCCCAGCCGGCGCCCCAGGGTGCCGTGCCATGAGCACCGCCCGCATCCTGGCGGTGGACGACGCTCCGCAGATTCGCCGCGTCCTCAAAACCACCCTCGTCTCCGCCGGCTACGAGACGCTGACCGCGGCCAGCGGCGAGGAAGCCTTGGAGCTGTTCGCTCACCATCGCCCAGACTTGGTCATTTTGGATTTGGCGTTGCCCGGCATGTCGGGGGTGGAGGTCTGCCGGCGGCTCCGCGGCGGCACCGACACGCCCATCCTGGTCCTATCGGTGCGGGGGGCGGAGGCGGACAAGATCGAGGCCTTGGACGCAGGCGCGGACGACTACCTGACTAAACCGTTCGGCTCCGGCGAGTTGCTGGCCCGCATCCGCTCCGCGCTGCGCCGCAGCGTGCCCGCCGCGGGTGCCGTGCTCGAAGCCGGCCCTATCCGCTTGGATGTGGCCGCACGCCGGGCTTGGAACGGTGCCGAGGAATTGAAGCTCACCCCCAAGGAATTCGATCTGCTCCGCCAATTCGCCTCCCGGCCAGGTCGCGTCCTGACACACCGCGCGTTATTGCAGGCGGTTTGGGGCCCCGACTACGGTGAGCAGACCGAATACCTTCGCGTCTTCGTCAACCAGCTGCGAAAGAAGATCGAGGCGGATCCGAGCCGCCCGCAGTTGCTGCGCACCGAACCATGGGTCGGCTACCGCCTGCTCCCGCCCGAGTAGTGCGACCGGGTTAGGCGCGATGGCGGGTGCCGCCGCGGGCGGCTCGACCGGCCCGCTCCCCGCCTCGCCGAGGAGCCACCGCCGGCTTTACGCCGCCTTTAGCTTCTCTTAACGACTTCCTTACGCCGCCGCTGGCACTCTGGCGTTGTCGCAGCGGAGGAAGCGCGTGCTGGATTTGCTGTTCATCGCCCTGGGCCTCGGCCTGTTCCTGGCGGGCCGGGCATTCGTCCGGTTCTGTCAGTGGAGCTAGGCCATGGGATTCGCATACGACGTGGCGGGCATTGTGGCTGTCGGGCTGTTTGTCTATTTGTTCTACGCCCTGCTGCGGCCGGAGAAGTTCTAAATGACCCTCAACGGCGTGGCGCAGATCGTCGTGTACTGGCTAATCATCTTGGCTCTGGCCAAGCCGGTTGGCGTGTACCTGTCGCGCGTCTTCAATGGGCACCGGACGTTTTTGCACCCACCGCTGCGCTGGCTGGAGATGCTATGCTACCGCGCCGGCGGCGTGGACCCGCAACAAGAGCAACGCTGGACGCAGTACGCGATTTCGCTCCTGGCGTTTAGCGCCGCCAGCTTCCTACTCGTCTATGCAATGCAGCGGCTCCAGGGTTACCTGCCCCTGAACCCGCAGCACTTGGGCGCGCAGCAGGTCTCGCCGGACCTCGCCTTCAATACCGCCATCAGTTTCGTCACGAACACGAACTGGCAGTCCTACGCTGGAGAGACCACGCTCAGCTACTTCGTGCAGATGGCGGCGCTGACGGTGCAGAACTTCGTCTCCGCCGCCGCCGGGGTGGCGATGTCGGTGGCGCTTATTCGGGGCTTCGCCCGGCGGGAATCGAAATCCATCGGCAACTTTTGGGCCGATCTGACGCGGGCGACGATATATGTGTTTCTGCCGCTGGCGTTCGTCGGCGCGCTCGTTCTCTGCTCCCAAGGGGTCATCCAAACCCTGCGCCCCAATTTGCCGGTCCGCACGGTGCAGGGCGCCACGCAAGTGATCCCCGGCGGCCCGGTGGCCTCGCAAGAAGCGATCAAGATGGTCGGCACAAATGGGGGCGGATTTTTCAACGCCAACTCCGCTCACCCTTACGAGAACCCTACCCCACTCAGCGACTACGTCGAGATGTTGTTCATCTTCCTCATCCCGGCGGGCCTGGCCTATATGTTCGGCCGGGACGTCGGCGACATGCGGCAGGGTTGGGCTCTGTTCGCCGCCATGAGCGTCATGTTTCTAGCCGGCGCGTTCCTGTGTTACCACTTCGAGCAGCGCGGAAACCCCATGCTGGCCCGGCTGGGGTTGGCCACGCGGCCCACCACCGGCCAGCCCGGCGGCAACATGGAGGGCAAAGAAGTCCGCTTTGGGATCGCCGATTCCGCGCTGTTCGCCACCATCACCACCGACGCCAGTTGCGGCGCGGTGAACTCCATGCACGACAGCTTCACGCCGCTCGGTGGCCTGGTGCCGCTGGTGAACATCCTCACCGGCGAGGTGATTTTCGGCGGGGCCGGTGCGGGGCTCGAGGGACTTCTGCTGTTTGCCATCTTGGCCGTGTTTATCGCCGGCTTGATGGTGGGCAGGACACCGGAATACGTCGGCAAAAAGATTGAGCAGAAGGAAGTGAAACTGGCGATGGTAGCCTTGATCGCCGCCGCCGCCAGCATTCTGGTATTCACCGCCCTGAGTTCCGTTCTCCGCTTCCCGCCGCACGGCTTCTGGAATCCCCCCGGTCCGACGGCGGCAAACGTCGCCAATCCTGGACCGCACGGGTTCAGCGAGATCCTTTATGCCTACGCCAGCGCCACGGGCAACAATGGCAGCGCCTTTGCCGGGCTGAACAGCAACACACCGTGGTACAACCTGACCCTGGGCCTGGCCATGTTCATCGGCCGCTTCATCTTCCTCCTGCCGCTGCTGGGCATCGCCGGCAGCCTGGCGGCCAAAAAACGGCTGGCGGTGACCAGCGGCACGTTTCCAACGCATGGCCCGTTGTTCGTGGGCCTGCTGATCGGCACGGTGGTCTTGGTCGCGGCCTTGACCTTCTTCCCGGCCCTGTCGCTCGGCCCGATCGCCGAGCGTTACCTGCTGTTCTCCCGCCATGCGGCCGCGGCGGTAAAGCCATGAAGCAGGCGGCGCCGATGACGGTCACCGCCGCGCTTCCGACCGCCCACTCGCCGCACTCCGACTCGCCGCGCCGCCTATCGTTGGCCGATCCCACGATTCTGCGCCGCGCCGCAAGCGAGGCCTTCCTCAAGCTGCACCCGCTCAAGATGGCCGCCAATCCGGTGATGTTCGTCGTCGAGGTGGGGGCGGCGCTGCTGACCGTCCTTCTGGTGCGTGGTTGGTGGGCCGGTCTACCGTGCAGCGGCTTTGCATTTCAAATCGCGCTCTGGCTGTGGTTCACCGTCTTGTTCGCCAATTTCGCCGAAGCCATGGCCGAGGCCCGGGGCAAGGCACAGGCCGACAGCCTGCGTAAAACCAAGAGCGAGACAATGGCGAGACGACTGGCCGGCGACCGCGCGGAATCCGTACCGAGTTCCAAGCTGCGCGCCGGTGACACGGTGCTCTGCGCCACCGGCGACATCATCCCCGGCGATGGCGATGTGATCGAGGGCATCGCCACCGTGGATGAATCGGTGATTACCGGCGAAAGCGCGCCTGTGATCCGCGAGTCCGGCGGCGACCGCAGCGCCGTCACCGGCGGCACCAAGGTACTGTCGGACGAAATTCGAGTCCGCATCACCTCCAATCCCGGCGAGACCTTCCTCGACCGCATGATCGCGCTGGTGGAAGGCGCGCAACGCCAAAAGACGCCCAACGAGATCGCCCTCAATATCTTGATCGCCGGCCTGACCTTGATCTTCCTGCTGGCCGTGGCCACCCTGCCGCCATTCGCGGCGTTTGGCGTGCGCGCCGCGGGTTCTGGGCGGGTACCCTCGGTGGTGGTGCTCGCGGCCTTGCTGGTCTGCCTAATCCCCACCACCATCGGCGGGCTGCTCTCCGCCATCGGCATCGCCGGGATGGATCGCGTGATGCAGCACAACGTCTTGGCCATGAGCGGCAAGGCCGTGGAAGCCGCCGGTGACGTGAACACGCTTCTGTTGGACAAGACCGGCACCATTACCTTGGGCAATCGGCAGGCCGTGGAATTTCTCCCGGCTCCGGACGTCACGGAGGCCGAGCTGGCCGATGTCGCCCAACTTTCCAGCCTGGCGGACGAGACACCCGAAGGTAGGTCCATTGTCGTCCTCGCCAAGCAGCGCTGCGGCTTGCGTGGTCGCGAACTGCCCGCCCACGCGCACTTCATCCCCTTCTCCGCCTACACGCGCATGAGCGGCGTGGATTTCCAGGGACGGCGCCTGCGAAAGGGCGCGACCGAAGCGGTCGCCGAATTCGTGCGCCAGGAAGGCGGAACGGTGCCGGAAAGCGCGATCGCCGTGTCCCGGCAAATCTCCCGCGCCGGCGGCACGCCGCTGGTGGTGGCCGCCGGCCCCAGATTGCTCGGCGTGGTGCACCTGAAAGACATCGTCAAGGGCGGCATGAGAGAGCGCCTGGCGCAGCTGCGCGCCATGGGCATCCGCTCGGTCATGATCACTGGCGACAATCCCCTGACCGCCGCCGCCATCGCCCAGGAGGCAGGGGTAGATGATTTTCTGGCCCAGGCGACGCCCAAGGACAAGCTGGACTATATCCGCCAGGAACAAGCCGCTGGACGCCTGGTGGCCATGACCGGCGACGGCACCAACGACGCCCCCGCCTTGGCCCAGGCCGATGTCGGTGTCGCCATGAACAGCGGCACCATGGCCGCCAAGGAGGCGGGCAATATGGTGGACCTGGACAGCAATCCCACCAAGCTGCTGGAGGTGGTCGGCATCGGCAAGCAGCTGCTCATGACCCGCGGCGCGCTCACGACGTTTTCCATCGGGAACGACGTCGCAAAATATTTCGCCATCATTCCGGCGATGTTCGCCGGCATTTATCCCGCCATGAGCGGCCTGAATATCATGCGCCTGGCCACGCCACAAAGCGCCGTGCTCTCCGCTGTGATCTTCAACGCCCTGATCATTATCGCCCTCATCCCGCTGGCCCTGCGCGGCGTGCGCTATCGTCCCAGTGGCGCCGCCGCGCTCTTGCGCCGCAACCTCCTGATCTATGGCGTGGGCGGCCTCATCGCCCCTTTCCCCGGCATTTGGGCCATTGATGTGATCGTGCACGCCATGCATTGGGCATAAACGAGGCGTCATGCGTTATATGGCTCCGGCATTCCGCTTGATCGCATTTTTCACAGTGACCCTGGGCGTCATCTATCCCTTGGTGGTCACCGGCCTTTGCCAATGGTGGTTCCCCCGGCAAGCGAACGGCAGCCTGCTGCGCGCCGACGACCGAATCGTCGGTTCCTCACTGCTGGGGCAAGCCTTCACCGGGCCCGCCTATTTCCATCCCCGACCCTCCGCCGCCGGTAGCGGCTACGATCCGATGGCCTCCGGCGGCTCGAACTTCGCCGCCACCAACCCGGCCCTGATCACTCGCGTCGGGACGGCCGCGGCCGAATTTCGGCGGAATAACCCAGCGTTTTATGGCCCGATTCCTTCCGACTTGCTGACCGCCTCCGCCAGCGGCCTGGACCCGGACATTAGCCCGGCGGCGGCGTATGCGCAGGCGCCACGGGTGGCCCGGACGCGGGATCTGCCCCTGCCCGCCGTCCGCCAACTGGTCCGACACCACGTTCAGGGCCGGCAATGGGGCTTCCTCGGCGAGCCGAGGGTGAATGTCCTGCGACTTAACTTGGCCCTGCAAGAGCTGGGGCATGCCGCGATCCCCCCCGCAGAGGTCGCGGTGAGCCGCTGGCCTCACGGCGGCCCTCCCAACCGCAAACCCCGATCGCCGTCCGACCGGAGGATGGCCCCCACCTGGCGGTGCCGCCGCTGCGGCGCCCCCCTGGCGCGCTTGGCGACCCACGGCCTGCACAGCGCCGCTTGCGACCGCTCGGCTGCCATCTCCACCAACGCAGCTGTTGCCCCAGGACCGAGTTCCACTGCCGAGCGCGGGTGCTGCGCTGGCGTTGGCGCTCCCTCCGGCGCCGCGTGCCCCGGCGCAAACGCCGTTCGCGCCGCCGCCGAGACCGGCGTGGCATTCTAACCGCATGCCGCCGCACATCCGACCCGACCCCGACCGCCTCCTCCGGCAAGCGGAGGCAGAGGAAGAGACTGCCCGCCGTGGACGGCTGAAAGTCTTCCTCGGCTATACCTCTGGCGTCGGCAAATCCTTCCGCATGCTGGATGAGGGCCGCCGCCGCGCCCAGCGCGGCCAAGACGTGGTGGTCGGCGCCATCCAGCCGCGCAATTCACCTGAGGTGGAGGTGCTTTTGGCGCGGCTGGAGATGGTTCCCCCGCGGGCCGCCGGCCTGCGGTCAGCCGTGGATGTGCCCGCTATTCTCCGCCGCCGTCCGGAGGTCTGCCTGGTGGACGGCCTGGCCTACGCCAACCCGCCCGGCAGTGAGCGCCCGAACCGCTGGCAGGATGTCGAGGCCCTGTTGGCGGCTGGCATCTCCACCATCGCCACCGTCAACCTCCAGTTCATCGCCGAACGCGGCCCGGCGGTGGAGCGCATCACCGGCCGGCCCCGCGATCCTCACGACACCATTCCCGAGGCCTTTCTCCGCGCCGCGGATGAGATCGAGGTGGTGGACGCGCCCCCGGAGGCGGCCGTGGCGCCCGGCCCCGAGGAGGCCCTGCTGCGCCGCCAACGGCTGTCCGAGCTGCGGGAACTGGCCTTGCTACTGGCCGCCGACGTCGTGGACCAGCAACTCGAGGCCTATCTCCGCTGCCACGGTCTGCAGTCCACTTCGGGCGCGCAGGAGCGCATCCTGGTCTGCATCGGCGGCGGCGACGCCAGCGCAATGATCGCCAGCGGCCGCCGCAACGCCGACCGCTTTCACGGCGAACTGATCGTGGCGCATGTGCAAGGCTCCGGCAGCCGGCCCGGCCGACTCGCCCGCAACATGGACATAGCCCGCGCCGCCGGCGCCGAAATCCACCTCCTCGCCGGCGACCAGTGGGTCGAAACCATCCTGCGCTTCTCCCGCGCCCGCGGCGTCACTCAAATCTTCATCGGCCACACCGCGCGGGAAACCTGGCTTCAGCGCCTTCGGGGCGGCCGGATCGAGCGCCTGATCCGCCGCGGCGAGGGCATGGATATCCGCATTTTCCCCCACCGCGACGCGGACAGCGAAAGTCGGCCCGCGACCCCTAGCGCACCGGCGCATGCCTGAGACCGCCCGCGGCCGCTTCAAGCTCTTCCTCGGCTATGCCGCCGGGGTCGGCAAAACGTACCGCATGCTGGGCGAGGCGGGCCAGATGCGCCGCGCGGGCGCGGACGTAGTGATCGGCTATTTCGAGCCGCATGGCCGCCCCGACACCATCGCTCTGGCCTCCGCACTGGGAACCGTGCCCCGCCGGCGCATCGAATACCGCGGCGCCTGGTTCGAGGAGATGGATCTGGAGGCGATTCTCCGCCTCCATCCGGGCGTCTGCGTCGTGGACGAGTTCGCCCATTCCAACATCCCCGGCTCGCGGCACAAGAAGCGCTGGGAGGATGTGCTGGATTTGCTCGCCGCCGGCATCGACGTGCTTACCAACATGAACATTCAGCACCTGGAAAGCCTCAACGACCAGGTGCAGAGCATCAGCGACGTCCGGGTGCGGGAGACGGTGCCGGATTGGGTGGTGCAGCGTGCCGACGAGGTCGTGATGGTGGATCTGACGCCCCGTGCCCTACTCAACCGGCTGGAACGCGGCGTGATCTACGAACCCGAACGGGCCCGCCGCGCCGCGGAAAACTTCTTCCGCGAATCCACCCTCGTCGCGCTGCGCGAGTTGGCGCTGCGCCAGGCCGCCCACGAGGTGGAGAGCCGCGAAGCCCCTGCTCTCCCACCCGCCAGCGGCGAGCGCATCCTTATCCACGTTACCGCCGACCCCTCCAGCGCCATGCTCATCCGCCGCGGCCGCCGCGTCGCCGATTATCTGCATGCCACGTGTTACGCCCTGCATGTCGCCGCGCCCGGCCAGGAAGCGGAGCACGACAACGAGGCCGTGGAGCGCCACCTCAACTTCGCCCGCAACTTGCACATTGACACGCGCACGCTGCGCGGCACGGACGTGGCCCGCGCGCTGGTGGACTTCGCCCAATTGCATCGCATCACGCAGATCTTCATCGCCCGCCCGTCGCAACGCCGTTTCGCCTTGCCCCTGATCACCCGCATCGTCCGACGGGCACGAGGCATGCAAGTCACCATCGTCGCCGACCGCTCCGGCGGGGCACAACGCGGTGCGGCCTAGACGCCGCTACCGGCGCCGGGGCGGCGGCTCGAACAATGTGGCCGGCAGGGGCCCGTACTGGATAGCGGTGTAGTACTCTTCCTGGCGCGGAGTGGTGCCGGAAAAGCTCTCGACCGTCAGCGGCGTGTCAATGCCCTGGAAAGGCTGATAGTTGCCGAAGGTCACCGACTCGGTGGTGAAGCCACCGGAGTAGGGGTTGGGCACGCGCCAGCTTATCTCCAGCGGCAAGTGGGTGGAGATGCTGAACGACACCGTCGCGGAGCGCCCGCCGGCGGTGTAGAAGGAGACCTGCTCCACAGGCCGCGCCGAGGCCAGATCGGCGGCGTGATACAGCATCAAGGTCTGGGGCTGGGCCGCCCATTGCCGCAGGATGACGTCCAGCGAGTGTTGCCGCTCGTCGTGGACGCGGCGCATCGCCTTGGCCCCGAGCGGCCGGGCGCCGCGGTAGTTGACGTTCCAGCCGCGATCGCCGTTATAGATGTAAATCACGTTGCGCTGTTTCGTGAGCTCGAGGCGCTGCGCGTCCGGATAGCGGTAGTAGCTCCAAAACAAAATGCCGGGATCGGCCAACTGGCCGCGCAGATCGAAGGTGAACAGATGCCCTTGGCCGCGCCGGCCGGTGAAGTGCAGATACGCCGGACCGCCGAGCGCGGCGATGGCCTGATGTACCACCTCGCTCGCCTTCAGGTTGGAGGGGCTGTTATAGACGGGCGGCGGGGCGGGCCGCGGCGCCGCGCCGGCCGGGGCCTGCGCGGCGG
>JBOGKW010000122.1:0-11072 GCA_050746205.1 Terriglobales bacterium | reverse complement strand
GTGGGCCACCGCGATATTGCCTGCGCCGGGATTCCGCCCGGACCCCTCGGCAGCCGCCGGCCCTGCCGGCCCGCCCGGCCTCCCGCATGGTGGAGAACGCCCCGCGACCCCAGCCGGCCGCCGGGCCGGTTCAAAACAAGGCGGCCATTGGATTTATCTAGGTTGTTCCGCCGTTCAATGAGTGCATCGGCCTGTTGTCGCCATTACGGACCGCCGTGATGGATTTCTCGGCACTAGCCGACTCTCCCGTACGATTCAGCGGGCTTCGGGATGATGAGCCAGATAGGTCTCCCGGTGCGCTTTCACAATCGCCGCAACGCTCTCATCTACATCGTCCTCTGTGGTTGCCCATGATGAAACGCTGATCCGCATTGCCTTCCGCCCTTTCCAGACCGTCTCCCCGCACCAGCACACTCCATCCTGCTGCACCTTGGCGATGACCCGCTCCGTCTGCTGGTCGGAGCCGAAAGAGACCAGCACCTGATTGAGCGGCACTTCATTGAGGACCTCGTGACCCGCCTCGCGAAGCTCCGCCGCGAATTTGCCGGCATGTTTGCATGTGCGCTCAATTTGCGCGGCAACTCCGCTCTTACCCAGAGTGCTCAGCGCGGCCCACAGTTCCACTCCGCGTGCCCTGCGGGACGACTCTGGGCACCACTGCATCGGCTCGCGCTTGGAAAGAGGTCCATAGTAGGCAGCGGCAATCGCCATCGCCTGCCGCAGGGCTTCTTTGTCCCGCACAATCGCGATGCCGCAATCGTGCGGCGTGTTGAGCCATTTATGCCCGTCGGTCGCCCACGAATCCGCCTGCTCCATGCCGAGCACAAGGTGACGCCGCTCCGGTGCGGTCACAGCCCACAGGCCAAAGGCTCCGTCGACGTGAACCCAGGCTCCGATCGATTTTGCGACCTCGCAGATGTCCGCGATCGGATCGCATGCCCCTGAATTCACGTTTCCGAGTTGTGCGCAGATCACAGCAGGTCCGGCGACCTTCGGGATGCGCGATGGCAGCATCCTTCCCTGACTGTCTACAGGGATACGGTGCACACGAGATCTCCCGAACCCAATCAAGGCAAGCGCCTTCAACATCGTGGCGTGGACTTCATCTCCTACGATCACGGAGACGGGCGGCGCACCGAAGAGGCCGTCGCTCTCCACGTCCCAACCGATATCGCGCAACAGAGCGTGCCGCGCGGCCGCGAGCGCGGTGACGTCCGCCATTTGTGTGCCGGTGACCAACGCTCCGCCCGAGGTCGCAGGTAGGCCGAACAAGTTAATTAACCATCGAAGCACCACCTCTTCGAGGTACGCCGCTACCGGCGAAATCTCGTATAGGCAGGCATTCTGGTCCCAGGCATCCGCCAGCCAATGGGCGGCGACCGTCACCGGGATCGCTCCTCCAATCACTCCGCCGAAGAATCGTCCCCCCATCACAGCCGTGGTGGCTGGCGACCCTGCCTCATGCAGCAATCCAAGAACCGCTTCCGGGGCCGCCCCATCGACAGGCATTTCACCTCCCAACGCCGACATGCCTTGACGAGCCGATTCGGTAACGCCTACGTGGCGATCATGGATCGATGCCAGATAGGACTGGGCATAATCCGCGGCCAGTTTGAGAAGAGAAGCATAGGGATTCGCTGGTGCGGAATGCGGCTCCTGGCTTTGGGAGGGCGTTTGCATGTGTTGGAGTGTCCTATAACCGTCAAAATGCCGCAAGACGGTGCCCGTGCGCCGGATCCGGCACCCGCCGCCCGCCTCGTGCTGCTTCACGACGGCGATGACCTGTTCCTCGCTGTACCGCTTCCTCTTGATCGGATCTCCCCTTCCACCAAGCGGAGTCTCCGGTTCTACCTGGCAAGGTGTTTCGAGCGCAGGTCACCCCGAAGCCGCAGACAGCCTAGGACGGCGGCTCGGCCGCCCGGTTCTGGACGGCCCCGCCGCTAGCGGGCCCTGCCGCTGGGCTGATGCGCAGCTTACCGCTGAGGGTTTGGGAACGATTGCCTGCGCGCAGCGCTTACCCACGCGGCAAGGGGCTGCATTTAGGGCGCTCGCGCGTCGGGCAGCGCGCCACCATCATAACTTGCCCCCACGCGCGTTCCGCGCCAACTCGCCTCCGGAGCGCCGGTGGTTGTGCGGAGGCAATTGCGCCGCCTCTTCACCGGCCGTGCCGGACCGCCATGCCTCCCGTTATGATGGAGAGAGCCCCGCGGCCCCAGCCGGCCGCCGGGCTTGCCGGAGAGGTGGCCGAGTGGCTGAAGGCGGCGGTTTGCTAAACCGTTGTACGGGCTAAAACCTGTACCGGGGGTTCGAATCCCCCCCTCTCCGCCAGTCGCCCGCCGCCCGGGGCCCCAAGCGCGGCAGGCTTATCCGTGATGGCCGGCAAGCGAAAACCGGAGCCGCAGCAGACCCCATCTGACGTGGCCGCTGAGCAGCGCCGCCGCAGTCGCATGCACGGCCGTCCGCCTGCCACCAAGCGCGTGGAAAACAAGAAACGCAAGCCGCGCCAGCTGCTCCAGGACCTGGCCGACCAGCGGGAGTAGCCGCGCCCGGCCGCGGCCCGGGCGGGCGTTCAGCCGGCCCGGCGCATCGGCGGCGCACCCCCAATATGGCAAACGCGCGCGGGCGGTGGGCGACAGCAAGGACACTTCGTTTCGCCGCCACCACCACCGGTCCGACTCCGACGCGGCTTCGCCGCGCGGCGCCGCCGGCCGCTCCCGCGCGCCAAGATGAGCGCCATGGGCCGAGCGATCGCGGAACGCCGCTAGCGTTCGAGGCGGCTCGGCCGCCCGATTCTGGACGGCTGGCAACAGCCGCCTGCGGGCGCTCAGGGCCTCGCCATGTTGCCGCCTAGCTCTCAGCCGGCGGGACCGCTGGGCTCGAGGGGTTGGCGGGGCGCCCAGGAGGGCGTTACGCGGTGGGCGGAATGTGTTTGCGCCGGCCCATTTCCTGAGTCGGCGGCGATTGATGCGCGCCGGGAATCGCGGGCCGGGGCAGGTGCTCGGCTTCATAGCGCGCCCGAACCAACGGGCCGCTGGTGTCCGGCAAAACCGGCGGTTCGGCCGCCGCGCCGTGGAAACCAAAGGCCGAGACCAGATCGCCAAACGTTTGCCGCCGCCAGTCACTGATGTTGGACTCGCGCACGCCGGTGAGCCTTTCGAGGAATCGCAGCACGGAAGTGTGATCGAACAACTGGCTGCACACCCAGCCGCCGGTGGTCCAGGGCGAAACAATAATGCAGGGCACCCGATACCCCGAACCGATGGGCCGCCCATAGACGAATTCTTGCGGCGTGCCCCGCGGCGGCGTTACCGGGGCCACATGGTCAAAGATGCCGTCGTTCTCGTCGTAATCGAGGATGAAGACGGTCTTGGCCCAAACGTCCGGGTTGGCCGCAATGGCGTCAATTTTGCTGGCGACAAAGGCGGCGCCAGCCGCCGGCATGTAGTCGGGATGCTCGGACTGATAACTGGTGGGAATGATCCAAGAAACCGTCGGCAGCTTGTCATTGATGGCGTCGTATTCGAACTGGCCTTCCGGGCCGCGCGCCATGCCCTTGGCGAAAAGCGGCGAAGCGTAATCGGCCCGTCGGAAGGCGGTGAAGGTTTCCAGCAGATTGCAGCCGTAGTTGTTTTTCTGTTGGTAGACCTTCCAGCTGACGCCCGCCTGTTCCAATCGCTCGGCATAGGTGGTCCAGCCGAAGCCGCCGGCGGGCATGACGTTGCGGATCATCGGACCGCCGTGCTCGCCCTCCGGGTCAATCGTGCCGGTCATCCAATACATGCGGTTGGGCCAGGTCGGCCCCATCACCGAGCAATGATAGGCATCGCAGACGGTAAACGCCTCGGCCAGCGCGAATTGAAACGGGATGTCCGCGCGCGTGTAGTAGCCCATCACGTAAGGGCCATTGGCCCCGTCGGCCCGGCGGTGCGCCGGAATCCAGTTATCCATCCTGCCGTCATGCCAGGCCGCGTGCTGGACGTGCCAACTATGGCTGGTGGAGGGGATTTTTTGCGCGTTGGTGGTGCGCGTGTCGAGATGAAACGGCAGCAGAAAGCCGTCGGGGTTTTCCGGATCGGGTTGGTGGAAAACGGAACGGCCGTTGGGCAGCTTCATGGCCCGCGGATCACGAAAACCCCGTACGCCGGACATCGTGCCAAAGTAATGGTCAAAGGAGCGGTTTTCCTGCATCAGCAGGACCACATGCCGGATGTCCCGCAATGAGGCGCTGCGCGGGGGTTCGGCGGCCAGTGCCCGCCGGAGGTTGGGCGGCAGCAGCGTTGAGGCAAAGGCGGTCGCCACGGCGCCCGCCGCGTAGCCCAACGCGCGCCGGCGGGTGATTTGGGCGGGGGCGGCGTTGATCGCATCCGCGTCGTTGTCGTTCGTTGTTCTCATGCAATCTCCCTTGTCCGGCGGAGCGGCCTAGATGCCGCCGCGAAAAGAATGGGCACTTGGCCCGCGCGCATGGATATTGCTGTGTGCGGAGATTCTCACCGATGGCCTTTGGCATTTCAAGCCTTTTCAGCCTCTGCGGCGGCTCAGCCGCCCGATTCCGGACGCGGCTCAGCCCAAAGCGCGCCGCTCCGCTCAAGCGCGCGCGGTTGCATGCTGGGGTGGGGCGGGCGGGAACGGACGCCGGCCGGCGCTCAGGGCCCCTGCAAGTTACCGCGACCAGCGGGAGTAGCCGCTCGCCCGGGGCGGCGGGCGTTTAGCCGGCCCGGCGCATCGGCAGCGCACCGCCTAATATTGCAAATGCGAGCGGGAGGTGGGCGAAAGCAATGACACTTCGTTCCGCCGCCACTCCCGCCGGTCCAGCTCCGGCGCGATATCGGTTCGCCACGCCGCCGAGCGCTCCAGCGCGCCGAGATGAGCGTCATAGGCGGGGCGATCGCGGAACGCCGAAAACCAGGCAAAGACGGTTTCGCCCTCGCGCACCGGCAGCCGGGGAAACGTATTCGACGCCCGCTCAGGGATGAAGGCGGCCCGCACCTCCGCCCCCGCGGCGGCCAGTTGCGGCCGGACCGCGGCGGCGAAAAACGCCGCGAAATCCCCCTCGGTGCGCGGGGCGAGATGACAGACGGTGGCCACGATCAGGCCCCCGCCTTCGCCGCCGGCTCCCGCCGGCGCCCGGGGCGCCGCGGACGCACCGAAGCCGGCGCCGGGGCTGGCGGGCCTCAGCAGGAGCACGTTATCGGAGTTGATCATAGTGGCGTTGGCGGCATCCTTATGCCGCGCCCACACCGGCCCGCCATAGAAGGTGGCGAGCGCGGCGGCGCGGCGGTCCATATCGGGAAAGCCGCGCAGCCAGACGAACTGATCCGGTTCGTCCCCATCGCGGAACTGGCCGATGACCCACATCCCGGCCGCTTCCTGGGGTTCGATCAGTTCCCGCTCGAACAGCTCGATCAACGTCTCCCGCCGCCCGGGCCGTAGCCGGTACCGCCGCAGCTCCACCACTTCGCAACCGCCGGTCATAGCTCCGTTTCCTCCTTGCCCATCTTCGCCGTCGCCCACCGCCCAGCCGCGGCGGGGCGGAATTGCATGATCCAGTTGGTCTCCCAGTGCGCGCCCCTATCGGCGGAGAACGCTTGCTCCCAGCGCGCGGAGGCCGGGCTCATCTCCGACCAGATGTAGCGCACTTGGAGCGTGCGGCCTTCGAGCGTGTCCACGCCCGAAAACGTTCCCACGCCGGCCTCGAACCGGCCCTGGACGGGCGGATCCAGTCGCCCGGTGCGGCCATCGCCCCACCAGATGCTCCATCGCCCAATGGACGGATCGAACCTGCGCAGTGTCACGGCGCGAGAGGCGCCGCCGGGCAGGTCGAGAAAGTTGTCGTCCACCTGCCCCAACCCTCCCAAGATGGGCAGCGACTCGCAGATCCCGGCGAACTCATCCCAGGCCGAATCGCCCGCCAGGCGGCGCCGCAGGCGCCGGTGCTCGACCGACCAGCCGCCGGTGAGCACGGCAAAATCGCCGCGCCCGTCCCGGTAAGCGTCGGCGGCCGCACGGGCGCGGGAGATGGCTGGATTGGCGAATAAGCGTTCCATGGCGGTTTCATTCGCTGCCCTCCAGCCTGCCGGAGGTATGCTGACAAGGAATGTCAGGAATATAAGAAACCGACATGCGCGCCCACCGGCTGCTTGCCATCCTGCTCCGGCTGCAAGTGCGCGGTCGCCTAACGGCCGCGGAGTTGGCGAGGCAATTGGAGGTCTCCGTCCGGACGATTTACCGCGACGTGGACGAGCTCAGCGCGGCGGGGGTGCCGGTGCGCGGCGATCGGGGGCCAGCGGGCGGCTTTGAGCTAACCGGCGGATATGAAACCCGGCTGACCGGCCTCACCGCCAACGAAGCCGAAACGATGCTATTGGCGGGCCTCGCCGGCCCGGCGGCCGATCTGGGTCTGGGCGGACCGCTGGGCATGGCGCGGCTGAAGCTGCTCGCCGCCCTGCCGGCCGCCGCCCGGCGGGCGGCGCAGCGGGTGGGGGACCGCATTCATCTGGACCCGGAGCCGTGGTACCGGCGGGAGCCGCCGCCTCCGCATCTGCGCGCCATCGCCGCCGCCTTGTGGGCGCGACAGCGGATCACCGTCCGTTACCAAAGCTGGTCGGCGTTGGTGCGGCGCACACTCGATCCCTTGGGCTTGGTGGTGAAGGCTGGGGCGTGGTATTTGGTGGCGCGAGACGCAGGCCGCGGCATCCGCACCTATAAGGTCGGGCACGTGCTCAGCCTCCGGCGGTTGAGAGCGGCGTTTGACGAGCCGCCGGGCTTCGACCTGGCGAAACATTGGCGGACCGAACGGGCGCGCTTCGAGGCCAGCCTGCATCAGGGTGAGGCGCAGGTGCGCGCGTCGTCCGCCGCTTCCTCCCGGCTGGAGTGGCTGGGCAGCGAAGCCGCGGAGCGCATCCGCCATGGCGTGCTCGACGGCGACGGCTGGCGGCGGGCAACGATTCCTATCGAGAGCATCGGGCATTCCGGCAGCCTGCTGCTGAGCTTTGGCGCCGACATTGAGGTTCTCTCGCCGCCCGGCCTGCGCCGCGAACTGGCGGCCCGCGCCGCCCAGGTGCGCGACCTCTATCGCTCCGACGGGCCCTCCGGGGTTCGCCGGCGCTCCCGCTGATTGGGCGCTGGGGCCGCCTGGAGACGCCCGCCCAACCCGCGCGGGCAGCCCGCGAATCGGCCACAACGGCTCAGCCGCCCGATTCTGGACGCTGCTCAGCCCAAAGCGCGCCGCTCCGCACGGGCGCCGCCCGTAGGGCAGCCGTCTGGGCTGCCAGGCAGAGGAATTGCCTTCGTTGGGGCAGACAGGCGAGGACGCCTGTCCTACGGGCGCCGCCTGTAGGGCAGCCGTCTCGGCTGCCAGGCAGGAAAGGCTTCGTCGGAGGCAGACAGGCGGGACGCCTGTCCCACGGGCCGCGCCCGTAGGGCAGCCGTCTCGGCTGCCAGGCAGGAAAAACCTTCGTCGGCGGCACACAATCGGGCCAGCCTGTCCCACGGGCGCCGCTCGTAGGGCAGCCGTCTCGGCTGCCAGGCAGAGGAATTGCCTTCGTTGGGGCAGACAGGCGGGACGCCTGTCCCACGGGCGCCGCTCGTAGGGCAGCCGTCTCGGCTGCCAGGCAGAGGAATTGCCTTCGTTGGGGCAGACAGGCGAGGACGCCTGTCCCACGGGCCGCGGGTCGCCATCAGCGGCGCCGGTCGCGCCGCGCCGCTTACTCGTAACGCAGCGACTCTATCGGGTCCACGCGCAACGCGCGCAGCGTGGGCCAGGCCGCGGCGGCAACGGCGGTCAGCACTAATGCGCCAACGGCGCCCAGCCACGCCGCCGGGTCCCAGACGCTGACGCCGAATAGAAAGCCGCGCAGCAGCGGCGCCAGCCAAAACGCCAGCGTCCCGCCAATCGCCAGCCCCAGCCCGAGCAGAGCGGCCACCTGCCTCAGGATCAGGCCGCAGATATGCCCCGGCCGCGCTCCGAGCGCCATGCGCACGCCAATCTCATGCCGGCGCCGCGCGACGCCATAGGCCAGGATGCCGCCGAGCCCCAGGCAGGCCAGCCCCAGCGACAGTAGGGCGAAGTCGCCGCAGAGTTCGGCGAAATATTGCGTTCCGCGCACCGAGCCGCGGATGTGCTCCTGCAAGGTCATCAAGCCGAACACAGGCATGCCCGGCGCCACCTGCGCTAGCGCGCGCCGAACTTCCCGCGCGACGGCGCCCGGCGCGATGCGGCAGCTGACCACGAGGTTGAGTGCCTCCATGGGATCCTGCCTCAAGTTATTAAACACCATGGGCGGCGCGGATTGGCGGATGGAATTGGCTCGCATGTTCCCGATCACGCCGACGATGTGGAACTCGCCATCGTGCGCCGCGCCGTAGCCCAGCGTGGCGCCGATGGGATTCTGGCCGGGGAGAAAACGGCGCACAAAGGCGCGGTTGACCAGGACCGCCTGCGGTGCCTTCGGACCATCAGAGGGGGCGAACCAGCGTCCCCGGAGGAGGGGCACGCCTAAGGCTTGGAGATAGTTTCGGCTGACCGCATCCTCCTCGATGTCGGCGCGCTGCGCGCTTTGGCCGCCGCGGGGCGCGACGACGAAGCCGCTCATCCATAGAGAGTGGTTCATCACCCCGTTTGCCGCCAGCCCAGCTGCCGACACACCGGGCAACCCGCCAATCTCCGCCAGGATGCGCCGATCCAGTTCGGGGAATTGATTGGCTCGGTAGCCGGCCATGTCCGGTGCGATGAACGTGCTCAGCACGGTGCGAGTCCGAAAGCCCGGGTTGAAGCCCCACAGCCGTTGCACGCTGCGGCCCAGCAGCCCCACCGCCAGCAACAGCAGCAGCGACAGGGCGATCTGCGCCACCGTCAGGCCGCGGCCCAAGGTCAATTTATCCGCGGTCGCCCGCGTGGTGTCGCCCGATTGCAGCGCCTGCCACGGCTGGAGGTGGCGGAAGCGCCAGGCCGGGATCAAGCTGGCCAACGCGCTGGCCGCGACCGCCGCGATTCCGGCAAACGCCCACACCCGCCAGCCCAGACTGCCGATGCCGGCCGGCAGGGGCAGCGACACCGCCCGCTCCAGCCAGCGGTGCGCCACGGCGGCGAAGGCCAGGCTCAGCGCCGCCCCCGCCAGCGCGAGCAGCAGGGCCTCCGCCAGCAATTGCCGCAGCAAGACCGTTCGGCCCGCGCCAATGCTCAGGCGGATGGCCAGCTCATGTTGTTGCCGTAGGCCCCGTGCCAGGAACAGCAGCGCCGCACTGCAAGCGGCGATCAGCAACACCAGCCCCACCATCGCGGACAGCAACTCCACCGCCCGCCGCTGGTTCGGGCTGGTCTCGACGTAGCCGCGAGAGGCGGGCAGCACGCGCAGGCGATAGTTCGCCAGCGCCGCCCGGACCCGAGCATTGGCGGACGCGTAGCGCAGATAGCTCCGGCCCGCAATGGTGCTCCCGGAGCTCGTCAGTTGCCCGGCCGCGCCGCGCGGGACGCGGGCATACAGGTTCAGCCACAGGATGCCCGGCTGGCCGCTCCACGGCTTGTCCATGTCCGCGGGGCCGAACCGGCCGTGGGTGCCGACGTCGCCGTCGAAATTGACCGCCGGCTCCAGCCGCAGCGGTAGCCACAGGTCCGGGATGTCGTATTTATCCGCCCCGTAAAACCCCCGCGGCGCCACGCCGATGATTTGCAGCGGCACGTGGTTGACGACGGCGGTTGTGCCCATGACGTCCCGCGCGCCGTGAAAACGGCTCCGCCAATAGGCGTAGCGGAGCACCGCAACGCGCCGCCCGTCCGGCGCGGCATCGTCATTGGGCGCGATCAGCCGGCCCAGGAAAGGCCGGACGCGCAAGGCGGAAAAGTAATTGCCGGAAACCAACTGCGTGTGTACCCGTGCCTGCCGCGCGCCGGCGCCCAAGGCCATTTCGTTCACCGACGTTGCGGCGAATATATCGGCGCTCCTGGCCGCCGCATGGCGCAACGCGGCAAAATTGAGGTAGGAAAATAGCGGGTAACGGTGCAACGCCGGGCGGTTGACGCGAAACGTGCCGCGGGCGAAATCGTTTTGCAGCGCGTAGATCTGCCCCGGCTTTGATACGGGCAACGGCATTAGATACGCCGCGTTGATGACGCTAAACACCGCCGTATTGGCGCCGATACCCAGCGCCAAGGTCAACAGGACCACGACCGCAAAGCCCGGGCGGCGCCGAATTTGGCGCCACGCATATTGAAAGTCTCTCCGCATGGTTCAGTTCCTACGCTGCGTAGCGAAAATGCCGTCATCGGGCCAGGAGCATTTCGCCCGCCAATCTTGCCGCCCTAACCTCTTTGTTTCCGCCACGCGCTCCCCCGCCTCCTCCGCCAAGTGTCCGCTTCCGGGACGGCGCTGTCCGCCTCCGAACGCCCCGGCGGCCCCGGGGCCCCCGGCACAGCGGCGCATGCGGGGGTCGGAAGGCCGGCAACGGAGGCGCGCTGGCGCTCAGGGCGTCTCCGGGTTACCGCGCTGAGAATCCTTCAAATGCTTCGCGGAGTGCCGCTCGCTTGACCGGCGTGGCCGCTCAGACAGGCGAGGACGCCTGTCCTACGGGCGCCGCCCTTAGGGCAGCCGTCTCGGCTGCCAGGCAGAAAAGGCTGCGTCGGAGGCAGGCAGGCGAGGACGCCTGTCCTACGGGCGCCGCCTGTAGGGCAGCCGTCTCGGCTGCCAGGCAGAGGAATTGCCTTCGTTGGGGCAGACAGGCGGTGCAGCCTGTCCCACGGGCGCCGCCTGTAGGGCAGCCGTCTCGGCTGCCAGGCAGAGGAATTGCCTTCGTTGGGGCAGACAGGCGGGACGCCTGTCCCACGGACGCCGCCCTTAGGGCAGCCGTCTCGGCTGCCAGGCAGGAAAAGCTGCGTCGGAGGCAGACAGGCGAGGACGCCTGTCCTACGGGCGCCGCCTGTAGGGCAGCCGTCTCGGCTGCCAGGCAGGGAAAAGCTTCGTCGGAGGCAGACAGGCGGGACGCCTGTCCTACGGGCGCCGCCTGTAGGGCAGCCGTCTCGGCTGCCAGGCAGAGGAATTGCCTTCGTTGGGGCAGACAGGCGGGACGCCTGTCCTACG
>JBOGKW010000121.1:0-11105 GCA_050746205.1 Terriglobales bacterium | reverse complement strand
AGCCGTAGTTGATGCCGCCGTAGAAGCCGATGTGCGGGCCCCAATAGCCTGCGTGCCAAAGGTAGGCGCCACCGCCCCAGCCCCAATAGCCCGGCGTCCACAGCAAACCCTCGGCCGGCGGCATCACCCAAGCGCCCTGCACCCAGTAATACCCGCCCGAGCCCCAGGCCCAGTAGCCCGGCGTCCAGATGTAGCCCTCCCCGGGGCACATCGGCTGGACATAGACCGGGATTGCCGGCGGACCAATGCGCACCGAAATCCCAATCCCAAACTGAGCGGAGGCGGCGACCGGAAGGGCCGCAGGAATCACAAGTAGCAATAACGCAAACCAAAACCCGCGACTGATTTTGCGCATGGCGCTTTCTCCCTTGATTGTGGACGACAACAAGAACTGGCGTGCATCCGGAGGACCACCGGCCGCCCATCACAAGTGGTTGAAAAAAAGGCAGTTGTGCCGGTGCCACGGCGGCCACCACCCGGCGCCATGGTACCTTTTACCCCTTTTCTTTTCTGAAGGTGGCAGAAATTGCGCGGCGGTCGGGGCCACCCCGCCGCACTCTTTATACCAATTGCAGGCCTGGGATGCCAGCAAAGTCTTCGCCGTGCAGGGTCCAAAGTGCTGCTTCTTGGCGCAGGGCGCATGCGGCAATGGCTATCGCCATGGCGCTGGCCCGGCCCGGCGACAGGCGCTTAAACAGCGTGGCCGCGAGCTGAGCGTCCTCAGCCTCGAAGGGCAGCGCCGCGGCGGCGGGAAACAGTTCCTCCTGGCTAGCTAGCTCTTCCCCCGTCCTCGGTCCCAGCCGCCAATCGAACAGCACCAAGGCAGGCACGGCCAGGCGCTCGCCGGCGGCGCAGCGCCTCCGCAGTTCCCGCAATAGCGGCCGCGGGCCCGTCAGCGCGGCCAGCAACACGGAGGTGTCTAGCACGGTCATGGTCTAGCCCTCGCCGCCGCTCGCGCCAGCGCCGCGTCGCGCCGCACGCAAGCTGGCCAGTTCCTCATCCAGCTGCGCCTGTTCCCGCGTCGGCGGCCGGTGTGCAATCCGGTCCACCGCCGCCAGCAGCCGCGCCTGCTCGGAGCCTGCCAACTGGCCAGCCCGCGCCGCGTACTCCAGGACGGCTTCCCGCACCACCGCGCTCTTGGGGACGCCAAGGCGGCGGGCGGTCCGTTCCAACCGGGCGATGGTGGCGTCGTCCAGCGTGAACGTCACCTTCAGCATGCTATGGCCATATTAGCTGCCGGCGCCCACGGCGACGCCAGCAATTACCCAAGCCGGGTTACCAAGTATGGCCGTATCGAATGGCGAGCCGGGAGTGGCTGCGACGCCATGCGGCGCCTACCCCCGCCCGAACTAGCCCCGGGACGCTGCCGCCGCCGCGAATTGGCTCCTTGCCCTGCCATGGCGCCGTTGGGTGCCCGGAGTATACTGGCGGCGCGATGCTCGCGCTCGGCCCCATCCGCGACGGGCTGGCCGCCCGCGCGATGCTGCGGCGGTGGCGGCGCTCGCCCGGCTGGGCGCTAGCGGCGGTGCTATCGCTGGCGCTGGCGATCGGCGCCAACACCGCCATCTTCAGTGTCGCCGACGCGGTGCTGCTGCGGCCGCTGCGCTACCCGCAATCCGAGCGCCTGGTGTCCCTCGGCCTGGCGGGGCCGTTTGCCTACCCCCCAGGCCCCTCGTTGGCAAACCTGAACGCCTGGCGCGCCGACCGGCGCGTGTTTTCCGCCGTCGCCGGATATCAATGGCAGATCGAGCAGCCGCTGATGGCAACGCGCGGGGCGTTGCGCCTGGCCCATGGCGTCCAAGTCACCCCCGGACTGCTGTCCTTACTGGGCGCGGAGCCGCAGGCGGGCCGCGGCTTTTTCGCCACCGATTTCACCCCGGGCGCAGCGCGCATCATGTTGATCGCGCCCGAGGTGCAGCGCCAAATCGGTCGCGGCGCTCAGATCGGCGAGGAACTGAATGTAGGCGGCGCGAGCTACCACATTATCGGCATCCTACCGCCCGGCTTCCGCATGCCCAACGGCGAGCGGCCCGATTATGTTTTGCCGTTGCCGCGGCCGGCCGTTCCCGCCAACGTGGGGGTCGGCACTGCGATTGCCCGGTTGGCGCCGGGCGCGGATCTGGCGCAGGCGCGAGCGGCGATGGCGGTGTACGCCGCAAGGCGCAAACTGGCGGCGCGCCACCTGCGCGTCGCGGTTGCCCCGCTGCACCGCTCGGTGACGCAGCGCTCGCGGCCGGTGCTCCTCATGCTTTGGGGCGCGGTCGGCCTGCTGTTTTTGATCGCCTGCGCCAACCTGGCCAGCTTGTTCTCCGCCCAAGCCAGCGAGCAGCGGCGGGAGTGGGCCCTGCAGGCGGCGTTGGGCGCTAGTGGGGGCCGCGTTGCCGGGGCGGCCTTTGGGGAATGCCTGGCCATCGGCCTCGCGGCCTCAGGCTTGGGCTTGGCGGTTGGCTGGGCTGGAGTGCGCGCCATTTGGGCCTGGGCGCCGCCCAGTTTGCGCCAGCTCGCGGGTGCCTCCGGCATCGGGCTGGTGGGTGGGGCATGGGTCTACGCCATTGGCCTGGGCCTGCTCGCCAGCCTGCTGTTCGGCATGGCGCCGGTGCTTGCGGCGCGTGACGCGGATCCGGCGCGGGAACTGCAATCCGGCGATGGCCACGTCACCGGCGACCGGCGGGGCCGCCGCCTGCGCCGCGCCTTGGTCCTCGCCGAATTCGCCCTGGCCCTGCCGTTGGCGGTGGCCGGCGTGCTGCTCTTCCAGGGATTGGTGCAACTGCGCAGCGTCCCCCCGGGATTCAATCCCCGCCACCTGCTCGGGCTGCAGGTGTACCTGCCGCCGGCGGCATACCCGCCGAAGAAGGCCGCCGCCTATGCCCGCGCCGCGCTGCAAAAACTCGGCGCGCTCCCCGGCGTGGAGTCGGCAGCGCTAATCAAGCCGTTGCCATTCTCCGGCATGGGGCTGGGCCTGCAAATCACGTGGTACGGCGGCAAGGCGCGGAAACCCGGCGCTGCCGCGCCTCCCACGAAGATGCTCTCCGTTGCGGCGATCGACGCCGGACGACATGCCTTCCGCACGTTGGGCGTGCATCTGCTGCGCGGCCGCGGCTTTTTGCCCGGCGACGCGCGCAGCCATGCCGCGATCGTAGACGAGCGCCTGGCTCACATTTATTGGCGGGGCAAGAATCCGATTGGGGCGAAGCTCGCCATGTTCCACATCGTTGGCGTCGTGCAGCATGTGGAACTGACGCGGGTTGGCGAAAAACCGCAACTCGAGTTGTTCCTGCCCGCCGCCACCCGGTATTTCAATTTCCCGATCCTCGGATTTGTCCTGCGCACGCGCCTGCCCGCCGCGGCATTGAAATTGGCCGCGGTTCGCGCGCTGCTGGCCATAAATCCGACGGTGCCGCCGCAGGCGGTGCACTCGCTGCGCCACCAGATGTACGCATCGCTGGCCGGGCCGCGCTTCCGCACTTTCCTCTTGGCCCTGTTCGCCGCACTGGCGGCCCTGCTGGCGGCCTTGGGCGTGCACGGCGTGCTGGCCTTTGCCCTGGCTCGGCGCAGGCGGGAGCTGGCGCTGCGTCGGGCGCTGGGCGCCAGTGCCGGCCGCGTGGCGGGGATGATGGTGCGTGAGGGCATGGCGCTGGCCGCTGGCGGCCTGGCCCTGGGCGCTTTCGCAACGATCGGGTTTGAGCAGCTGATCGGCCACGCCATTTTCGGCCTGCCGCCGCTTCATGGCGGCGTGCTGGCCGCCGCTGTCGCGGGGCTGGCTGCGCTGGCGCTGGGCGGGTGTTACGCTTCGGCACGTCGCGCCGCCGGCGAAGAACCCTGGGCAGCGTTGCGCCGGGAGTGAACCCCAACGTAGGCGGCCCGCGCCGACCCGTGTGGCCATACCCCCGAAGCCGGCTCGGCCGTCCGGGCGCGAAAGGCGGGGCGCTCCCGCGCCGCCGTACCACCGGGCCACGCGGGGTTTTGGTGCCGGGCGGGACCGATGGTCCCGCCAGCAACCGAGGTTGCTCCTCCCTCGCGGGCGGCCGCCGGCGTGCGAAAATCAACTCACCCATGCCCATCGTTGAGGTGCGCGATGTCCGTAAGGTCTTTCACGTAGGCAAAACCGGGATTGCTGCCCTGGACGGTGTGTCGCTGGCGGTCGAGGCAGGCGAGTTTGTCGCCATCGTGGGGGCCTCAGGCAGCGGCAAAAGCACTTTGCTCCACGTCATCGGCGGGCTGACGCAGCCCAGCAGCGGAGCCGTGATCATTGCCGGCCGCGAGTACGGCGCCCTCTCCGACGCCGCCCGCACGGCGTTGCGCAAGCGGCAGATCGGTTTCGTGTTCCAGCGCTTCAACCTGCTGCCCACGCTCGACGCCGCCGGCAACATCGAGCTGGCGCGGGACATCGCCGGCCGCCACGCCGGGCCCGCCGCCTGGCGGGACCAGGTGATCGAGCGGCTGGGAATCGCTCGGCGCCTGGGCCACCGCCCGGCAGAACTCTCCGGCGGCGAGCAGCAGCGCGTGGCCATCGCCCGCGCGCTGGTCAATCGCCCGGCACTGCTCTTGGCCGATGAGCCCACCGGCAACCTGGACTCCCACAACTCCGAGGCCGTGCTCGGCGTGTTGCGCGAATTGAACCACGAGCTGCGCCAGACCATCCTGATGATCACGCACAATACCGAGGCCGCCGCCTTCGCCCAGCGCACGCTGCACATGAAGGACGGCCGCATCGTCGCCTAGACGGGCGCTAGCACCGTGGTTTCCCAAGCCCCAAGCCCGAGGCTCCAGACCGCGCTTTCCACCGCGCCCGGCTCGGTCCTGCGCCGTACCTTCCTCCAGGTCCCGGGCATTGGGCCCGCCGCCGAGCGCGCGCTGTGGCGCGCCGGATACACCGACTGGTCTGCGGCGCTGGCGGCGGCGGTCGCCGGCCGGCTGCGCCCTGCGCTCGCGGCGCGGCTGGCCGCCCATTTGCCCGCTGCCGAAGCCGCCTTGGCGGCCGGCGACGCGGGGCATTTCTCCGCCCTGGCCCGCTATGGGGAGAGCTGGCGGCTCTACGGCGGCTTCGCGGCCCGCTGTCTGTATCTCGACATCGAGACCAACGGCGCGGCCGGCGACGAGGAGGAGATTACGCTGGTGGGCGTCTCCGACGGCGAGCGGTATGAAGCCTTTCTCGCGGAGGAGAATCTGGATGACCTGCCGGATTGGCTGGAGGCCTGCGGCGCGCAGTTGCTGGTCACCTTTAACGGCGCCGGCTTCGACGTGCCCGCGCTGCGCCGCCGCTGGGGTAGGCGCATGTCGGGTTCCGCCCTGCCCCCGGTGCACATTGATCTTCGCTTCACTGCGCCCAAAGCCGGACTGAAGGGCGGACTGAAGCGCGTCGAGCAGGCCCTCGGGCTGGAGCGGCCGCCGACCGTGCGAGGCCTGGACGGCTGGGACGCGGTACGGCTGTGGTGGGCCTGGCGCAATGATGGCGACCGCGCCGCCCGTGACCGCCTGCTGGCCTACAACCGCTGCGACGTCCTGCACCTGATGCCCCTGCTGGCCCATGTGCACGCCACCCTCGCCGCCACCTGCGGCGCCGCCTAGACGGCGCGTCGCCGCCGCTACGTGCCCTAGCGGCGCCGTGCGGCAGCGGCGTCCCAGCGCGTGCGCGCCGCCAGCTCGCGGCCCAGCGGCCCGTGGGCCAGCGCCGCGGCGGCCGCGTTCTGCCATGCCGGGGGCGCGGTCAGCCAGCGCCGCAGCCCACCGCTCCACCGCCGTGCCTGCCGCGTTGCGGCCCGCGCCGCCGCCGCGTGCCGCGCCGCGGCGCGGCTCAGGTCTCCGTCTGCCGCCAACTCCGCCGCCGCGATCTCCGCCGCTAAAGCTCCGGCGAGCATAGCCCGCGCCAGGCCCGAGCCGGTAAACGGATCGGCGAACTCGCCGGCATCCCCTACCCAGAACACCCGCGGCGAGCGCCGCCGCGGTCCTCCCAAAAACACCGGTGCCGTCACCTGCGGTGGCCAGGCCATTGCCGCGCCGTGGAGGCGTTCGCCCAACGGCGCGGAATGAACGCCCAGCCAATGGGTAAGGTCGCGGCAGCCCGCCAGCTCCTGCGGCGGGCTGCGCACCAAGGCACAGACATTCACCTCCCCGCCTTCCATCGGCGCCAGACCGCAGTAGCCGTTATCCAGCGCGAACATCTCCAGGCTTGGCGCCTGTACGCCGCGGATGTGGGCCTTCAGCCCGACCCAGGCGGCGCCGGGCCGCGCGCCGGCGGCGCCGCCGCCCAGTCCTTCCATCCGCCACCATCGTCCCGCCGCCATCACCAGCGCTCGGGCGCGCAACTCCGCCGGGCGGCCATCCGGCGTCTCGTACTCCAGCCTGCCATTGGCGCCGTTCTCGCTGTGCCACGCTTTTGCCCTGGCTCCGCCCCGCCGCTCCGCTCCGCAGGCGCCCGCCGCCGCCCACAGGGCGGCGTCCAGCCGCCAGCGCGAGATCGCACGCCCCGGCGCGGGCAGCGCGAAGTCCCCCCGCCGGCCGCTCCGGGTGACCCATGCGACCGCGGCGATCGCGGGCGCCTCCGCCACGGCGCTGGGTGCGGCCTCGGCCAGCAACTCAAGCGCCTCGGCGGAGACGAACTCGCCGCAGACCTTGTCGCGAGGGAACTTGCCTTGCTCCAGCACCACGACGCGCAGCCCCAGCCGCGCTGCGCGCCAGGCGGTCATCGCCCCGCCCGGCCCGCCGCCGACCACGGCCAAATCCCAGGGCCGCCCGGCATCAGGCGTCATAGCCATGGGGATGATGCCACCGCGCCGGTGCCGCCAGGCCGAGGCCACCGGTCACCGCCACTGCTTGCCCACCATCCTCGGTGATGGGCGGCTGGGGCATCGGGCCCGGCGTCGGCGGCAACGGTTCCGGTGGGACGGGCCCCGGGGGCGTGCGGGGCGGAGGGATGGTCGGCGGCCCGACCGGCGGCTGCGGTTCCGGCCGCGGCGGGCGGGGAGAGGGATCGGATGCGCTCATGCCCCATTGGATTCTCCCGCCCGCCAAATGGTCAGCCCCAGCCGGAATCGTCCCGCCGCCTGCACTCGAAACGCGCCGCAGCCCGCCCGCGCCGCCAGCGCCGCCAGTTCCGGCGCGGTGTACGCCTGGCGGAAGCTCAAACGGCCGTCATGGCGGGTCATCCGGCTCAGCCGCATGGCCGCGATCAGGCGGAAGCCCCAATATCCCAGCCAACTGCGTTCCAGGTCGTGGACCACCACGCCGCTCCGGCTCAGTTCCGTCATGCGGCGCACCGCCTCGACGGCGGCCGGTCCATGGAAGTGGTGCAGCAGCAAAGAGCAAACCACCAAGTCAAAACTGCGCGGCGGAAAGGGTGGCGCGAACAGGTCACCCGCCACCAGCTCCACGTCTGGCGGCCACGGCCGGCCGGCGGCCAAATGGCTGGCCCGCCGGTCGAGCGCCACCAGCCGCGCGTCGTGGCCCTGCCCCCGCCACCAGGCCAGCATCGCCATCGTTCCCGCTCCGGCCCCGGCGCCCACATCCAGAATGTCCAGCCGCCGGGGCAGCGCCCGACCCGCCCTTTCCCGCCAGGAAGCCAGCAATCGCTCCAAGGCGACGGCGCCGCCGAGCCGACGGTGAATCCACGCCAGATCCGCCAAGCTGGCGCGAATTTCCGCCTCCGGCCCGGCGTCCTCATCCAGCCATTCCCGCGCTAGCCGCTGCCGCATCGGTGCCACTCGCGGCAGCCCTAAGAGTTGCCGAGCGTCGGCGCGCCTCGCTTACCGGCCGCCGAGGCCGGGCGGGTGGCGCGCCCCAAGGGAGCCCCGTCCAGCATGGGCCGGCTCAGCCGCACCGCCGAGAGGACCAGCGCCGAGTTCTTCGATCCGAATGCGATGCAGTTGCACAGCGCGTGGGCGAAGCCGTGGGCCCGCCCCTCATGCGGCACATAATCCAGATCGCATTCCGGATCCGGATGGTCCAGGTTGAGCGTCGGCGGCACGCGCTGCGCGCCCAGCGCCGCCAGCGTGGCCGCGACCCCAGCCGCGCCGCTGGCGCCTTGGGGATGCCCGATCTGGCTCTTGAGCGCTGACATCGGCGTGCGGTAGGCGTGCCGGCCCAGCGCCAGCTTCACCGCCCGGGTCTCGATTCGGTCGTTCAATACCGTCGAGGTGCCGTGCAGGTTGGCGTAGCCGATCGCCTCCGGCGGCAGCCCGGCATCGGCCAGCGCCAGTTGCATGGCCCGCGCCGGTTCCTCGCCGCTATCCTCCGGCCGCACGCGATGGTGCGCGTCGCAGGTGGATCCGTAGCCGGCCAGCCGCGCGTAGGGGCGGGCGCCGCGGGCCCGCGCCCGCCCTTCTTCCTCGACCACGAACATCCACGCTCCTTCGCCCAGCACGCAACCGTCGCGATCGGCGGAAAAGGGCCGCGAACCGCGCTCCGGGGCGTGGTTCCACGCCGTCGTCAGGACGCGCATCAGGCCAAAGGCCCGCGCGATCAGCGGCGCCAGGGGCGCGTCCACCCCGCCGCAGAGGACGGCGTCGGCGGCGCCCAGCAGAATCTGCTGGCGTGCATAGCCGAGGGCGTCGGTCGAGGAGGTGCAGCCGGTGGAGATCAGATGGCTGAAGCCGCGCAGGCCGAAGCGCATCGAAAGTTCGCTGGCCAGCGCGCCGGGCGTGGCGGAGGGAATGGTGTAGACCGAGCAGCGCTTGGCCTGGCCGGAAAAATACAACTCGAACTGCCGCTCCACGAACTCCAGCGCCGCTCCGCCGCTGCCGATCAGCACCGCGATCCGCCGCCGCTGCTCCAAGCTCAACCGCCCGGGTTCCAGGCCGGCATCGGCCAGCGCCTCGGCCGCGGCGGCGAGGGCTAACGGCACCACGCGGCCCACTTGCGCCGCTTCATGCGCCTCCATGTGGGCCAGGGGATCGAACTCCGACGCCTCGCCGCCGATCTGCGCCCCCAAGCCCGCCTGCTGAAATGCGGCCACCACGCGCACCCCGCTGATGCCGGCTTGGGTGGCCCGGCAAAACGCTTCCCGGCCAACGCCATTAGGGCTGACCACGCCCATCCCGGTGATCACTGCCCGCCGCTGCAATGCCGTACCTTGCCGCCGCCCTGCGCGCCCACGCCAAAGCGACCGCTCCATGATCATACCGTGGGGCTGGCGTCCCGGCTGCCCGGCCGCGGTGCCCCGGGGCCGCCGAGGCGGCGGGCCCACACGCGCTTCTACCACCTCCTGGCGCTTGACCCCGCTTCCGCAACCCGCCTACGATACGGCTAGCGCGGCGCTGTCATGCCTCCCGCCTTGGCTTCCATTCCCGACAAGTTGTACTTCCGCATTGGCGAGGTGGCGCGCCTGGCCCGGGTGGAACCGTTCGTGCTGCGTTACTGGGAAACGGAGTTTCCTGCCTTGAAGCCGGGCAAGAGCTCTCACGGCCAGCGGCTGTATCGCCGCCGCGAGGTGGAATTGGCGCTGACCATCAAGTCGCTGCTGCACGAGCAGGGCTTCACCATCGCCGGCGCGCGGAAGCAACTGCAACTGCAACGCAAATCCCGCCAGCCAGCGCTGGCGTTCACCGCCCAGCCGCCGGCGCCGCTGCGGGCCGTGCGCCAGGAACTTCACGAGCTGCTGGCGCTGTTGGACCGCAAGGAACGGTCGCAAAAAAGGCCGCAGCCTGCCCCGCAAAAACAGCCCATCGTAGTAAAGTGAGTTCCATGAGGCTCTTCCGCCGCTCATCCGCCGCCCTTGCGCTGCTGGCCACGCTGGCCTGCGGCGCCGCTTGGGCGCTGCCTGCCCCAGCCGCCAAGAGCCCGATCGTCCGCACCCGGCTCAAGGTCGGCGAGAAGGCCCCGAACTTCACCCTGCTCAGCGACCAGTGGAAGCCCGTCACCCTGCGCAGCGAGCTGGGCCGGCACAGCGTCCTGCTGGCGTTTTATGTGCTCGCCTTTACCCCCGGTTGAACCAAAGAACTCCAGGCCTATCAGGCTGATTTGGCCAAACTCAAAAAGACCAGCACCGTCGTGTGGGGCATCAGCATGGACAGCCCGGCGGCCAATGCCGCCTTCGCCAAGCAAATCGGCGTGACCTTCCCCTTGTTGAGCGATATGAACGGAACCGTGCTGCAGCGCTATGGCATTCTGCAGCCGGCGCACGTCGCGGGGATGACCTATCACTGGGCGTTGCGCACGACCATCGTGGTGGACAAGCACGGAGTGATCCGCCACATTGAGTACGGCAACACCGCCATCAACCCGAACTCCGCGGTTGCCGCCTGCGTGAATTTGCCGCATCACGGCAAGTAACACCCGGACGCGGCCCTCGGCCGGTTTAGCGCCGCAGCCCAGCAACGCCCGAGCGGGGCGGAAAGGCTGCTCGCGGCAACGTGGACGCGCCCTGAGCGCCAGCGGGCGTCCGTTGCCCGCCGTCCCGCCCCGGTGTGCGCCTGGTGGCTGTGCCGCTCGCCCCGGTCGCCCCGTGGCGAGTTGAACCCCCCGCCCGGCGCCCACGTGGCCTTTGGGACGTGACAGCTCTTTAGTAACTAAGTAGGTTTGCTCCAGCTGATTCCAAAGGACTTGGCCCAGGGGCCCGCCGGCCAAATGTCACGTTTTGCTTTTGCCGTCTGGCGCATTGTCACTGCGGCCAGGGGCCGCCTGGGGATGGAAAGCGAGGCCACGCGACGCTCATCAATCCGCCCGCTCGGCCGCGCTCGGGCCGTTAGCCCGCGTCGGCCTCCGCGGCGCGGGCAAAGACGGCGGTGCGCAGCGCGGGATGCCCCTCCAACGACGCCGCCAACCGGATATCCATTGCGGGCTGGCGCGCGCGGGCCGCGGCGACCAAGGCCGGAATGTCGCGGGTCACGTGCAGGCCATCGGCCAGAAAATACGGCACCACAACCAAGCGGCGCATCCCGGCGGCGGCGGCCTGGTCGGTGATCGCCTCCAGCGGCGGCGGCGCCGGCGGCAGATAGGCGGCGCGCACCCAGCCGCCGGCGGCGGCTAGGTCCTGGACCATCCGCTCGACGCTAGCGTGCCATTGCGGCAGCGGCGAGCCATGCGCCAGCACCACCAACCCCTCCGTCCCGGCGCCGGCGCCGGGGGCGGCAGCCGGCTCGGCGCGGGTGGCCGCGCGCGCAGCGCCAAAC
>JBOGKW010000120.1:0-11275 GCA_050746205.1 Terriglobales bacterium | reverse complement strand
GCGCGCGCCGGCCGTGCTGGCGCGGCTGTTTGCCGATCCCGCCTACGCCGCCTACCTGCGCCACCGCGGCGGGCGCCAGCAGGTGATGATCGGCTACTCGGACAGCAACAAGGACGGCGGCTACGTCGCCTCCCATTGGCTGCTCTACCAGGCGCAGGGAACCATGACCCGAGTGGCCCGCGCCGCCGGCGTGCAGCTGGAGTTTTTCCACGGCCGCGGCGGTACCGTCGCCCGCGGCGGCGGACGCGCCTATGAGGCGCTGCTGGCCTTGCCTCCGGGCACCGTGCGGGGTCGCGTGCGGGTCACCGACCAGGGCGAGGTCATCACCGCCAAATACGCCAATCCGGAGATCGCCGGGCGCAACCTGGAACTCGCCCTCGCCGGCCTGTTGCTGGCCACCCTGGGCTTGCAGCCGGCTGCCAGCGCCGCCCACGTGCTGCACCCGGTCCGCCGTGCCACCGCCGGAGCCGCGGTGTTGACCCGCTTATCGGCCGACTCCCTGGCTGCCTACCGCCAACTGCTGACGCCGGAGTTGCTGGCCTATTTCTGGCAGGCCACGCCGGTGCAGCAACTCGGCCAGCTCAACCTCGGCTCTCGCCCCAGTTTCCGCGCCGAACAGCCCGACTTCCACAGTCTCCGCGCCATTCCCTGGGTCTTTGCCTGGACCCAGACGCGCGCGCTGCTGCCTGCCTGGTACGGCCTGGGCCGGGCGCTGGAGGCGGAACTAGCCCGCCCCGGGGGCCGGCAACGGCTGCGGCGGCTGTACCGGGAATGGACGTTTTTCCGCGACCTGATGGACAACGCCGAGATGGCGTTGGCCAAAACCGATTTGCCCATCACCCGCGCCTATCACGCCCTCGCCCCCGATCCCGCCGTGGCGGAGCGGCTAGCGGCGGATTGGGAACGGGAGTTCGCGCGCGCGGTGCGGTCCGTGCTGGCCGTGACCGGAGAACGGCAGCTCCTGGAGCGTTCGCCCGTGCTCGCCCGCTCCATTCGCCTCCGCAACCCATACGTGGATCCGCTCAGCCTGCTGCAGGCCGGCTTGCTCGGCCGGCAGCGCCGGGGTGTGCTGGGGGCGCAGGGCGAGCGGGCGCTGTTGCTGACCATGCAAGGCATCGCCGCCGGGATGCGCAACACCGGGTAGGCGTCGCGCCCGGGCACGGTGATGCGTGCGGCAGGCGCCGGCCTGCCCAGACGCTAACTGTGCTTGATGAGCAGCCGCCAGCTGGGCGCTTGTGGCGTGGCCAGCAAGTTCAGCCGGTCCAGTTCCCGCACCGCCTGATCCTTGCTGCCAAACGTGGCCGCGATTTCCAACTCGGCCGGGCTGGGAGCGCCGCTGGCCGGACGGCAGACAACGTATAGCTCGCTCATGGCCCCATTGTCCGGCGACGGCGCGCCGCGGGCGATTGAATTCTTGGATGCGGCGCATCGGACTCGCCTATGCTGGCCCGATGAGTGCTCCCTCTCCGCCGCCAGTGCAACCGCTGGCGCCCCGCCGCGATAACCGTTGCTTTGGCTGCGGCGGCGCCAACCCGCGCGGCATGCAGCTGACTTTTGAGCAAGACCACGAGCAGCGCCGTATTCGCGGCCGCTTCCGCCTGGGGCCGGACTACCAGGGCAGCGGCGGCATGGCCCACGGCGGCATCCTCGCCGTCTTGGTGGATGAAGCGATGGGCAAGCTGGCGCGCTTCCATCAGGTCCGCGCCGTCACCGCGGAGCTGCGCCTGGAGTATCTGCGCCCGACGCCGGTCGACGCCGAGATCGTGGTCGAGGCCGAGGAGGCCGGGCGCGAGGGCCGCAACTTGCTCCAGCGCGCCGAGATCCGCTCCGCCACCGGTGAGGTGCTGGTGCGCGCCCAGGGCCGTTTCGTCATTCTCCCGCCACCGGCCGGATAGTCGCCGCCGTCCGGCGCGGCGCCGCCCGCTGGCGTTCGCCTTCGGGCCGCAGCCCAATCTCCAGAATCGGGCGGCTAAGCCACCCTGTCCTTTCGACGGTGACAGGATTTTAGTAACGAACCAGGTTCACCGCGGCTGAAACAAAAGAACTTACGCGAACCGGATTCGCCCAAAATGTCACGAATGCATTTTTGCGCCACTGCGGCCCTGGCCGCGCGTACCGTTCCCCGTGGCTAACTTAGGTAACAATATAGTTGACTAACGTCCAGTCGTCGCGGTAGCCTCTTCTGGTCGTGGTGTCAGGAGGCTGCATGGACGTAACGATTAAGAGTTTTGAGGTTGAGATGGCCTTGAAAAACAACGGCATCGAGCTTGAGGTCTCCGACCCGCACGGCGATCATCGCGGCGATCTCATCTTGAGCAAGGCTCGGCTGGAATGGTGCGAAGGGCGGACCCGTCGCGGGAATGGGAAGCCGATTAGCTGGAACGATTTCATCGCCTACATGAACGCGCGGCCCTAGCTATTACTTTTGCGGCCTAGCCTTCTTGGACCGCGCTCGCTTCCACTTTGCGTCACGCCTCTCCAATTCCTCCTTGGAGATGCTGAACATTTGGCGCACGGCGCTGTCCATCCTCTCGGCGTCGGTGCTCCCGGGAACGGCCGGCGGCGGTAGTGGTTTCCTCATGGGCGCAGTATACTGTCCCTGAAAGCGAAACGGCGCGGGCACCGCAAGGCACCCACGCCGCTCGGAATGTCCACCACGAGCCGACCCACTAGCCCCTGACAGGTGGCAGGTCGGCTCTTCCTGTTTGCGCCTCCGGTGCCGGTGAACCGGCGGGCAGCGAAGGCGCTACCCTCCTTGGCATGGCATCCCCCCTTTGTCGGCTGTCGTAGGCATTGCTACTTCTCCGACTTCTTCGGCTCCGGCAGCGCATCGGCGAGCTTCATGAAGTCGCCAAGCGCCTCGTAGGCGTCGAGCACGCGCTTCCGCGCCACCTTGTCGCCGCGGATGCGCAGAATTTCCTTGACCTGGGCGGCACTCGTGCAAGCCTCCTTCAGCTTCGCCAGCAGCTTGAAGAAATCCGAACCGATCTCCGGCTCGGTCTGCTCCATCAGCTTCATCGCTTCGGCCACCGCCGCTTGCGGAGGCTTGGCCGACTCGAATTTCGAGCGGGCTTCGGGGTTGCGGAGGATGCCGGCAAGCTGACGCACGTCCTCTCCCTTGAACAGCCGGCCCTCGCCCACCCAGCGGCAGAACACGTCGCCGAACTGCGGATTGCGCTTGTATTCCTCCTTCAGTTCTTTCTGGCGAAAAAACTCATCAAAGTAGGAATACTTTTTCTCTCCGTTTTCACGGTACGCCTCGTCGTCAATCTTCGAGTAGCGGTCTGCCATCATGCGGTAGGCGGATTCGAGCCGTCCGACAGTTGACTTTGAGGTGCGCATGTACATCGCCACCTCGCCCATTGTCATGTGCAGTTCGTTCAGCATGCGGTAGACCTGGCCGGCCTTCTCGTGCGCCTGCCAGGTGATTTTTCCCGCCACGTGCCAGTCCAACAACAACACGGCGATTTGCTTCTCGTCGGTGTCCTTGGGCAGGATGCGCGCGGGAACGGTCTTCCACTTATCCTCATCGGGACTCTTTCCGTGTAGGCTTTGGAGGCAGACCATCCGGCAGTTTCCCTCCAACGCCTTGTACTTGCCGTTGCCGTTCTGTTGCAGCACTACCCGCTCGCGGAGGCCGCCGGTCAGTTCGATGTCCTTCCGGAGTTCCTTCACCTCGGGCAGCGCCATGATGACCTGCTCCAGCCCCTTCCCGTTCTGTTCCATAGCCAGGCGGTACCGGATTCGCGGGTTGCTCTGGTCCAATTCGATTTGCTCGATTGGAACGTTGCTGTATGTAAACCGGACGGGATGGCCCATCACGGTCACTTCTTCCGTAATGTTCGTGTTCTCCATTGTTTTCTCCGTTGGTACCGGTTGGTACCTGAATTTCCGACGGTTACTTGTCGTTCCTGACAGAGTTCAAGCCTACTACGGCGTGGTGTTGCGTTCGACCCATTCTGGTGCTTAAATATGAACGAGGATCGTAGAGATCACGGAGACCGCCATGGCCCCTGGGCAGCTTTACACCATGAAGCAGGTTGCCGATGCAGCCGGCGTCACGAAAAATACCTTGGCCAAGCACGAAGGAAAGGTCATCGAAGTTGATGGCTCTCCGCTTCGTTGCCCGGTCCCGCTGCGAGAACGCTTCGGCAATAAATCGAGGAAGTACAGTGAGGCGGACAAGACCGCGACGGTCGAGTATTTCCGCCGCCGCCATGAATTAGTTGAGCCGCCCCCGCGACGGCCAGCCACCGAGGCTGGGCGGCCGGCAGAGAAACGCGCATGAAAATCCTGCTGGTAGAGCCGCCGTACTACACCCAGTACCCGCCACTTGGGCTGCTCAAGTTGGCGTCGCTTTACAAGTCGCAGGGCCACGAAGTTCGGCTGGTGCGGGGGTTTGTCTTGGTTACCCGCTTCATCCCGGACGAGATCAAGGTCACCAGCCTGTTCACTTGGGCGTGGAAGCCAGTCCACGAAGTCGTTGAGTTTTACCGGGCGCTTTTCCCGCGGGCCAAGATTTCCCTGGGCGGCATCTACGCATCGCTGACGCCGGATCACGCGGCAACGGCTGGCGCTGACGAAGTTGTGACGGGTCTGGTGCAGGAGGCCGAGCAGTTCCTGCCGGACTACAGCTTGGTTCCCGAGTGGCATAGGCGACGCAAGGCATCCATCCTGTTCAGCCATCGAGGCTGCGTAAGGAAGTGCAGTTTTTGCGCCGTGCCGAAGTTGGAAGGCTCGCCGTTTCAGGTGCTCAGAGACAACAAGATCAAGCGGTTAATCCACCCCGACCATACGCGCGTCATCCTGTGGGACAACAACATCTTGGGCGAGTCGGACTGGCGCCGCGTGTTCGCGGAAATCGAGGATTTGGGGCTTGAGGCCGACTTCAATCAAGGTCTCGACGCCCGATTCATCACCGAGGAATCGGCGGCGGCAATTGCGCGCATCAAACTGCCGACCGCGCGGCTGGCCTACGATTTCGTTGGCATGCGCGATGTGATGGAGAGGGCTGTGCTGCTGCTGAAGAAGCACGTGCCAAATCGCCGCTTCCGTCACATTACCTGCTACGTGCTGTTCAACTACAAGGACAAGCCGGCCGATCTGTTTGAGCGCGTGCGCGACCTACTCGGCTGGGGGATCGCGGCATACCCGATGCGCTACCAACCCCTGAGCGGCCAACACGCCTTCGCTAAGGACTCCTACATCGCGCCAAGTTGGACGGCTGAGCAGCTTGACATGGTTGCGCATGCCCGTCGCGTCATTGGTTTTGGCGGCGCGTTTCCGCCGTACGAAGGTCTTTACAAAAAATTCAGGGACGCGGCGGCCTTCGATGACGCTTTCGCGCTCCGAGACCGCCGCGACCGCGCCACTGACGAACTAGAGGAATTTGCTTGGGATGAGATGGGCAAGGACCACCAGTTCCAGGTCAACGGACACCGCGCTGACGTTTCCCTCGTTGGCGACCTGCGCGCCGTTGACGCGCCAGCTTAGCGCCCAAACTCAGCTTCGGTCTGAGGGCGTGCCTTCCCCGTCGACCGATCGAACGTGAGGCGTCTCCCAACGATGCTGCGTACCGCCAAATCGAACCGCGCCGCGTCGGTCATCTTCCGGTTGTTGAACCGATAAGTCTGCTCGTCCAGGTAGCGGAACAGGTGGAGTGGTTCCACGCTGACGTAGGTGCCGTTCAAGCCGCGCTTGAACAGCGACCAGTAAGTTTCCGTCCCATTGGTGTGTATGCGGCCATCCACGCCCTGCACGGCATGGTCAACGGCTTGATGCCGGAACCCCCCCCTCTAACCCTTCATAGGATTTCAGCGCATCGCTGTACAGTGCAGCTCCGGCCTCGACGTGCTTGCGAACTTCCGCCCGTAGCCCCGACGTCTTCCGGTCGGGTACAACCGCGGTGCGAATCGTGCTCGGTTTGGCGTCGGTGCCGCGCTCCAAGATTCCCATGTCCGCGGCTTTGTCCTTGGGCCCGGTCCCGGTGATCCGGCGCTTGCGCTCGCTGAGATGCATATTCCGCGCCTTGCCGCCGATGAACGATTCGCCTACCTCGACCTCACCGCCGGCGCCGCCAAGCTTGGTAGTGTAGAAGCCGTCCTGCATCGCCAGCCGAATGCGATGGTTCAGCAACCATGCCGACTTCTGAGTGATGCCGAGATCGCGGTGGATTTCGTAGCTGCTGACACCATTCTTGCAGTTCACCACCATCCACACCGCCATCAGCCACTTGTCTAGGCTGATAGGAGAATCCTCCATGATGGTGCCGGTTTTGAGCGTGAACTGCGGCCCGTCGTGATGACCGTCGCGGCAGAACCAGCGGTTGTACTTGTCGAGGAACGACACCTGCTTGCCACCGCAGCGCGGACATTCCACGCCATTGGGCCAGCGCCGCGCCACCATGTACTCGCGGCAGTTCGCAGAATCGGCGAAATACGTCATCGCGGCGTGCAGTGTTTTCGGTTCCATGGGTTCAGACTACCGAACCTGGCAGCATTTGTCAACTATATTATTACCCTAGCTTAGGTTCAGCGCGCGCTTGAAGCTGCCGCCCTCTTCCTCGATCTTTTTTTGCAGCATCAGGATGGCGTAGATCAACTGCTCCGGCCGCGGCGGGCAGCCGGGCACATAGAGGTCAATCGGAATCACTTGGTTGACGCCTTGCACCAGCGCGTAGTTGTTGAACACGCCGCCGGAGGTGGCGCAGGCGCCCATGCTGATGGCGTATTTGGGCTCCGGCATTTGGTCGTACAGTTGCCGGATCACCGGCGCCATTTTCTGCGAGACCCGGCCGGCGATAATCATCAGGTCCGACTGCCGCGGCGAAGCGCGGAAGACCTCCGCGCCGAAGCGAGCAATGTCGAAGCGCGAGGCCGACATGCTCATCATCTCGATCGCGCAGCAGGCCAGCCCGAAGGTCATCGGCCAAATGGAGTTCTTGCGCACCCAGTTGACGGCCCGGTCCAGCGTAGTCAGCACCAAGCCCTCATGCTGCTGGCTGCCGTAGTAGATCTCCCGCGTGCCCGGCCGGTAGTCGTGCGGATCGAGATTCTGATAGCGCTCGGTGCCCAGGCTCATAAATCTATTTTAGAGCGGATCGCCGTAGGCGGCGGGGGTGGCCGAGGCCAGCACGAACAACCAGCGCCGGGAGATGACGGCTAGGCCAAAGGAAAGATGACTGGGGTTGATCAGGTGAACACACACACCCCCTCCCGGCTCGTGCCGCTTCACCGCTCTCTGCTCTCTCCCGGCGGGCGGTCTCGTGGTTACCAAGCGCCATCGTAGCCTCTGCCACTCACGATGCCGGACAATTCAACGCCCCGTTGGGCGGTGCTGGGGCGATCACCCTAGAGAGGGTGAGGGCGGCTTTGCCGAGCTGTTGGTTGGCAGCCCAATCGCGCGGGGCGGCCGCGCCAGCGTTCATCGCCAGAAGGCGCAGCGCTAGCGGGCCAGACGCTCGCCCCGCTCCCGCTCCCAGCGCTCGTCGTCTCCCGGCCCCCATTGCGCGAGCGCCAACTGATTGCCGTCGGGGTCCTGAATCTGCACTTCGCCGGCAGGGAGGTAATCGGGGTAGCGAATCTCCGGGACCGCGATGCCGCTGGCGGCCAAGTGGGCGCGCAGTGCGGGCAAATCCGGCGTGTACATGCAGCTCAGCGCATGTGCGCCTTCGTCGGCCGGTTCCTCCGCGCGCAGGAACATGAGCGCACCGCCTTTACAGTGCATGCGCGCCCAGCCCAGACATTCGGGCGCGCCCATCTTGTCCACGAGCTCGAAGCCTAGCAGCGCGTAGAAGGCGATTGAGGCTTCCACACTCTGTACGCGCAGCATGGGGTGTACCAGCCCGCCACGAGTTCCACGCTCGTGATTATATCCTCGCAGATCTGGATTTTAGACCGCCCCGTGCGGTTGGCGGCGCCGCCTACCGCCGGCGCCGCAGCAGGAAGGAGCGCAACGCCACGGCGTTGTTATGCACCGGGTCGTGGGCGCTGTAGATCAGCGTCACCGGACCTTGCCGCGCCGCCGCCAGCAGCGGCGCCCAGGCCTCCGGTTGGCTTTTCAACTCCGCGCCATAGCGCGTCTGAAAGCCCGCCCACTTGGCGGGGTCATGCGCGAACCATTGCCGCAGCTGCGTACTGGGCGCGACGTCCTTCAGCCATGCGGTCAACGGCAGCGCGGATTTTTTGAGGCCCCGCGGCCACAGCCGCTCGACCAAAAACCGCGCCCCATCCCCCGGCGCGGCCGGATCATAGGCGCGCTTGAGCTGGAATTGCGGCGAGCGGCTCATGCCGCCATTATGCCGCCGGCCGCGGGCTGCGGTCCCGGCCGTGGGTCCCCATTCGGGAATGCGCCGCCCTGGGCCGGGAGCCGCAATCGGAGTCCGCCGGCGCCGTACGGACATCGAAGGGGCTGCAGCAACCCCATGGCGCGTGAGGATTACTCCCGCATGTCGGATGAGGAACTGGATCGGGCTGCCCGATGCGATGGGCGCTCGCCAGCTTACTTGCCGCGGCAACTTGGAGAGGCCCGGAGCGCCAGCGGGCGTCCGTTGCCGGCCGTCGAAGCCCAGCCGCAGCGACCATCGGGAGCGTCCAGAATAGGGCGGCTGAGCCGCCGAGCGCAGGCGGAGCAACTGCGTCGCAACGGCATTCGGGCGCGGATGCGAACCTACCGGCTCAAACCGTCGGGTGGCACGATCACCGTCCTGGAACTCCCGGACTCCGAGGACAATTCGGCTGCTCCTGCGGGGCTGCCTTGGGTACATTGACCCTCGCTGCGTCGCCCAGCCGCTGTCACCGCGCCGCCACCGCGGGCTGCAGGCAAATCACCGCCACGCCTTCATGCGCCAAGCGCAGGTTCAGCTCGCTCTCGCCACCGGCGCTGCGCACGGCCACCGGCACGTCCTGCGCCAGCCAATTCACCCCGCGGGCCGCCGGTCGCCGCACCGCGAACCGGAATTGGCCGGCGGCGCCGCGGTTGATGGCGACCAGAATGGTCGTGCCGCCGCGCTCCAGCAGCCGCGCCTCGACCTGGCTGGCGCCGCGAGCGGCGGGGCTGGCGCCGGCGCCGGTGACCCGCACCGGCGCGCTGATGCCCGCCCAGCGCGCCATTGCCTGAATTGCCCGGTCGGCGTCCGGCGCGGTGGACTGTTCCGCCGCCAGCCCGAGAAAGCTGCCGATGAACAGCGTTTTGCCGCGGCCATAGCCCGAGGCCACCACCGCCGGCTGGCCGTCGGCGAAGCGCGCCAGCACCTGGCCGCGGGTGACCTTGAGATCCTCCTGAAACTCGGCCGCCGGCAGCCACAGCCCGGCCAGGCCGTCGGGCGCGGTCGGCAGGAAGGTGTATGCGGACTTCGCGCCGGGAATCAACGCTTCTTCCTCCACCCCAAACACCTGCGCCAGTCCGCCGCCGGGAATGGCCGCATTGGCGAAGCCGCGGGCGTTGTTCCAAGCCAGCCGCGCCTCGCCGATAGCGACGCCACCGTGGCGTACATAGCGCCGGATGGCGGTGGCATCGGCGTTGCTGAGGGTAATGGCGTAGGGCAGGTAGACCGCGCGGTAACGCGACAGCCCGCCCAAAGCCACTTGATGGGCATGGATGAAGGTGACCGGGATGTTTTCCCGCCACAGCGCGCGGTAGAAGCCCAGCATCGAATCCCGCACGCGCCGCCCCGGGCCGACCGTGTCCCCGCCGCTCAGATAGGAGAGCGGATTGTACAGAATGGCGATCTGCGCCGGCGCCGGCTGCGCCTGATGCAGCAGCGTGGCGTGGCGCGTGACCACGCGGGCGATGGCGCCGCCGGCGCGAGCCCGGCGGGTGAGCGTGCCATCCAGGCGGATGAAGCCATAGCCGTCGGACTCATACCCCGCGTTCATCGGGTACCAGGCGTAGTAGCAGATGGCCTTGGCGCCGTGCGCGATCAATGACCAGGTCCAGTCCCGGATGTCGGCCGCGGTCACCGGCACGTTGACCCGCAGCCCGGTGGCTCCTTGCCCGGCTTGCAGTTCGCCGACGTAAAAGCCCCGGCCTCCGCTGGCGGCGTAGGCGCCATCATAGCCGAAGGCGCGAAAGGCCGGCTTCCAGCCGCCGAAGCGCGCGCTGGCGTGCTTGGGATAAAAGCTGGCGCCGTAGTAGTCCACCTGGGGCGCCATCTTCCAATCGTCCGGGTTGACGTAGCCGCTCAGCGGCGTGTTTAGCACCCCGGGAATATCGGAATGGCTGCTGGTCAGGTGGGTGGGGTCCACTTCGTGCACCGCCGCCGCCATGGCGCGCAACTGGAACGCCAGGTCGTCGGATAGGAAATCCTGCCAGTCGAGAAAATCCGTGTACGACAGGATGGTGCCAAAACGCGGCGCCTGCACCTGACCCCACGCGGTGTAGGTGCGGTACCAGGCCGCGTTCAGGCGTTCCAGGCTGCCGCCGTATTTTTTCTCCAGCCACCGGCGGAACCGGGCCTGGGTGTAGGGGTTGAAGCCGAACTGCACGTGCGGCAGGTCATTGAACCACACCCAGTTCACCAGGTGCGGCTCGCTCCACAGGTCGTAGCCGTAAAAGGCCGGGCTGGCCGCGGCCACCCGCGCTACCGCCTGGTAAAAACCCAGCTCCGCGCGGCGCACGCCCGGCGCGTCCATCGGGTAGCCGGGAGCCGCTTGCGAATGAATCTGGACGCCCGTAGCGGTGGTGAAGCGGGCCGTGGGGTTTTGGCGCCCCACCCAGGCCGGCGCGGAGTCCGCGTACACTTGCACGATCACGCGCAGCCCCACCTGGTGGGCCAGCGCCAGCAACTGCCGCAGGCTCGTCAGGTCGAACTGCCCGGGCCGCGGTTCCGCCGTGGACCAGTCCACCCAGGTCTTCACCGTGTTGAAGCCTGTCGTTCGAATCGTCCGCAGGTCGCGCAGCCATGCCTGCCGTTCCCGGCGCGGATGCCGCGACACCATCGGGGCGCGGGATTTGCCGCCGGAGTACCACACCGCGACCGGGAAGAAGTCGCGGTTGGCCGGCGTTTGCTCGGCGCGCAGCGGCGTGGTGGGAATCTCCCACGTCTGCGCCACCAGCGGGATGGCCAGGGCGGCGGCAAGGACACTAGCGGCCAAAGCCGAGCCCAGCGGGCAGGCGCGAGCCATGAGGGTTCCTCCCAAGGCAGCGGACACCCTATGCTAACCGCCGCCCGCGCGGATTCATATATCAAAGTTGGTGTAGGATGGCGGGAAGCGCGACGGGAGCGGAATGATGGCGGCGGCGACGGCGGGTGGGATGGTGGAGGGGGGCGTGAGGC
>JBOGKW010000119.1:0-11281 GCA_050746205.1 Terriglobales bacterium | reverse complement strand
ATCTTCATCGTCTCGGCGCAAATGTCCCGGCAGCTGCAATCGCCCGGGTTGCTGCTTCTGGCCTGGCTGGTCACCGGCTTTCTGACCATCGCCGGCGCTCTCTGCTACGGCGAGTTGGCTGCCGCCATGCCCCACGCGGGCGGCCAGTACGTCTATCTCCGCGAATCGCTCGGCTCGATCTTTGGGTTCCTCTACGGGTGGACCCTGTTCGTAGTCATCCAAACCGGAACCATCGCCGCCGTCGCCATCGCCTTTAGCAAATTCCTGGGCGTGGTTTTGCCCTCAGTCTCCGGCTCGCGCTGGTTATTCCTTTGGGGCCATTGGGGCCCCGTCAGCCTGGGGCTCAACACCCAGGAGCTGGTGGCCGTGGCCGCCATTGTTGTTCTGACCTATTTCAACAGCCGCGGTGTGAAGACGGGCGCCTGGATTCAAAACATCTTCACCGCCGCCAAAATCCTCGCCCTGCTGGCCGTCATCGCCCTCGGTTTCTTTGTGGCCCGCAACGCCGGTGCGGTGGTGGCCAACTTCCACCATTTCTGGTCCGGTATGGGCTGGGGCCATTGGCATGTCTTCCGCGCCAATGGCCGCACCATGGTGGCATCCACGCTGGGCGTGGTCTTTATCGCCATGGTGGGCTCGCTGTTCTCTTCCGATAGCTGGAATAACATCACCTTCACCGCCGGCGAGGTGCGGAACCCCCGTCGCAATATTCCCCTCTCGCTCGTGGTGGGCACGGGGGCCGTCACCGTGCTCTATTTGTTGGCCAACCTGGCCTATTTAAACGTGCTTCCCCTTTTCGGCCAGGCCGGCGCCACCACCGCTCTGGGCCGCGGCATTCAGCACGCCAGCGAGGACCGTGTGGCCACGGCGGTCATGTCGGTGCTATTTGGCCACCTTGGCGCGGTGCTGATGGCCTTGGCCATCCTGATCTCCTGTTTTGGCTGCGTCAACGGCCTGATCTTGTCCGGCGCCCGCGTCTATTACGCCATGGCCAAGGACCGGCTGTTTTTTCACCGCATCTCCCAACTGCATCCGCGCACCCGAGTGCCGGTTTTCGGCCTTTGGATCCAGGCGGTTTGGGCCTGTCTGCTATGCCTATCCGGCACCTACAACCAACTGCTGGAGTACGTGATGTTCGCGGAGTTCCTGTTCTATATCCTGACCATCGCCGGCTTGTTCCTGCTGCGCTGGCGGCGGCCGGACATGCCCCGCCCCTACCGCGCCCTAGCCTACCCTGTCCTGCCGGCCCTGTACTTGGTGGGAGCGGTATTCTTTGACGTAGAGATCTTCCGCGTCTTTCCTTCCTACACCGGTGCCGGATTGCTGTTGGTTTTGATCGGCGTTCCGGTGTACTTTCTTTGGAAGCTGTTCGGCGCCCGCCGGCCCCAAACGACCACCCCATGAGCCTCAACCTATTCGCGCGCAAAGACCTCCAGGCGATGATCGCCGAGACGGAGGGCGAGAAAGGCGGGCTCAAACGCGCCCTCGGCCCCTTCAACCTGGTCACCCTCGGCATCGGGGCCATCATCGGCACCGGGATCTTCGTGCTCACCGGCCCGGCGGCGGCGCTCGACGCTGGCCCGGCGGTCGTACTCTCGTTCGTGGTGGCGGCCGTCGGCTCGGCGTTCGCCGGTCTCTGCTATGCCGAGTTCGCCGCCCTGATCCCGATCGCCGGCAGCGCCTACAGCTACAGCTACACGGCCATCGGCGAACTGGTGGCCTGGATCGTCGGCTGGGCGCTGGTGATGGAATATGCCTTCGGCGCGGCGACGGTCGCCTCCGGTTGGTCGGGCTATATCAATAGCTTTTTGGCCCTCGTCGGTATTACCCTGCCGCCCTCGCTGCTGGCCCCGCCCGGCACCAAGGAGATCTTCTATCACGGCCATTGGACGATTGCCAGCTCGATCATGAGCCACGCCAGCCTGGCTGGCTTGCCCCACGCGATAGCTCATTTCAATCTCGTCGCGTTCATCGGCATTGCCATCATCACCACGGTCTTGGTGATCGGCATCCAAGAGTCCGCCAACATCAACACCGCCATCGTGGTCTTCAAGGTCAGCGTGCTGCTGGTCTTCGTCGGGCTCGGTATTTGGTTCTTTTCCGGCGCCGGCGTCACCTGGGCTCACGCCATCAAGAACTGGACGCCCTTCATTCCCCCCAGGCATTTGAACTCCAAGGGCCACATGGAGTTCGGCTGGCAGGGCGTGATGGCTGGAGCCTCGCTGATCTTTTTCTCCTATATCGGCTTCGACGCCGTCTCCACGGCCGCCCAGGAATCCAAAAACCCCAACCGCGACCTGCCTATCGGCATCTTGGGATCGCTGGTCATCTGCACCATCTTGTATGTAATTGTCGGCGCCGTCCTGACCGGTCTCGTCCCCTACCAGCTGCTCAACGTCCCCGATCCGGTCGCCCTGGGCGTGAGTCGCACCGGCGTGGGCTGGGGCCTATTATTGGTGGATTTGGGCGCCATCGGCGGCCTGTCCTCGACCATGTTGGTGATGTTGCTCGGGCAGAGCCGAGTGTTTTTCACCATGTCTCACGATGGCCTGCTGGCCGGTTGGTTCAGCAAGATTCATAAGAAGTACCGCACGCCGTTTGTTTCCTCCATCCTGATCGGCGTTTGCGTGGCCTTCCTGGCCGCGTTGTTTCCCGTGGACACGCTGGCGGAACTGGTCAACATCGGCACCTTGTTCGCCTTCATCGTAGTCTGCGCCAGCGTCTGGATTATCCGGGTCCAGCAGCCGAACCTGAAGCGCCCGTTCCGGACGCCGTGGGTTCCGACCGTGCCCATCCTGGGCATGGTAATCGCGGCGGGCCTCATCTACTTCCTCTCCAGTAAAACCAAAATCGCCTTCCTGGTTTGGCTGGGCATCGGGTTGATCATCTACTTCACCTACAGCCGCCACAACAGCAGGGTGCAGAAGGCGCTGGCGCTGCCCCAGGGCCCCACGCCGGTCGAGACCGACGCCGGCAGCAGCCTCTAGCCCCAGACGGCGGCGTCGGGCAGCCGTCCCTGTGTGTCCGCTCCGCCGCTGCGCGCGGCTAAGATAGAGGGGCATGGCCGAGAGTAAGCCGCGAGACGCCGCTCCGGAGTACTGGCGCCGGATGTGGCGGGGATCCCTCCTGCTGCGCATCCTGGTGATCGTTGGCGTCGCGGCGGTGCTGCTTTCCGTTCCCGGCTGGCTGGGCGCGCCGGTGGCATTCTGGGCGCCGTTTCTGCGCTTCATCTTTTACGTGGTGCTGGCGATCTGGATCGTGCGCGGACTGCTGCGCGTGATCGCCCGGGCGATGTGGCCCTTGCGGAACCGGCTATTGGCCGCCTATGGCCTCGTGGCCGTCATCCCCATCGCCCTGATCCTCGCCCTCAGCGGCATCGCGGCGTATTTGTTTTATGGCGAATACGCCGCCTATCTCTTCAACCAGGACCTGGGGGCACGCATTGAGCGCGTCTCCGACACCAACAATGCTATCGCCGCCGCCGTCGCCTATCGCGCTCGCAGCGGCATTGCCGGCGGCGCAAGGGCCATCATCGCCCACTACGACCGCCTGAGCTTTCCCCGGGGGGGCATCGAATCCTACCTGTACCATGCCGACGGCCGACCGCTGGCGCCCGGTTCGCCGGCGTTGCCCGCCTGGCTGGGCCATCACTACAGCGGCCTGGTGCAGATGGGCGGGCATTTCGCCGCGGCCGCCTACCTGGAGGAGCCACGGGCCCGCGGCGCCGAGCGCGTCCTGAGCATTTATCCGCTGACCCCCGCCTTCCTGAACTCCCTCGCCCGACGCATCGGCACGATTGAGATCTACAATACCCACACGTCGGACCAGCATGGGGTCCGCATTACCGAAAACAGCCGCCCCGAAACGGATGCCGGGCAGCCGGTCCGCAACCTGGCCAGCACCCTGCCGCTGCCCCCCGCCACCAGCGCCTTCGACATCAAGATCGTTTTCGCCACCCTGTTGCCGGTGCGGCGCTGGCGGGACGGCAAGCGCGACGACCGCTTCGCCAGCGGCATCACGCGGCCGGCGGTGGTCAATCGGCGTCTGTTTAGCACGCTCGCGCCGCAGACCAATGGGGTGGCCAGCATCCCCATCTTCCTCTTCGAGTTCGTCGCCGGGTTCTTTCTCCTCATCGAGTTGATCGCGCTCTTTTTCGGCGTGCGGTTGACGCGCTCCATCACCCATGCCGTCCGCGAACTCTATCGCGGCACCGAGCGCGTCCATGCCGGGGACTTTTCCCATGCCATTACCATCCGCTCGCGTGACCAACTCGCGGCGCTGGCGGAGTCGTTCAATGAGATGACCGCCTCCATTACGCGCTTGCTGCGGGAGCAGCGGCAAAAGGAACGTTTGGAGCACGAGATCGCCATCGCCCAGGAGGTGCAAGCGCAACTGTTTCCCAGCGGCTCGCCGATGGTGGCGGGCTTGGACGTGTGGGGCCGCTGCCTGCCGGCGCGGTCGGTCAGCGGCGACTACTTCGATTTTTTTGATGGCACCGAAGGGCGCGTGGGCTTTGCGCTGGGCGATGTTTCGGGCAAGGGCATTTCCGCGGCGCTCCTGATGGCCACGGTGGCCAGCGCCCTGCGTGCCTACCAGGGGCTGGCCCTCTCCGCTTCCGCCGTGGCCGTCGCCGCCGCCGGGGCGGAGGCGAGTGCCCCGCCGGCGGCTGGCGCCCCCGCGGCCCTCAGCCCGGCGCTGCTGCTAGAGCGGCTCAATACGCAGCTCTGCCGGAGCACCACGCCGGAGAAATACGTCACGCTGTTTTATGCCCAATTTGACTGCGATGAGCGGCAACTGCGCTATGCCAACGCCGGCCACCTCCCGCCCATGCTGTTCACCACCGGAGGCCGCCAGCGGCTGGATGCGGGCGGCATGGTGGTGGGCTTGTTCGAGTCCGCCCGCTTCGAGGAGGGTGCGGTGAAGCTCGCACCCGGGGACTTGATCGTCGTCTGGAGCGACGGCATCACGGAGCCGGAGAACGAGTACGGCGTCGAGTTTGGCGAGGACCGGCTCACCAAGCTGATCGAATCCCATCGCGACCGCCGCCTGGCGGAGATCGGCGCCGTGGTTTTGGACGCCGTGCAGGAGTGGAGCACGGAAAGCGAGCAGCCCGACGACATCACCCTGCTGCTGGCCCGGGTGCGGGCCTAACGGGCGGATATGCGGGTGCTGACGGCGGAGCAGATGCGCGGGGTGGATGCGGCCACCGTCGCCGGCGGCGGCCAGTCGGCGGTGTCCGCCGGCGCCCTGATGGAAGCGGCGGGAACGGCCGCCACCGCCCATTTGCTCGGCCGTTTTCCCGAGGCCGCTGCCGGCCCCATCACCGTGATTTGTGGCAAGGGGAATAACGGCGGCGATGGCCTGGTGGTGGCGCGCCAATTGCGGCAGCGCGGCGCCGCGGTGCGCGTGATCCTGCTCACGGACCCGGCCACGCTGCGAGGTGCGGCCGCGGAGAAGTGGGCGGCGCTCCAGTCCCTGGGCGCCGCCCTGCATCTGGCCCCGGATGCCGGCGCGTGGGCATCCGCCAAGCCGGCGCTGAGCGGAGCCCGCCTGTGGGTGGACGCTATCTTCGGTACCGGCCTGGCCGCGCCGCCGCGTGGGTATTATGCCCAGGTCATTGCCGACCTCAATCGCGTCGGGCCGCGTCCGCCGGTGCTGGCCATAGATTTGCCATCCGGCCTGGCCGCCGACGGCGAATGGTCATCTACGCCGCTGGCGGAATGGGACTGGGAGGCGGTGATCCGCGCTCAGGTCACGGTCACCTTCACCGCGCCGAAGCTGGGCGCGGTCATGGGCCCCGGGGTTCGACATTGCGGGGAGCTTTGGATTGCCGGGATCGGTTCGCCCGCCGCTGTCGTAGACCAGGCGCCGCCGGCCCCGGCGCCACCGGGATGGGGCACTGCGCCGTTATCCGCCTGGCTGACCACCGCCGCTGATTGCGCCGCGTTCCTCCAGCCTCGCCCCTCCGACGCGCACAAAGGCCGCTTCGGTCATGTGCTGGTGCTGGGCGGCTCGGTGGGGAAATCCGGCGCCGTGGCGATGGCGGGAGAGGCGGCGCTGCGCATCGGCGTGGGGTTGGTCACCGCCGCCGTGCCGCGGGCTATATTGCCTAGCGTTGCCGCCTACCGCCCGGAGCTCATGACCGAGCCCCTGGCGGAAACTGCCGACGGCGGCATCGCGGCCGGCGTGTTGGAGGCCAATGTGTGGGGCGCGCTGGTCCGCGGTAAGACGGTCACGGCCGTGGGTCCCGGCTTATCCGCGCGCGCCGATGTCGCCGCCACGGCGCGGGAAATGATCGTGCGTCTGCCGGTTCCCTGGGTCCTCGATGCCGACGGCCTGAATGCGTTTGCCGGCCGGGCTGCCGAACTGCGCTCCGCCGCCCGCTCTGGGGTCCTGACTCCCCATCCCGGGGAAATGGCCCGTCTGCTCGCCATTTCCACCACCGAAGTGCAACAGCGCCGCCTGGCTTGCGCCCGTCGCCTGGCGGCCGAGAGCGGCGCCGTCGTCGTTTTGAAGGGATATCGCACCTTGATCGCCGACCCGACCGGGCGGCTCTATATCAATCCCACCGGCAATCCGGGCCTGGCCACGGGCGGGGCGGGCGACATCTTAACCGGCATCCTCGCCGGCCTATGGGCCCAATATCCCGCCGCCGACGCACTGCGCCTCGCCGCCGCCGCGGTGTACCTGCATGGATTGGCGGGCGACATCGCCGCCGACGAGATCGGTGAGATGCCGCTCTGCGCGACTGACATCACGCGCTGTCTGCCCACCGCTTTGCGCCGCGCCCGCGCCGCGGCCAACGATACGGAAGATGGCCAACGGTTGGCGGCCGAGGTCGTCTAGTGTCCGGTCACGCCGAAGCCGTGCCCGCCCTGCTTCGGAGCTTCGATGCCCAAAGCGAAGCCGAGACGCAGGCGTTCGGCCGTCGCCTGGCCGCCGCCCTCCGGCCACCCGCTCTGGTGCTCCTGCAAGGGGAACTAGGGGCAGGGAAGACCCGCCTGGTCAAAGGTCTGGCGGAGGGCTTGCAAGTCGCGGAAGAGGACGATGTCGTCAGCCCCTCCTACACCCTGGTCCATGAATATCGTTCCCCGGGCTGCACGCTGCATCATGTGGATCTCTACCGCCTAGAGGGGAGCGCCCAATTGGCCACGCTCGGGCTGGAGGATATCTTGCCCGGTGGCATCACCCCGTCCAGCGTGGTGGCGGTGGAATGGGGCGCGGGGTTTCCGTTGTTCCGCGGTTGGCCACGATGGCTGGTCTCCCTGGAAATCACGGGCGAGGAAACCCGCCACATCGCCGTGCAATGGCTGCCGGCAGGGGCCGGCGCGAACCGCCGCCAGCAAGAGTAGAAGGCTTCGCGGTCCCAGCGCGGCAACTGGAAGACGCCCGCAGCGCCAGCGGGCGTTCGTTGCCGGCCCCGTCCCACCCACAGTATGCGCCGCTGCATGCTGAGGACCCCACGGAAGCCCAGCCGCAGGCCCCCACTAGAGCCGGGGTCCACGGTCCAGAATGGGCGGGCTGAGCCGCCCTCACGTGGCATGCCTTGCGTCAAGCCGCGTGATGAATTGCCTTGCCTACGCCCGCCGCCGCCTTGCCTAAGGCCCAGCCGGTTTTCCCCAGGCTTTTTGGGATGGCCAAGACCGCGCCTTTCGTGCCGCGTGGATGCGTCAGCGCCACCACCACCAACGAACTCAACGCCACGATTAAGCCTAGGTGCCGATGGCGGCTGGTGGAGAGCCCCACCCCGGCGCCGAGCGTGCCCCAAATCAACAAGCCCTCGACGGTTCGATCCATCTGGGAGTAGGAACCGAAGCACCGGCGCTGCTGTTGCCCGGCGCCGAGCGGCGGCGGGCGAATCGCTGCTGGGGGAAGCGGGCTCGGCCGAGGCGGTTTTCCCGTACCCTGAAAGATCGTGATCCCTTCTAGCCAAAACGCCGGTTTTGCCCTGCCGCTGGTGGCGGTCGTCCTGGGCGTTCTGGCGGGCGCCGCCGACGTGTTGGGCGGCCTCATCCTCACCGCCCGCAACTGGGAGCGCCGCTATGTCCGCTACTTCGTCGCCTTGGGTGCCGGCTTTATGCTCGCTGTCGCCGTTGCCGACATGGTGCCGGAAAGCCTGCGCCTGAACCCCCATTGGGGCGCGTGGCTGCTGCTGGCCGGCGTTTTGTCGGTTCAATTGGTCGAGCATTCTTTCATTGTTCACTTTCACTTTGGCGAGGAAACCCATGTTGCCGAGGCATCTGTTGATGCTGGCGTCGGCCAGTATCCGTTCGTTCCCTCGCCTGCTCCCGCCCGTTTGCAGCCCTACTCGGTGGTTACTGGCCTGACGGTTCACACATTCTTCGGCGGCGTGGCGATCGGCAGCGGCTTTCTGGTCTCACCCTGGCTGGGCTGGCTGCTCTTTGTCGCCATCCTTCTCCACAAAGTGCCCGAAGGTCTGACCGTGGCCTCGGTGATGGTAGCGGCGGGCAAGAGCAACCGCGCCGCTCTGGGCGCGGCGGCGCTGATCGGCGTCTCCTCGGTGCTCGGCGTGCTGATCTTGGGTTGGGTGCCAATTAGCCTGCCCATCGCCTTTCCGCTGGCCGGTGGCGTCACGCTGTATGTGGCCGCGACCGATTTGCTGCCGGAGGTCAATCGGGAGCCCGGGCTGCGCATGTCGGCGTGGGTTTTTGTCGGCGCCGGGGTGCTGCTACTCTTAAGGGTTCTGTTTGGCTTTGCCGCCTAAACCACGCATGCGCCTTTTCCGCCGCACCATCCTCGCGCTGATCGCGATCGCCGTGCTGTCCTCTTTGCTGGCCGCGGCCTCGGTCGAGGATCTCAAACCGACCGGCTATGTGAACGATTTCGCCGGAGTACTAAGCCCCGGACAAAAGGCCGCGCTGGCGCAAGAAGCCGAGGCCATCCAGAGGGCCTTTGGCGTGCAGGTGGCCTTGGTCACGGTCAAATCCCTGCAAGGCGATTCGGCGTTCGATCTCGCCTATCACTTCGCTCATACCTGGGGCGTGGGTCAGAAGGGCAAGGACAACGGCCTGCTGATCTTGCTCGCCATTCAGGACCACAAATACTCCACCCAGGTGGGCTACGGCCTGGAGCCGTACATCACCGACGCCGACGCGGGCCGCTGGGCGCGGGATTTGATTCCGCAGTTGCGGGCGGGCCAATATGGCGCGTTTTTCGCCGCCATGCTGCAAGATGCCAGCCAGACCTTGGCGGCGCGGATGGGCCGGGCGGCGCCGACCGCGGCGGACCAGCGCCTGGCGGCGGCGCCCGTCGGGCGACGCCAGGGTATCCCCTGGCAAACAATAGTCTTTTTGATCGTTATCTTTGCCGCTTTCTCGCTGATGGGACGGTTTGGCGGCAATACGGGCGGTTGCCTTTGGTTGCCGCTCATGTTCGGCGGTTTTGGCGGCTTTGGGGGCGGCGGCTGGGGTGGCGGGGGCGGATTTGGCGGTGGCGGAGGCGGTGGATTTGGCGGCTTCGGCGGTGGGGGCTTCGGCGGCGGCGGCGCCAGCGGGGGGTGGTGAGGGCAGGGTAGCGTTTCCTCCCCGTGGCATAGCCGGGCCGCCGTTGGCTCGAAAGCGCGCGCCTGCCAGCCGTGCGCGGACCTCTAGACGCCCACGGCGACGGCGGCTGGCGCTGGGGTCAGGGCCAGCAACGCGGCTCCGATAACGTAAAACAGCACGGCGGCGCCGACAAAGTCCCCCCGGGCGCCCACCGCCGCCTGCGCGGCCTGAACCGACATCACCGCGGCGTGCGCCAGGCTGGACCAGGCCGCAAAGCTGATCAGCATGCGGTGCGCCGCCGGCCGGCGGGCCGCGAGCAGTAAAAAGATGCCCAGCACCAGATACAAGCTGCCGAACATGGCGGTGATCTCGTTGTGCCCGGGCAGCCGCCACTGTGCATGCCAAAGCTCCCCGACGATGGGGTAAGCGCCGACGAAGCCGGCCAGGAACAACCCGACGACAACCAGGACGATCGAGAGGATGCGGGGGCGCATGATATCTGTCTACGCTACCAAGGCAGCAGAATTACAGCGGGGCGGGCCATTCTGGCTGCCAAAGGACGGCCCGCGGGGGCCCGCGCTGGCAGGCCAGCGCGCGCCCATGGCGTGATGCGGGCCTGTGCCGTATCCTAAAGGCTATGGCCAGCAACAAGACGGAGGCTGCGCTGCAGCGGATCACGGAGTGGCTGCAGGCAGTCTACGGTCCGGCGTTGGTGTCGCTTACCTTATACGGTTCCCGGGCCGAGACCAATGGGCATCGGCGCCATGCAAAGGCCTCGGACGTCAACCTGCTCTGCGTGCTGGATCACGTTTCGGCTGATCGGCTGAGCGCAGGCGCCGAGGCAATGCGCTGGTGGCAGCGGCAGGGCCACAAGGCCATCGCGCTGCTGTCCCGAGATGAGGCTCGCGACGCCGCCGACGTTTTTCCCATCGAATACCTGGACTTGCAGCACCATCGCCAGGTGCTGGCGGGCGAGGATCTGTTTGCCTCCGCCGGCCGCTTCCCCCGAGAGCACCGCCAGCAGGTCGAGCACGATCTCCGCGCCCAGCTGCTGCGGTTGCGTGGCCGCTACTCGCTGGCTACCGATGGCAAGGCGCTCCGGCGCCTCATCGTCGAATCCTGCGGCACCTTTGTCACGCTGTTTCGCCATGCCTTGGCGGCTTTAGGTGAACCGTTGGTACAGGAGAAGGAGGCCATCGTGGCTGCCACCGCCAGCCGCTTTGGTTTTGCTCCGGAGCCCTGGCTCCGGATTTTGCGTGCCCGCCATGGAACCGAGGATCTGCCCTCGGATCGGAGCGCGCTGCAGCCGATTTTCGCCGCCTACCTGGAAGACATCCAAACCGTCGAGCGGCAACTGGAGAGCGCATGAGCCAAGAGACGATTGTTTTGGACCGCTCGGGACGGAGCAAGGTCCGGCCCTGGATCATCGTGGTGATCGTGATCGTGGTCGTGGTCATCATCTGCGTGGCCAGCTATACCGGTCGCTACAACCGCATGGTGGCCCTCCGCGAGAACGTCAAGCAGCAATGGGCCCAGGTGGACGTGGTCATTCGCCGCCGGGCGGACCTAATCCCCAACCTGGTCGCCACGGTGAAGGGCTTCGCCCAGCAGGAGCGCACCGTGATCGGCGAGGTCACCAAAGCCCGGGCGGCCCTGGGCGGCGCCCAGACGCCAGGCCAGGAGATCGCCGCCAACCAGCAACTGGGCGGCGCGGTGGGACGGCTGCTGGTGGACGTCGAAAACTACCCTCAGTTGCGCAGCAACCAGGAGTTCCTGGC
>JBOGKW010000118.1:0-11373 GCA_050746205.1 Terriglobales bacterium | reverse complement strand
GACGTGGCGAGGCGGCGCAGCCCGCGCCGGGCGGGCGGGAGCACGGCGAAAGGGGGCGGGCAGGCGAGACGCCTGCGCCACGGGCCCGGACGCCTGCGCCACTCTCCCGGGGGGCGGACATCTTCCTCTCGCACCGGCTGGGCACGGACCACGCCGAAGCGGTATCCGTCATGGACATGAACGGCGACGGAAGATTGGACATCGTCAGCGGGGCTTATTGGTATGAGAACCCGGGGCCGGGCGGAGTGGCCTGGCGCAGGCATCAATGGCGGTATGTCAGTGTGTGGCCGTTTGGCATCGCCGGGGAGACGAAAACGGAGTTTGTCGGCGACTGCATTCAGTTTCCGGCAGACGTCAACCACGACGGCGCGCTCGACATCGTGACCGCGGCCTGGCAGACCGATGGCATCTGGTGGTATCAGAATCCGCGGCGCGACGACACGTTTTGGCAGCGGCATTTCATCTGCCATTCGCGGGCCACCGAGGGAGGCGCCTTCGCCGACATCAATGGCGACGGGATCCCGGACGCCATCTTCGCCCATTACGAGCCGTCCAGCTTCATCTGGATCAACTTCGCCGCCCACCGGCCGGAGGTGCATTACGTGGGCGGAAAGACCGCGGACGGGCACGGCGTAGGCGTGGCCGACATCAGCGGCGACGGCAAGGCGGATATATTGTCCATCCACGGCTGGCTGGAAAACGTGGACGCCGCCCGGGACCGCTGGCTCTGGCATCCGGATTGGGAGCTCGGCGAGGCCGGCTTTCCGATCCTTGGCCATGACGTGAACGGCGACGGCCACATGGACATCATCTACGGCCATGGGCACAACTTCGGTCTGTATTGGCTGGAGCAGCAGGTGAGCCGGGGCCGGCGACGGTGGCGGCGGCACCTCATTGACGATTCGTTCTCCGAAGCCCATGCGCTGAAGTTGGCCGATATTGACGGCGACGGCGAAATGGAATTGATCACCGGCAAGCGGTATCGCGGCGATCCCGACCCCGGGCTCTATGAGCCGCTGTGCATTTTCTATTACAAGATGGACAGGCGGACGGGAGCATTCACGCGCTTTCCGATCAGCTACAACGGCACGGCGGAGATTGGCACGCAGGTGATGGTGGCCGATTTGGACGGCGACGGCGATCAGGACATTGTGGTGGCGGGCAAGACCGGGGTGCACTGGCTGGAAAATCTACGCGTGGACCATGTGCCGGCGAAGGTCCGCGAGCGGGAGCTGTGGCTGAACGTCAACTGGCCATTCCGCGGCGAAAGCGGGCCGGACAGCCCGCCGGGGCATGAGGCCGATAGCGGCTCCATCCTCAAGTGCGAATGATGTTGGCGTGACGGCGGCTCGGCCGCCCTGTTCTGGACCCTCCCGCCGCTCCCACCCCAAAGCGCGCCGCTCCACCCCAGCGCGCGCCGCTGCTTGCTGGGGTGGCACGGCCGGCCACGGACGCCGGCTGGCGCTCGGAGCGTCGCCAAGTTGCCAGGAGCAGCTGGCCGCGGTTTTTGCTATAGTGGGCGTGGCAATTCAGGTTGCACCCCGTCCGCGGAAAGGGAAGATCCCACCTGAGGTAGTTTTCTGGGTCGAGTCCTGGCTTCTCTTTTTGCCCGAATTGAGCGGACACCGGGCACGAAAAGGAGAGGTGCATGTCTCGTTCGTTGCCGGAAAACCCCAGTCTCGAATTTCTGCGCAAGCAGGCCAAGGAATCGCAACGCGCTACGCCCGGCGGCAAGCTGGCCGCAGCGCAGCATCGGCTGGCCCAGGAATATGGTTTCGCCACCTGGGCGGCGCTGAAGGCTCATGTCGCCGCCCGCGGCCGGGACCCGGCCGAAGCGTTCACCCAGGCCCTCCGCCACAGCGATGCCACCCAGGTCCAGGAGTTGCTGCGGCAGCACGCCTTGCTGCGGGAGCGCATTGACGCGCCGCTGACCGGCTACGGGTTTGGCCAGCACGCGATGTTCGCCGCCGTGCAGCGCAGCGACCGCGCCACCATTGACGTGCTGCTGCGGTACGGCGCCGATATCCGCAAGCGAAGCGAGTGGTGGGCCGGGGGCTTCGGCGTGCTCGACGACTGCGATCCGGGGATGGTGGAGTTCCTGCTTGAGCGCGGCGCTGCGCTCGACGCCCACTCCGCCGCCCGGCTGGGGCGGATGGAGACGCTTGCGGAACTGCTGGCCGCGGACCCGAGCGCGGTTCATGCCAGAGGCGGCGACGGGCAGACGCCGCTGCATTTCGCCGCCACGGCCGAGGTGGCGCAGTTCCTCCTGACCCACGGCGCGGACATGGACGCCCTCGACGTGGATCATGAATCCACGCCGGCGCAGTATATGCTGCGGGTCGAGCAGCGGCGACATTATCCCCGCGACCGGCAGGACGTGGCGCGCCTTTTGGTGGCGCGGGGATGCAAGACCGATCTGCTGATGGCGGCGGCGCTGGGGGACCTGAAGCTGGCGCGGCGGCATCTGGACCGCGAGCCCGCGTGCATCGCGATGCGCGTCTCGGAGACATGGTTTCCCAAGCGCGACCCGCGGGCCGGCGGCACCATCTACACTTGGCAACTGGGCGCCAACCGCACCGCGCATGCCGTAGCGCGCGACTTCGGGCATGAGGACCTGTTCGCGCTGCTGATGGACCGCACCCCGGAGGCGTTGAAGCTGGCGCTGGCCTGCGAATTGGGAGACGAGGCGGCGTTCCGGCGCTATTTGGCCGAGCACCCGAACGCGGCCGGCGCCCTGTCGGAAGAGGAGCGGCGCAAGCTGCCCGATGCGGCGCAGAGCAACAATGCCGCCGCCGTGCGGCTGATGCTGGCGGCGGGATGGCCGGTGGATACGCCGGGGGAGATGGGGGCGACGGCGCTGCACTGGGCCGGGTTCAACGGCAACGCGGAGATGGCGCGGGAGATCTTGCCTTTTCATCCGGCGCTGGAGCAGACGTCGCGGGAATATCCAGGCACGGCGTTGGCGTGGGCCATCTACGCCTCCGGCAACGGCTGGCGGCGGGATAGCGCCGATTACGTCGGCGTGGTGACCACGCTGCTGGCAGCCGGGGCGAAGCCACCCGCCGATGCGGTGGCCCTGGAGCCCAGCGATGCGGTGCTAGAGGTGCTGCCATGAGCGCGGGACGGCGGCCGGTTTCGGTGACCGTCATCGCGTTGCTGTATATCGCCTTGGGGGCCGTCAGCTTCGCCTTGCAATTTCGCGGCCTGCTGCGGGGCGGCCCGGACAGCGGCTGGATTGAGCTGGTGGAGGCGCTGGCGGTGGTGGCGGGCGCTTACCTGCTCCGCGGCGCGAACTGGGCGCGCTGGCTGGCGGTGGCTTGGATGGCGTTTCACGTGGCCATCAGCTACCCGGTGGTGCCGAAGCTGGCAGTGCATGGAGCGTTGCTGGCGGTGATCGCGTGGCTCCTGTTCCGGCCAGCGGCGGGCGGGTATTTTCGCCGCTGCCCGGCGGCGGCCGCGGAACTGACGCACTGAGCCGGCGCGGCGCGCGGAAGGCGGATCCACCGCGCCCAGGGGGGCCCGCGGGGCCGGCCATCGGCAGGCGGGACGCGCGAAGAATTGGCAGGCGGGACGCCTGCGCCACGCCTGCTTGGGGGGCGGCGGCATGATATGGTCTACGGCGTAGGGCGGCGGAGTTGCGGCTCGCCGCCGGCGGGAAAGAGGAGGCGATCTCGATGCTGGTGACCACAACGGAAAATGTGCCGGGGTATCGGGTGACGCAGGTGAAAGGGCAGATTTTCGGCGTGGTGGTGCGGAGCCGGAGCCTGGTGGGCAACGTCAGCGCGGCGCTGCGGTCGCTGGGCGGCGGGGAAATCACCGAATACACCCGGTTGGTGGAGGACACCCGGCGGCATGCCATGGACCGGATGATCGAAAATGCGCGGCTGGTGGGGGCCAACGCGGTGGTCATGATGCGCTTCGATTCCTCCGAGATGGGACAAACCATGACCGAGGTGGTGGCCTATGGGACGGCCGTGGTGCTGGAGCCGGAGCCGCCACAGTAGGCGGGCGGCGGCGGAGGGCGGGCCATGTGGGTAGCGGCGATTGTCATTGTGGTGGTGGTGGGGCTGTATTTCGCCATTGACCGCCGGCGCTACACCGGCCGCGGGAGCGGCAACGCGCGTCCGACCGGGGAAGTGTTTCGGGATCCGGGCACGGGCCGACTGATGCGGGTGTGGGTGGATGCCGCGAACGGGAAACGGGAATACCGCGAAGAGGCCGAGCCCTAGGCGCTGGCGCGGGCGGGGGCGGGAGCGGCGGGCGCGGGCGGGAGCGGCGGGCGCGGGCGGTTGCGGTGGGCTAGGACGTCTGGACGGAACGCCAGAGGACAACCGCCAGCGCCGCCAGCGGCCCGGCCAGGGCCGCGGCTCCCCAGGCCGATTTGGCGGCGGCGGCGGAGATGGCGCCGGCAAAGAACGAAACCCACAGCGCCGCGGCCACCAGGGCGTGGCGGAACTGGCGGCGGCCGGCCAGACGGTCGCTGAGCTGGGGGCGGAAGAGTGAATACAGGAACTGCACCATCGCCTCACTAAACGTATTCATGGTCCCCGTGACGTAAGTGGTGGAGACGGACAACTCCCCAACTCGGGTGACGGCGATGGTTTGCAGGCCCATGGCCAGAGCGGGCAGGGCCACGATCCCCCAGCGCAGCGGGCCGCGCCCCCCCAGCAGGGCGCCGCTATGGGCGTTGCGGGCCACGGCCAAGAGGCCGGCAATGAGGGCCATCTCGACGACGAGGAGGATATTCAGGCCGCTGCGCCGCAGCCTGCGGCCGCCCTCCATGATGGCGGCGCCACCGAGCAGGGCGGCGACGAACATGGCGATGGGCCAGGCATGCCAGGCGACCTCCCGCCAGTTGTGGAGCGAGAGAAACAGCCCCACCGAGGCGCTGTTGCCGCTCATGTGGGCGGTGAAAACCCGGGCCAAAAAAAGATAGCCGAAGGCGTCCACGAACCCCGCCGCCCACGCCAGGAGGGCCGCCAAGCCGACCTGGCCGCCCAGCGAGGCGGCCGGCGGAGGCGTGGGATGCGCGTGGGCCATCGCTGCTCATTGTAAGCGGGACCACTCCGGACCTTGCGGAGAGCGCTGCCCAGCGGCTCCGCGTCTCAATGCGGCTCAGCCGCCCCATTCTGGATGCTCTCGTTAGTCCCACCCCAAAGCGCGCCGCTCCACCCCGGCGCGCGCCGTTGCATGCTGGGGTGGGATGGCCGGCAAGGGCGCGGTTCTGGGTGGTGTGCGGTGCCGTGTTACTGCACGTTATGATTGGGTATTTCATGGGTATCGTTTTGTTTTCCGCAGTCATGATCAGCGCCAACATGGTGGCGTTCGATGATTCCGAGCTCCGCCGCGCCGGGGCCTTGCTGCATCGTGTTCGCGCCGCGCTCGGCGAGCAGGCCCGTGGCTTGCCGGCCGCCGGGGCCTGAGCCCATGGTGCCGGCGCACGGTAGCCGCGCCCTCCGCGGCTGGCTCGCCAGATGGTGGGGCGTGCTCAACCTGGTTGGGATCTTCCTGGCCTTGCAGGTTGCGCTGCCCCTGTTTTTGATCTATTTCGTGGCCAGACCCGGGGACATGGCCGGCCCGGGTCCGGTCTGGTGGTGGTGGTCCTGGGTGGCGTTTACCGCCGCTAGTCTGTCGTTCCTGCTGGTCTGCCTGCCCTGGGCGCAGTTTGTCCCCTATGTTGCGGTGTTCCTCTACCCGGCGGCGATGGTGGCCGCCGCATACTCGGCCGGCGGTTGGCCCAGCGCGGGGGTCAGCGCGGCGGTCCTTGGCGGGGCTTGGTACGGCATGCGACGTTATTGCAGCCCCCGACCCGCGGCGCCCGAGCGTATTGACATCCTGCCGCCGCTCGCGCCAGGAGTTTATTTCGTTGGCCAGGGCGGAGGCAGCGGGATGGTGAACCACCATTACCCCAGCGAGTCGCAACGGTATGCGCTCGACATCACACGGCTGAACGGGATCGGCATGCGCGCCTGGGGCCTGTTCCCAGGCGACCTCCGGCGCTTCGCCATCTACGGCGCCGCGGTGTGCAGCCCCTGCGACGGAACGGTGACCGGGGTCGTGGACGGCCTACCTGATATGGAGCCGTGGGCGCAGCGAGACATCATGAACATCGCTGGGAACCACATCGTGATCTTGTGCCGGCCTGGCCCCGTCCGCGATGCCAATGTCTATGTTGGGCTGGCGCACCTCCAGCCGGCCAGCGTCGCGGTTCGCCCCGGCGACGCGGTCCGCGCTGGTCAGCTATTGGCGCGGGTGGGGAACTCCGGAAACTCTACCGAGCCGCATCTGCACATTCATGCCAAGATCGGCGGAGAGCCGGACTGCATGCTCGACGGCCGCGGCGTTCCGCTCACCATTCGCGGTCGCCTTCTCACGCGCAACGACATTTTTCGCTGCCGCCCCACCGCGCAGTTCCCGCGAGCCGCGTCGCGAGTGTAGGACGATGAGCGGGGTTTGTCATCGGTGCCACCAAGGGCCGGCTCGGCAGTTGTCCTCGCCTCGAAGAAGTCGTATCGAAGGAACCACCTGTCCCGCCCGAAGACGTGCCCGCCCACATGCGCCCGCACCTGACCGACATCGTGAACACGGGCCTTTTCTGCCGCGTTGACGACCGCAACATAGTGGTAATGCTAAGAAACTGGAAGGGCGACCCACGGCAGACCGACTACCAGCGGGTCGCCCGACGGATGGCGGCCAGCGTCCGCGCTTCGCGCTAGCTCCCGTCCTACAGTCGACGCATGGCGCGCGTTCAGTAGCGCAAGGGCCGGGAAACGCCCTTGCAGGCGACGGTGGGGAAAATATAGCCGCGCCAGTTGCGATCGTAGCGGAAGCCGATACGAAACATCTGCCAGCGGCGGCCGCGCGGCGTGTTGAAGACGAGATACGGTGGCCAAGCAAGGCCGACGCTCGTGCCGCGGGGGTTGCCGATGATCCATAGACGGGGCGGCCCGTTGGATTTCCAAGAGAAACGGCGCTGGCTTGAACAAATGAGCGGAGCGAAGTAGCGGCGGTCAGCGCCCTGGTTGACGCATCCTTGCGAGCCCAGCCGCGAGCCAAGCTGGGCCGCACGGGAGGCCCGTGCGCGCCCGGAGGAGCTGACGGCGGGCGCGAGCCAGGCGGCGCAGGCCAGAAAAACCACGCCTAGCGTCAATGAGGTCCAGGCCCAGCCCCGCATACTCCCTCTACTTCTTGGCGCTCCGCTACGCTGCTGGCGCTACCCGGCGCGCCGACTCCTGGACTCAGCATACCGTGCGCGGCGGGGTGCCGCGCCGGCTGGCGCAACGTGACCACTTTCCCCCGTATTCGGCCGGGAACGCGCGCTGTTGCAGCTTGGCGTCCACCTCCGGGCCCGCCCGGCACGGCCGGGCGCCGTGGACGGCCGGCGGGCGGGGCTAGAGTAGGGGAATGGGGGAAGACGAGAGCGAGCACCTGGTGCATTGCCCGATCTGCCGGCGGCCGGCGGGCGCGCTGCGCGGGCCGCACACGCCGGAGTTTCCGTTTTGCAGCCAACGGTGCCGGGAGCAGGATTTGGCCAACTGGGCCGGGGGAAAGTACGTGATCGCGACGCCGGCGCCGTTCACGGAGGCAGCGGAGACGCCGCCGGGAACGGCCGACGACGAGCGCGAGTGACCGGCTGCGAGGCGCGCCGGCGGGTAGGCGAGTTGCCTGCCGCGCGGTATGCGGCTCGGGCGTTCGCTGGCGGGCAGGCGGGACGCCTACCCTACGGGTCGGGAGCCCGGCGGCTAGATGTAGCCGGCGGCAGCTCCGGCCCGGCCGAGGACAACGGGCAGGGTCATCTGGCGCTGGCCACGGTAGAGGCGGACCTGGACGGTTTGGCCGGCCCGGTGGGTGATCAGGATGCGGGAGATGTCGGTGGGATCATCCACCGCAACGCCGTTGATGGCGACGATGATGTCGCCGCCAAACTTGACAGGGGTGTTGGCGATATAGCCAGGCTGGGTGCCGCCGCGGATGCCGGCGCGGGCCGCGGGCGAACCTGGGGCGGCCTGGAGGACGAGAACGCCGTGATCCACGGGCAGGCCTAGCTGCTGGGCGATGTAGGGGGTCACCGGATAATCTCGAATGCCCAGCGTGGGGCGCTCCACATGGCCATAGGTGATCAGGTCGTGGAGCACGGCCTTGGCTTGGTCAATGGGAATGGCAAAGCCGATGCCGATGTTGGAGTGCGTGGGCGACATGATGGCGCTGTCAATGCCGATCACCTGGCCCAGCGAATTCAGCATTGGGCCGCCGGAGTTGCCGGGATTGACCGGGGCGTCGGTCTGGATGGCATTGACAATGTCAATGCCGGCGTCCGGATCGCGGACGGTGCGGATGGAGCTGATGATGCCGTGGGTCATGGTGCCGGGCAGGCCATAGGGATTGCCGATGCAGAGCACGTCCTGGCCGACTTGCAGGTGGGCGGAGGAACCGAGGGTGACGGCGGCCAGGTGCTGGGCGGGAATCTGGATGACGGCCAGATCCATGACCGGGGCGGTGCCGACGACGCGGGCCGTGTAGGTGCGGGTTTGATTGGGGGCGGGGGTGACGGCGACCCGCAGGCGGGTGGCGCCGCGGATGACGTGGAAGTTGGTGAGGATGTAGCCGTCGGAGTTAATGATGAAGCCGGAGCCCTGCCCTTCCTCCGGCACCGGACCGAAGAGCAAGCTCCATTGCTCCAGGCGGGTGGTGATGCTGACCACCGAGGGGCGGAGCTTGCGGTAGATATCAATGTCGCGCAACTCGGCGGGACGGAATTGGGTTTGCGGGGCGGCTTCAATCAGCTTGACGTCGCGGGGGCCGAGGCGGGGGCCAGAGCGCAAAACGGTGGTGTAGATGATGAATGCACCGGCCAGCAGCACGGCGAGGATGACGGGCCGGAGGGCGGCGTGCCGCGGTTCGGCGGGGCGAAGGCGGGGGTCAGGTTGGCGAGGCATGGGGTCCTAGGCTGGAGCGGCGGCGCACCGGGATTGGAGACTTGGCGGCGCCCTAATAGATCTTCTTGCCTAACGCGCTGGCGATCAACTCGACGGCCAACTCGGCGGTCCGATTGCGTTCATCCAGGACAGGGTTCACCTCGACCACCTCAAGCGACAGCAGGTTGCCGCTGTCGGCAATGATCTCCATGGCCAGGTGGGCTTCCCGGTAGGTGACGCCGCCGCGGACTGGGGTGCCGACGCCGGGGGCAAAGGCAGCGTCAATGAGATCCATGTCCAGGGAGCAATGAAAGCCCTCGGCATTGTTGGTGGCCACGGCAATGGCTTCCTCCAACACGGCGCGCATGCCGCGCTCGTCGAGGTCGCGCATGGTGGCCACTTTGACGCCGGTTTCGCGCAGCAGCTGCCGCTCCCCGGCGTCAAGGTCGTGGACGCCGACCAGGACGGTGTTGTCGGCGGCGACCTTGGGGGTGAAGCCGAACAGTCCGCTCAGTTCCTTGGGGCCGAGCCCGAGCAAGCAGGCCAGGGGCATGCCATGGATGTTGCCCGTGGGGCTGCTGTCGGGAGTGTTGAAGTCGCCATGAGCGTCGAGCCAGAGCAAGCCGACGCGCTGCTGGCGGCGGCGATAGAACTCGCTGACGCCGCTGACGCTGCCGACGGCGATGGAGTGGTCGCCGCCCAGGACCAGGGGAAACGCGCCATCCTCGAGCGTCTTGAGCACCCATTCCGCCTGCTTTTTGCAAGTGGCGGCGATTTCCTTCAGATACTTGGCGCGGGGGTGGCCGGGGGTCTTTTGCTCCGGCAGCGGCACGATGACATTGCCCGCGTCCTCGACCGAGTAGCCCAGCCCCTCAAGGCGGGCGGCGAGGCCGGCCACGCGCACGGCCGACGGGCCCATGTCCACGCCGCGGCGGTCCTGGCCCAAATCCAGCGGCACGCCAATCACGCGGATGCGATGCGGGGGCATGGGGTTGAGTGTACGCAAAAAAGGCCGGGACGTCGCCCGCCGCCCCGCCGGTGGCCGGGCCGAGGGCCCGCTAGGGGAAGAGTCGGTAGATGGTGCGGGGAAAGGGAATGCTTTCGCGTACATGCTCCAGGCCGCAGAGCCAGGCGACCACGCGCTCGACACCCATGCCGAAGCCGCTGTGGGGGACGGTTCCGAAGCGGCGGAGATCCAAATACCAGCTAAAGGCCTCCTCGGGCAGGTTTTGCTGCTGAATGCGGGCGCGGAGCAGTTCGAGATCGTGGATGCGCTGGCTGCCCCCGATGATCTCGCCATAACCCTCCGGCGCGAGCATGTCCATGCAGAGGGCTAGATCCGGGCGCAGTGGATCGGGCTGCATGTAGAAGGCCTTCACCTGGGCGGGGTAGCGATGGACCATGACGGGGCGATCGAACTGTTGGGCCAGCAGGGTCTCATCCCCGCCGCCCAAGTCGGTGCCGTAGGCCATGGCGCCGCCGGCCTCGCCGATGCGCGCGACGGCGTCCTCATACGAGATGCGGGGAAAGGGAAGGGTGATTTTTTCCAGCGCGGCGGCGTCGCGCTCGAGCACGGCGAGGTCGGGCCGGCAATGGGCGAGGACCGTGGCGACGACATGGGCGACCAAGCGCTCGGCCAGATGCATGATGTCCTCGAGCGAGGCGAACGCGACCTCGGGCTCGACCATCCAGAATTCGGTGAGATGACGGCGGGTCTTGCTTTTTTCCGCCCGGAAAGTGGGGCCGAAGCAATAGGTCTTGCCCAAGGCCATGGCCGCGGCCTCGGCGTAAAGCTGGCCGGATTGGGTGAGATAGGCCTTGCCGTCGAAGTATTCGACCTCGAACAGCGTAGAGGCTCCCTCGCAGGCGGCAGGCGTGAGGATGGGGGCGTCGGCGAGGATGAAGCCATCGGCGTCAAAGAACTCCCTGATGGCGCGGACCACATGATGGCGGACGCGCAGGATCGCCACCTGGCGCTGGCTGCGCAGCCAGAGGTGACGCTGCTCCATCAGGAACTCGATGCCGTGCTCCTTGGGGGTGATGGGATAGGGGTGAGCCGCGGAGACGGCGTCGTAGACGACCAGGTCCCGGGCGTCGAGCTCAAAGCCGCCGGGCGCGCGGGGTTCGGCACGAATGAGGCCGCGCAACTCCAGCGAGGATTCCTGCGTGAGGTGGCGGGCTTGATCGAAGACCGCTTCCGGGACGTTCTTTTTGAACAAAACGGCCTGCATCAAGCCGGTGCCGTCGCGCAGGATCGGAAACAGCAGCTTGCCGCTCTCGCGCAAGTTGTAGAGCCAGCCGCGGAGGCGAACCTCCTGGCCGACATGCGCGCCGGCGTTGCGAATTTCGATGTACGGCGGCGGGGTGGTTTCAGTCACCTCGGGCATAGACATCCATTAGACCATCCATGCAGACCACCATGCCGGGGCTGGGGTGGGGCGAGGTGGGCTACACTGCG
>JBOGKW010000117.1:0-11378 GCA_050746205.1 Terriglobales bacterium | reverse complement strand
GGCGTGGTCGGCATTCACAAGTTCTCCTTTGATCTCTGGGGCGACACGGTCAATTTCGCCTCGCGCCTGGAGGCCACCGGCGAGCCCAACCGCATCAACATCTCCGCCGGCACGCACGCCCGCATCAAGGACTTCTTCGCCTGCGAAGCCCGGGGCCGGGTGCGCACGAAAGAGAACACCACCCACGATATGTTCTTTGTCCAAGGCCTGCGTGCGGACCTGCGCACCGGCGACGCGGACGCCGCCGAGGGCTTCGCCCGGCGCTATCAGATTTACTTTTCGCGCTTGCCGCCCGCCGTGCCCGCCAACCTCTGCGGCCAGGCGGCCCAGGCGGCGCCGTAGCCGCCGCGGATGAGGTAACTCTTAAGCCTTCCGGCTCGCCTCCGGCGGCCCGGCGGGCGGCGGGGCGGGGCTGCCGCCTATGCCCGGCGGCCGCGATACTGGATCGCCAATACGGTCACGTCGTCGCTCGGCGGGCAGTCGCCGGCAAAGCGGCGCACGCCGTCCAGCAGTGCCGTCGCGATGGCCTGGCTGCCCGCCCGCGGTCCAGCCTCCGCCAGCGCCTGCTCGGCGCGTTCCACGCCGAAGAACTCCTGGTGGCCGTTCATGGCCTCGGTAACGCCGTCGGTGAACATCACCAGCGTGTCGCCCGGGCGCAGTTGCAGCCTGCCGGTCGTAAACTCCTGTCCCGGAATCAGCCCCAGGACAATCCCGCCCTCTTTCTCCACCCGCGCCGGCGTGCCCGAGGCCCGAACCAGGAACGGCGGCTCGTGCCCGGCGTCGGCGTACTCGACGGCGCCGCTGCGCAGATCCAGAATGCCCGCCAGCGCGGTGACAAACATCTGGCGCGGGTTGCTCTCGTACAGGAACTGGTTGACCTGCCGCAGCGCGAACGCCGCCGACTCCGGCGCCGCCAGGGCGGACATCTTGAACGCGGTCCGCGCCATGGCCATGAACAGCGCCGCCGGGATCCCCTTGCCGGACACATCGCCGATCATGAAGCAAACCCGGTCGGCATCGAGGGCGAACACGTCGTAGAGATCGCCGCCCACGTCATAGGCAGGCGTCAGGCTGGCGAACACCTCCACCGCGCCGTGATTGGGCAGGGCGGAAAAGTCCGTCGGCACCAGGCCGGCCTGAATTTCCCGTGCCACCTCCAGCGATTGGTTCACCATCCGCGCCACCAGCAGCGCGTCCACCATCGCCGCCCGTTTCAGCGCAATGCCCAGCTGGCCGCAAATGGCCTCCAGGAACTGCTCGTCGGCGGGGGTAAAGCGGCCCTCCTGGCGGTTCAGGGCTTGCACCACGCCGATCAGCACCCCGTCCGGGTCCAGGATGGGCATGGACAGCAGCGATCGCGTGCGGAAGCGCGAGGCGCGGTCGAAGGCGGGATTGAACCGAGCGTCCCGATAGGCGTCGGCCACATTGATCGCCGTCCGGCTCTCGGCGGTGGCGCCGGCAATGCCCTCGCCGATGCGGACGCGAATCTCTTGCTCGACCGGCGCCGCCACCCGGCTGACCAGCTCGCTCGGATGCCGCGGGTCCACCAGAAACAGCGTGCTGCGCTCGGCCTGCATGGCCGCCGCCACCTCGGCCACCATCAGCTCCAGCAAGGGCTGCAGGCGGATCTCCTGCGCCAGGGACTTGGCGATGCGCAGCAGCGTGGCCAGCTTCCGCCGATCCTCCGCCCCCTCGGCCGCCTTCCCTTGCGCGCCCTTGCCCGCCGCTACTGCCGCCGTGCCCCGCTTCATCAGCAAGCGAAAGTATTGACCAGAACCCCCGCCCTGTCAAACCCGCCCCAGCGCGCCGCGGCGCCGCAGGCGTCTCACCTAGGTGGACCCTCACGTGGGCAAGCCCCCGGGCCCGACCAGCGCGCCGCCTCACCCCCGCAAGCGCCGGCCTGGGCACCCGGCCGATACGGCGGCCACCGCGCTACTGGACCTTCGCCACCCGGATCCGCCAAAGCGGGCCCTGCTCAAGGTAGGTGCAGGCGACCCGGCCTTTGTGCATGAAATCCAGCTCGAAGATGACGGGTTTGGGATCGTGGTCCACCACCAGCTCGAACGCTTGCCCGGGTTGCAGCTGATCGTAGGTCTGATAGATGAGTTGGTGGCGCTGGTGGTGCGGAATGGTGCGAACGTCAACCGTGGATACCGTCGTCGGCGTGGTGCTGGGAGAAGATGTGCTCATGGCACAATTCTGCCCGCGCCGCGGACCCGGCGACATGACCAATGTCACGCGCGCCGCCACGCCGTGCTCGCCCCGGTCGGCCCTCGCCGACCGGCCGCGGGCAGGCGAGATGCTCGGCCCGCTGCGCTCCGCGGCCCTCCCGCCCCGACGGGATCGCAGCCGTTGCAATTACGCTTGGCGTAATAGATAGTGGTGGCTGGGACGGATCGTGATCGTTAGCTGTCGGGGCAAGCGCACGAGGGACTTCGCCTCCGGAAAGCGGGTCAAGGCGTTTTCGGGAATCGCACGGGCCGCGCGCTTGAAGCTGGACCGGCTGGAAGCAGCCACCGGGCTAAAGGATCTTGCCGCGTTGCCCGGCAATCGTTTCAAGCGGCTCACCGGGAATCGCAACGGTCAATATAGCATCCGCATCAATGATCAATGGCGGATCTGCTTTACATGGCCGGAGCGGGCACCCGGTCCCGAATGCGTGGAGATCGTTGATTACCATTGAGGAGAGGAGAAAACGCGATGGCGGCGCCGGCCATACATCCAGGGGAGCATTTGGCCCACGAGCTCAAGGAACTCCGCATGAGCGCGGCCAAGCTTGCCCGGCAGTTAGCCGTTCCGACGAACCGGGTCACGGGCATTCTGAACGGCCAGCGGGCGATCACCGGCGATACGGCGCTGCGCCTAGCGCACTTCTTCGGCACGAGCCCGGCGTTCTGGCTCAACCTCCAGGGCCTTTATGAAATCCGCATCGCCCAGGAGAAAGCCGGCAAATCGATCCGGGTGCTTCCGACTCGGCACGCCTGCGCAGGGAATTCGCCTCGCTGACCGGATTGCGGTCGGCGCTGGGGCCACCATCGCCGGCCTGCCCGGCCCGCTCGCCACCTGCCCAACGAAACGAGGCTAACAATCACAAAGATGTCGCTCATTTTGGTTGGCGACCGGTGGCGAGCCTCCTGGCCGCGCGGAATCACCGGATCATCGCCGTAGCCAAAAATTGGGCCACCCGGCGGCGAGCGATTTCAGTCGGCTCGGGACCAGACTTCCCGAAAGTCCCTCTCGCATATTTCGAGAGGGCCGCCGAGGGCGCTGAGCTCGAAACGCTCCCTTTGTAGGGCGAGCACCCGCAGCAACAGGCCATGGGCGCCGATGAGCGCCGCGTCGGCGTGGCCGGGCTGCGCATCTGGGTTGAAGCCAATTCGGCCGGGGCCCGCGGACTCAAGCCGGTCCCCTATTGCGCCGGCCGTGCTATGCGCATGGCGGAGCGGCAAGTAATAGTCAGGTACAATCAGCTTCCCGAGCCCAGCCTCCTTCGCCCTCGAAACCAAATCGAGCGTGCTCCAGGTGTAGTTTAGGCGCCGTGTTCCGCAATTCGGGCAGTCCGCTATCTCGAAGCGGCCCTTTACCCGCCCGAATTGCTCCTCCACCTCTCGGACCCGCTTGGACGGCAGGGCTTCCGGCCCAAACGTATCGAGGATCGCTCGAATCAGCTTGTGCTGAGCCACCCATTCAAACTCCAAGAAAGCGTCGGCCTCTTCTGGATGGATATGCAGGTACAGGGCGTCGACGGTCCTCTCGAACATTCCCCTCAGGATCTTGAGAGCCGCCACGCCGTAGCCGCTCCCTGAAAGCAAAAGCACTTCGTAGAAGTCTTCGACGCACAACCGCCCTAGAAGGAAAATGACCCGGTCGAGCGGACCGGCACCCGGCAGCGCCGGAAATGCTTTTTCGATCGCCTCCCCCAGATTGGGGAACCTCTCGAAGAACAGGCCGTGCCGGCGTTTGAAATCCGCCCATTCCTCCGGAAACCCGATGGGGTCGGCTGCGGGTGGTTCATTGGCCATGCCGGGATTTTAGCGGATCGCTTAGGTAACGACCGCTCGAATTAAGCCCAACGGGGAAACCACCTAGCTTCCACACGGCCGCCACTGGCAGCGGCGGGGCCCTGGAATCAAAGGTTTACTGTAGCCCAGGCGCCGAGGTTTTCCGCCTGCGCCGCCATCGCCCCACCGGAGCCGCGCAACCAATTTCGCCGGCCGGCTCAGGCGATACTTAGGCCGAGGCCTTCGATGGACCCGGTGAGGACGCGCCATCTGTTCGAGCAGACCCTCCTCGGCGACTACGAGGACGAGGAGCCGTGGGCGGCCATATCCGCATTGCGGCTGGACGGCAGCCGTGAGATCTTCGACAACGCGGCGGCGTGGTGCCAGGCCGACGATCCGCTGAAGCGCGCCCGAGGGGCGGCTATCCTATGCCAACTCCAACGCGCACGACCGCCCGGTGCGCCAAGCACGCCAGATTGGATTTCGCGCGATGAATCGTACGAACTCATCACCCAGATGTTGGCGGATGAGCGGAATACCTTGGCCCTGGAATCCGCGATCTCCGCCCTGGGCCACCTCGGCAACTCGGAGGCGGTCTCAACAATCCTCCGCTACCAGAGCCACTCAAACCCGGACGTTCGCCTTGCCGTGGCGTTTGCCCTGGGCTGCTTCCCCGATGACCCGGCCTCGGTTCGCGGCTTGCTTGCCCTCACATCGGACCCACGCTCCGCAGTCCGTGACTGGGCCGTCTTCGGCCTTGGGGTGCAGGGGCACTCCGACTCGCCGGAGATCCGGGACGCCCTGCTGCGCTGCGTGAGCGACCCCGACAGCGACGTCTGCGAAGAGGCTGCGGTCGCCCTCGGGCAGCGCCACGATCTGCGGGTTCTCCCCAGGCTCCGGGCCATGCTCGACTGCCCCGAGATCACCGTGCGGGTGGCGGAAGCCGCCGCCGCCCTGCTCGAGCTAGAGCCGGCTCCAGCGGACTGGACCGTGGCCGAGTATCAGTCCGCGCTCCGCGCCCGGTTCGCGTCCGAGCAGCGATCCAGAGCCGCCGGACCGGCGGCACGTCTCAATGAGGGCGGCGGCACGTGTCAATGAGAGTGAGACACTTGGGCTAGGAGCCCAGAGGGCTTCCGCCTCCCGCGAGCGCGGCCCCGCCGCCCCCGACACCAGGCGGCATGCGAGCCTCGACGGCTGGGTCCATTTGCCGCTGCGTTTCAAGAGCGATGGCATCCTCGTGGCCCGCTCCGGGTTGCCATACGCGCCGCTCACCGGCGTGGGCCTGTCCGCGGCTCAGCCAGCCTATTCTGGACGCTCCCGCTGACCGCTGTGGCTGGGCTTCGCCGGGGTCCCCAGCATGCGGCGGCACATGCCGGGGTGGGACGGCCAGCAGCGGACGCCAGCCGGCGTTTGGGCGTCTCCAAGCTGCCGCGATCAGGCGCTGGCGCTACCCTCCTGGGCGCTACCCCTCGACTGGCCGCCTACCCCCCCGCGCAGCCGTCACGCCGCCGACTCGCTGATGACGGTCTCGACCATTGAATCCAAGTCGCGAGCCACCGCGAGCGCCTTCGCGTTTCCGTAAGGGGCCAGAAGACTCGCCATCCTGTCATAGGACAGATGAACGCCGTCTGGCCGCTCGTCCACCAATATTGTGGTTGGGGCGTAGGAGCCAGCGTCGGGCACATGCTTGGCCATTTCCTTCATGAACAGCGGATTGCCGACGACCAGCCTCAGGATCTTCGGCGCGCCGAGCCCCGTTTCCTTGCGGAGAACGGCGCCATGATCAAACTCCATGAACACCATGACGCCCGTCTTCCCGATATCCCGGCGAATGACCTGTTCCAGCTCGGCGAAGGGCCGCGCGTCTTGGGACGCCTTCGCGAACGCCTCCAAATCCAGGCGCCCCAGAGCCGCCCTCACCGCCGCCACCACGGCCTCGAAGGACCTGGACGATGTCACGCTAAAGCGCTCGATTTCCACTCTTCGGATCGACATACAATTGCTCCTTTCAACACCCACCCGCGCCTCACATCGGTGCTACGGGTTTCGACCCGCGGCAACCTGGAGGCGCCCCGAGCGCCGGCGGGCGTCCGTTGCCCGCCGTCCCACCCCAGCATGCGCCGCTTTCCAGGATAGGGCGGCTGAGCCACTGGCTGCGTTTGGCTCTATTGAGACGTGGGGCAGCCGTCTCGGCTGCCATGCAGCGCCGGACGGGCAGGCGGGACGCCCGCCCCACTCGCAGCCGCAGCGACCCCGGGCACCCCAAAGCGCATTGCCGGGGTCCCCAGTGCGCAACCGCGCGCGCTCGGGTGGAGTGGCGCGCCTTTGGGATGGGACCAGCGGCAGGGTCCAGAATAGGGCGGCTGAGCCGCTGTGGTCACGGCGCCAGGCCTTGATGACCCGCTGGGCGTCGGATAGGCGTCCGCCTGCTTTCCGGGCCCCTCGCCCGCGTGCATCGGCCCCCGTTTACCTAGTGCCTGCAATCGTTGTCTGCGAATCCCCCCTTGCAGCGGTACGCAATGAAGCGCACCGCATGCTGGCGTTAACCAGCACCAAAACCGGCACCGAGATAAAACCGAGTTGGCGACGTGGCGGGCACTGCCCCGCTGCGGCTCTCCGATTTTCGGATCACGCCGCCGGAGTTCTTGTTCATCAGGATCCACCACCACATTCCGGGGAGCGTCGCCATGGCCTGGCAGCGGCATTCCTAGTAGTATCAATGGGTTGCGCCGTGCGGCCGAGCACGTCCCCGATGCGATTCACACGCGCATTTGTCGTCCGCCTCGTTGCTGTCACCGTGATTGCCTGCGTCACCCTCCCCTTCGCAACCAGGCTGGACGGGCAGCTCCCGCTCGCCAGCCGCGGCATCACATTCAGCGGGTGGCTGCAACTCGACGGTTCCACCGTCGCCTCAGGCGGACAACCGCAGGCACTTGGCTTCGACGGACAATACCTGCTCGATGCCGCCCTCACGGTTGATACCGGCAAGCTCATCGGTCTTACCGGCGGCACTTTGCTGATTGACGTACAGAGCCACAGCGGGCCCAGCATCCTCACTCATCAAATGCCCGCGCTACAAGACCCCGACAACATGGACGCCTATTCGGAGACCTCGGTGGACCGCGCTTGGTACGAGCAAGATTGGTTCGGCCGCAAGGTGCAAACTCAAATCGGTCTGATGTATGTGGATGATCAATTCTTTACCGTCCCTTACGGCCAGAATTTCGTCTCCCTGGATTTTTCTTCCGACGCCTCCATCAGCACTTTCGTGCTTCCGACTTTCCCCAAGGGCGCCTTCGGCGGCGACGTGTTCGTGTATCCGGGCCACGGGCTCTATCTTTCCGCCGGGGTCTACAACGATCACAGCACGGAGTTGCCCTACGATCCGGGCGGCGATCTGTACCTGAGCGAAGAGGGATGGCAGGGCAAGCGGCAAAATCTGCCGTTCAAGTTGCAGGTGGGTGCCTGGACGGACACGGGCCACCTCCGCCGTTTTACCGGCGGCACTATCCGCCACGGCTCCGGCCTGTATTTGGTTGCCAGCACGAAGCTATGGCAGCCGCGAGGCGACCCGGATCGTGGCCTCGGAACGTTCGTCCAGTTCGGCACCGGACCGCAATCGGTCGCGGCGGTCCGGCAGCACTACGGCGGGGGCGTGGTGTGGACGGGGCCCTGGGCAGCGCGTGCCAAGGATGAGATTGGCTTGGCCTTCAGCGACGCCCTGCTCACGCCGCAAGCCGGATTCACCCACGGCTTTGAGAACGAAGTCGAAGCTTACTACCAGATCGCTGCCTGGAAAGATCTGACCATTCAGCCGGATCTTGAGTACTGGATGCATCCCGGCGGCATGGCCACGCCCAACACCCTGCTGCTCATGACACGCGTGACGTATTCGTTCTAGTGGCCCGCCATTGGGTGAGCGCGAAGTGGGTCTAAATGCAGCCGGTGCTGGGTACGATGGTGGGGAAACGGGGTGCTCACAATGGATATTCCTGCCGCTATAAAAACGGTTCGACTCTCGCCGGGCAGGCCGTCACGCTGCTATGGCCGCATTCTCGCTGCTCTTGCCCTGATGTTGGTGGCGCTTCCGATCATCGCTTCAGCGCAGACCGATGAGATTCAGGTTTACGATGCCTCGATCGCTCCCAAGGGAACATTCAACCTGATGTCCCACTCCAACTTCACGCCCGAGGGCGACGAGACTCCGAAGTTCCCCGATGCCCTCATCGCCGATCACTCCTTCCAAGAGACGCTGGAGTGGGCCTATGGGGTCGAGGATTGGTTCGAGCAGGGTCTCTATTTGCCCGTCACCAGCCTCTACTCGCAGGGGCGCGGCAGTACCCTCGATGGCTTCAAGATCCGCGAGCTCTTCGTCAAGCCCCACGCCGACGCCCAGACCCTTTTTTACGGCATCAACTTTGAATTCAGCACCAACCATCTGTGGTGGGAATCCAAGCGCGAGACGGCGGAAGTGCGGCCCATCGTCGGCCTGCATCTGCATCCGGCCAGCCTCGGCAAGCACCAACTGGACTTGATCTTCAATCCCATCGTGGATACCAACTACACCGGCGGCATCGGCAACCTCGAGTTCGTTCCCTCGGGACGCATCGCGATTCACGTCAACCGCCAATGGGCCTTGGCCGCGGAAGAATACTCCGACTTCGGCCCCCTGCGGCATTTCCTAAAGCCGAATGAGCAGTTCCAGGAACTCTGGGGCACCACCGACTACTACGGCAAGGTCTACTCCATCGAAACCGGTGCCGGCGTCGGATTCACCGATGGCGCCGACAAGTTGACCCTGAAGTTCATGATTGATCGCAACTTTAATTTCTAGCCCGGCCGGAAAAACTGGCCGGCAGGGCGACGGCCGACTAGATTGAAAGGCAGGCGAGATTGTGGAGGCTGAGGTGAACTTTCCGCACGCCGGCTTAAAATCCCCTCGTCTCGCGCTCAGCACCCTCCCGCTCCTGATCGCGCTTTGCGCCGCACCCGCGTTCGGGCGCCAGACCCGCGTAACCTCCACCACTCCCAAAGCGATCCCCAGCTCGACCCAAAAAGCGGCGGCGGCCAAGCCCAGCTCGCCCAAGCACATTTTCTTCTTTATTCCGGCGTACAAAGTCGATTACGGCTCCAAATTCGTTCCGCTCAGCCCCAAGGAAAAATGGAAGGAATTTGCCGAAGACGCGTACGATCCGCTGGGGCTGGCGGCGCTGGGCGTGGAGACCGGGTTGGAGCACTCGCACGCAGACGGGTTCTGCGGCTACGGCTCAGGGATCGGCGGCTTCGGCAAGTGCTACGGCTCGTCGTTGCTGGATGCGAACGTTTCCAGCTTCTTTGGCGATTTTCTCTTTCCTGTCTGGTTGCACCAGGACCCACGCTATTTCCGCCTCGGGCCGCAGGCCGGGGTGGCGGCCCGAATCTGGTACGCCGTCTCGCGCGTCTTTATCGCCCGCACCGATTCCGGGGGCTGGACATTTGCCAGCGGGGCGACAGGCGGAACGGTGCTCGCCGCGGTTGCCTCAAACCTGTACTACCCGCCGACTGAGCGGAACGTACAGCATACTTTTTCGCGCATGTACTGGGATCTCGGCGGAACCGCGATCTTCAATCTCGAAGCCGAGTTCTGGCCCGACATCGAACTTAAACTTCGTCAGTGGTTCTAGTGCCGCCGCGGCGGCTTCTGCGGACCGAGCGAGCGCGCCGCCCCGGCGATGAGCTCCTGCTTCTCGGCAGCGCTCAGCCGGGCCCGCGGGTGCATGGGGAGGTAGTACCAGAGCGGCATATCCCCACTTCGTACCCTGTTTGCCACATTCGCGGCATCCTTCTGCGGCCGGTTCCACTCGCTCAAGTTCATGCGGCGCCGGCCGTCCTGGACGTCTCTCTCCACCAGCCACGACATGGGCGCCACGTTGGAATACCAGGGCCATACGGTATTACTGCTGTGGCAGTCGAAGCAGGCGCGCTGGAACAGGGCCCGGGTCTGCGCTGAGTGCCAATGCGGTTCGGCGACCGTGGGCGGATCGGAATGGTCGTGGCCGTATGGTATGGCCTGGATCAAGCCGAGCGCCACCAAGCAGCAACCGAGAATGACGTACCTGCGCGTGCTCATTCTACCCCCCCAGCAATACATAACTGCATATATGGCCCGGCCATGTTAACCCGGCCTTGGGCCAGGGCCTACGGTGTATTTAGTTGAGCGACAACATCCTGGGTGGCAACGCCGGCGGCTCAGCCGCCAGCCCGGCGGAGTTGTCGCGCTGTGGCGACACCTTGGCGCCAGGGGTCACCCGTGAACCTCGTCCGCCCGACCGCGCCTGATAGGCTAATGGCGGCCCCATCGATTATCGCTGCGCCGGGCTGCCGGGCTTGTGCCGCGGAATGCCGGCGCTGGGCGTGAGATTGCCAGCCGCCCGCTGCGACCTCGCTTTGCATCATCATCTGGAGGGAGAATGTCACCACCGACGGGCCAGAGTGACGACTTGGAATGGATGCGGCGGGCGATCAGCCTCGCGCGGCGGGCGGGAGCGGCGGGGGATGCGCCCGTGGGATCGGTGGTGGTGCGGGCGGGCGCACTGATCGCCGAGGGGATCGAGGCGGTGCGCGCGGAGTACGATATCGCGGCGCACGCGGAGATGATCGCCGTGCGCGAGGCGTGCCGGGCCGTGGGCGGATTCGATCTGGCGGACTGCACGCTCTACACCACCGCGGAGCCGTGTTGGATGTGCTCGTTTGCCGTCCGGCAGGCGCGGCTGGGGCGGGTGGTGATGGGGCGGGCCACGGCCGTGATTGGGGGCGCGGGTGGGGCGCATGCCATTCTGCTCGAACGCGGCGTTCCGGGCTGGGCCGCGCCGCCGGAGGTGCTGCACGGGGTACTTGCCGATGAGTGCGGCTGCCTTCGCCAGCGGTGACAGATGTCATCGGGCCTCGCGACGCACTCCTGGTAGAATGCGAGTGTGTCGTCACATTTGCAGGCGGCTCCAGCGGCGGTAGCGATGGCGCCGCGCCGGGTACCGTCGCAGGCGCGCGGGCGGAAGCGGGTCGAGCGGCTGCTGGCGGCAGCGGCCGCTGAGATCGGCGAGCGCGGGTACGATTCCGCCACCATGTCCGGGATTGCGCAGCGCGCGGAGACGGCGATCGGGTCGCTGTATCAGTTCTTCCCCAATAAGGAGGCCGTGGCGGAGGCCCTGCGGGTGCGGTATGCCGCCGCGGCGGCGCCGCTGTGGCGCGACCTGGCCGGCGCCGCGCCGCGGCTGAACACGCCCGAAATCGCGCGCGGGCTGGTGCGGGCATCGCTGGAGATGATCGAGCGGTGCCCGGTGTTCGTGGCGCTGGTCGAGGCGCCGCGGACGGTGGGGTCGAACCGGCGGCGGCTGCAGC
>JBOGKW010000116.1:0-11379 GCA_050746205.1 Terriglobales bacterium | reverse complement strand
GCCCCGCCCCGTCCGCGGGCCGTCGCCGGCAGTCGGAGCCGCGCCGCAGCGGGCTGCCGCCGGGCCGCCGCTCCCGCCCCCGCCTGCTGACGCCCGTTTCTTCGCCTTTCTGCGCGCCTTCTGCCGGGCGTACCAGGGCCGGGCCGCGACCACGGCGGACTTCGAGCGCGTGGCGGATCGGTTTGTGCCGCCGCGGCTGGCTGGGATCGGCTCCAACCACGGCTGGGGTTGGTTCTTTCGCGAATGGGTGGACGGCACCGGCGTGCCCAGCTATGCCGTGGCGCAACTGCACGCCTATCGCCTGCCCGGCGCGCGACGTTCCCGGGCGCGGTACGGCCTGGAGGGCCTGCTGCTCCAGAGCCATGTGCCGCTGACCTTCACCATGCCGGTCCCGATCTATTTGGCGGCGGCCTGTCCGGGGGAGGGCGCCTGTCCGCCTCGCTATCTGGGGACCGTGGTGAGTGAGGGCGCCAGCACCGAATTTCAGCTGCCCCTGCCGCCGGGCCTGCAACCGCCTGTCGCGCCCCGGGTGCGGATTGACCCCAATGACAGCATCTTGCGGCGCTGAGGCCCCAGCGGGCGGCGCCGGCGGCTCGCCCGTGGTGGTGATCGCCGGGCCCACCGCCAGCGGCAAGACGGCGCTGGCGTTGGCGCTCGCCGAGGCATTGGGCGGAGAGATCGTCAGCTTCGACTCCATGCAGTTGTATCGCGACTTTGCCATCGGCGCCGCCCAGCCCGCGCCCGAGGAGCTGGCCCGCGTACGCCATCACTTCATCGGCGAGTGCGACCCCCGCCAGCCGGTCACCGCCGGGGAGTACAGCCGCATGGCGCGGCCGCGCATCTTGGACGTGTTGGCCCGCGGGCGCCTGCCGGTGCTGGTGGGCGGCACGGGGTTTTATCTTCGGGCGTTGTTGGAGGGCCTGTTTGCCGCGCCCCCGCTACCCCTGGCGCAGCAGACGCGGATGCGCGCGCGCCTGCGCCGCCGCGCCCTCCTGCGCGGCCCGGCCTCCCTGCATCTGCTGCTGCGGCGGCTAGACCCGGCCGCCGCCGCCCGCATCGCCCCACGCGATGCCGTCCGCGCCATCCGCGCACTGGAGGTGCGGTTGCTGACCGGCCGCCCCATCAGCCGCTGTTGGGCCGAGCATCCGCCCCAGCCATTCCGCGCGGTGCGCCCGCTGCAGTTAGGGCTAGCGCCGCCCCGCGCCCAACTCCATGCACGGATCGAAGCGCGCGCGGTAGCGATGTTTTGCCCGCCCCCGGGCGCCCGCGGCATTCTCGCGGAAACGGCAGATCTATTGCGAGTCTATCCTGAGGAGTTAGCAGTGTTTTCCGCCCACGGTTACAAGCAGGCGGTGGACGTCTTGTGCCGGGGGGCGGACCCCAGCGTCGCCTTGGCCGAGGCCCAGGCCGAGCAGCGCCAGTACGCGAAACGGCAGTTCACCTGGTTTCGCCGCGACCCATCCCGGCATTGGCTGGCGGGCTTTGGCGCTGACGCCGTGGTCCGCGACGCGGCGCTCGATTGGCTGCACCGGAGCCTTGGCGGCGGCGCTCGTATTTTGGGCGAGAAAGGCTAGCTAGGAGATCTCCAGGCTAAGCACTACCTACCGTTCATCCTGTATTTTTCGCCCGGCACTCACCCGCATGGGGGCTTTAGCTACTAAACAAATCACCTAGGGTAAACATCGTAGTGTGGGTTTTGGGGGCAGTATGCAAGTACATTCGTTGCGCAACTTCGGACCTTGGGAGCGATTTTCGCCGCGCGAGCAGGACATTATCGAGGGCCTGCTGCAGGCACAATCGGTGAAGGATATCGCCGCCCAACTGCATTTGACCGTCAACACGGTCAAAGACTACGTTAAGACGATTTACCAAAAGGCGGGGGTGCATTCCTCCCGGGCGTTGTTGTTGAAGTTCTATTTGCCGCCCGCGCACGACACCGGAACCCCGGCGGCGCTGGTGGCCGCCTTCCAGGCCATGCTGGATGCGCCCTCGCGTCGCCATGTGGTGGAGGCGCTGCGCGAGGGCGCCCGCGGTGGCGCTGGCGCGCGCTACGTCGCGGTCTATGACCTGGTCGCCGCGCTGGCGTCGGCGCCTGGCGCTCCGCGCCGGACCGGCGCCTGGCTGCGCCCTTGGGGCGGGCGTGGACCGTTGGCGCTGCCCTGGCATTGGGCGCGGCCGCTGAGCGAGCAAGGCAGCTTCCACCTTCCCGCGCCCGCTCCGGCACAAGTGGCGGCGATGAACTGGGAGCCGACCGGCCTGCGGGGCGAGGTCATCGGCGCGCAGGTCGCGGCCGCGCCCCAGCCGCTGCTGGTGCTGCTCTCGGATCCCCTCGCCGGGCATTTCGAGCCCAGCGCCTTGGCCTTGCTGCGACTGCTGGCGCGTGTCGCCGAGCGGGAACTGATCCGCATCGGCGCCGGGCTCGCCGCCGCCGCCGCCAACTGAACGCGACCGCGCGGTAGGAGTCCCGCCTGCGTGGGGCAGCAGTCTCGGCTGCCCGCCACCTGCGGCTCGCGGGCGCCCGCCGTTCCCGTAAGCTCTTTCGTCCCCCGCCGCTCCGCCGCCTCGCTCCTAACATTGCCGATGCCGGCGGGACGGATGCCGGGCCAGCAGGCCTTCGGCGGCGAAGCGCCCCAGCGACGCTAAAGAAAACGTCGCATCATGGTGCTGCGCCGGATTGTCGGCCATCCGCTGCCCAACCGCATTTAAAAATCCATGAACGGCCGGCGCACGGAAGCGGTCTTAATGGGCAGGCAGGCTTATATGTTGGCCGAAGGCGACATGGTGTGGCCCCGCATCACGGCCTCGGAGACAGACCGGGGCCATGTTCCACCGGCAGCCGCGCCCGACGGCGCGGCTTCCGCCCCTGCCTTCGCCGATTTTGCCGCCGCCCACGCCGCCACGGCGTATCGCGTCGCCTATGTGGTGGTGCGCCGTGCCGACGCCGCCGAGGATGTGGTTCAGGAGGCGCTGCTGCGCGCCTGGCGGGGCGAGCGCTGGCGGCGGCTGGAGCAGCCCGCCGCATGGCTGGCGCGCGTCGCCTGGCGGCTGGCGCTGGACCGGCGCAAGGCCCTCGCCCGCGCCGCTGCCGTCCTCCCCCTGGTCGCCGACGTGCCATCGCCCGGGCCGGGCGCGGCGCGCCAGTTGGCGGCACGCGAGGAGGTGGCGCGGTTGCGAGTCCTGATCGCGGCGCTGCCGCCGGCGCTGCGCCATCCCTTGCAACTCGCCGGCCTCGGCGAGTTTGACACCGCCGAGGTCGCCCAAATCTTGGGCCTGTCCCCGGCCGCCGTTCGCCGCCGCCTGATGCGGGCGCGGCAGCTGCTGCGGGCCCGGCTGGCGGCGGCCCAGAAGTTACGACCGTGAAGCTGCGACGATGAGGCTACTACCATGACGCCGGAATCATTCGAGGATCTGCTCGCCCAGGCACTGGCGGCCGACCGGCCGGCTCCGCCCGACGGCTTGGCTCCCCGCCTGGTAGCGGTGGTGACCGCGGCGGCGGCGAGTGCGGAGACCGCGCCACCGCGGCGGCGACCCCGCTCCATTCCGCTAGGCGCGGCCGCCGCAGCCATCGCCGTGGCGCTGGCGCTCTGGGCCTGGCCTCCCAGCCCAACCCTGCCGCCGCCCGCCGCCGTGCCGGCGCCTGCGGTGGCCTACGCCAGGGCGCTCCTGCGGGCCCATCGCCAGGCCCCGCAGCCCCGGGCGCTGCGGCCCGCCGTGACCCGCCCCGGAATCCATCGCCTTCGCCTCGCACAGCTTGCGCGCCCGGAGCACCATTGGCCCGCCGTCTTTCCCTCGCCCGCCCCACCGACGCCCGAGGAGCGGGCGCTGGTGGAGTTCATTCGCACTGCGCCGCCGAAGGTTGTCGCCGCCGCGTTCACCTTCCCCAAATTAGCGCCCGAGCCAGGGCAGGCTTCCTCCCCGCCAATAGCGCGCCTCCGTCGGTTCGACCACCAGAAAACTCGCTAGGCCTCAATAGGAGCGATGCATGAACTTATCCTCGATTCGATGCCGCACCTCCCTCGCCGCCGCGGCCCTGGCCGCGGTGATCATCCTGCCCGCCCGGGCGCAAAAGCCCTCGCCCTGCCCCGCACCCAAGCCGGCGCCACAGATCGCGTACCGGCTGGATTACACGATTCAGCAGATCCGCGGCGGTCGGGCGATCAATGCCCGCCACTACGACCTGCTCGTCCGGGAGGGCGGCCAACAGGGCAGCCTCCGCGTGGGCAACCGGATCCCCATGGTCACCGGCTCGGGCGCCCAAATCAAGTACGCCCAGGTCGGCGTCTCCATCTATGCCATGGTCGTGACCCGCCCGGGCGGCCCGGTGCTGGAATCGGACGTGAGCGTGACCTCCGCCAGCGCCAAAAACCCCGCAGAGTTCCCCGTGGGCCCCGTCACCAAGGGATTCTCTATGGACACCAGCGCCCCGATCCACCCCAATTCGCCAATGGTGCTGGCCACGATGGATGACGTCTCCAGCAACGACCAGTTCCGGGTCTCCGTCACCGCCATTCCCCAGCCCCGCTGACAGGCGACCGGAACGGCACGCGGCACAGGATTTCCGCGGGCCCGCGGCGAAAAAAAGCGCTCCGGATGGCCGAAGCGCACAGGCAGTGATGATGTCTTGACCGCAGATGCCGTACGCAAACGTACGGGTTGCCGCCGTCGGAGCGCCCGCCGACGGCAAAGGGGCGCCGGCGAGCGCCCCGCTCAAACGGCGGCAGGGGATGGAAGCCGCACTGCGGTTAACCTCGCCGGCTGCCGTCACTGGCATAATCGCGGCGATGGCCGCCATGGATTCCGAGCTGCGCCACTGCCTCCGCCTGCTGCCCAAGGCGGAGCTGCACATCCACCTGGAAGGCGCGCTGAACCCAGCCGACCTGCTGGCGCTTTCCGAGCGCCACGGCTATCCCTTCGGTTTGCGCGACCTGGCGGCCTGCCGCCGGCTCTATAGCTTCCAGGATTTTCCCGGCTTTATCCAGGCCATCAAGACCGCCAGCCAGCACCTCATCACGCCGGAAGACTATGCCTGGGCGGTCGAGCAAATGGGCCGCCGTTTGGCGGCGCAGGGCATTGTGTATGCCGAAGTGTTTGTCTCCATCGGCATCCTGCACTGGAAAGGGACGCCGGTGGTGCCGGTATGGGAGGCAATCGAGGCGGCGCGGCGAGAACTGGAGGCGCGGCACGCGTTGCGCCTGGCCTGGATTTTCGACGCCGTGCGCCAGTTCGGCGCCGAGGCGGCGGAGCGCGTTCTCGATGAGGCGATTTCGCGCCGGGCAACGGGGCCGGTGGTCGCGATTGGAATTGGCGGGGATGAAATCGGCGGCCCGGCGGAGTGGTTTACCGAAACCTTTGCTCGGGCTCGCGCCGCGGGGATCGGCGGGACGGCCCATGCTGGCGAGACCGCGGGGCCAGAATCGGTGTCGGCAGCGCTGGACGCCTTACGGGTCCGGCGCATCGGCCACGCCCTCAGCGCCGTCAGGGATCCCCGGCTGCTGGCGCGGCTGGCGGAATCTGAAATCTACCTCGACGTTTGTACAATGTCTAATACGAAAACCGGCTGCTGGCGTGGCGACGGGGATCACCCCGTGCGAATATTCGACAATGGTAGCGTTAAATGGAGCTGCGGCAGTGACGACCCGGGCATCTTCGGCAGCTCGTTATTGAAAGAACTCTACTACTGTCACAATAACTTGCATTTGGCTTGGCCGTCCCTGCGTCGCAGCCTGCGCAACGGATTTTTGGGGGCATTTTTGCCTGCTGCGGAACGCGATGCGTACTTGGCGCGGTTCGACGCTGCCTGGGAACAGTTGCGGTTGCCGGCGAGCTAGCGGTTGGGCGCGGCCCCGGTCACGCCGGGGATTGGCGCCGCGCGCAGGCGGCGGATGCGGGTGGCGATGGCGGGATGGGAATAGAACAGCACTTCCTTCCAGCGTGGCGGCTCGACCTCGGCCAGATTGCGCCGGGCCAGGCGCTCCAGGCCGGCAATGAGCGGATCGGGGCGGCCCATGGCGGCCAGGGAATAGTCATCCGCCTGCCGTTCCATATGACGGGAAAAGGCGTTGCCGAGCGGCAGCAGCACCACCCCCAACACGGCGGCCACCAATAACAGCAACGGCAGGCCGGCGACGTCGGCGATCCCCGACAAGTGTAGATTGTGTGCTAGAGCTACCAGCACCCGGTTGGCCACCCAAAAGCCGAGGCCGCTGATTCCGGCCTGCACGGCCAATCCGCGCCAAATGTGGCGGTGCACATGGTGGCCGAGCTCATGCGCCAGTACCGCCTCGATCTCCTCGGCGGGGGCATCAGCCATCAACGTGTCGCTGACCAATATGCGACGGGTGGCGCCCCAACCCGCAAGGGCGGCGTTGGCCTTTGAGGTCTTGTCGCCGAGCTGCCATTCAAAGACCCCGCGCACCCGGGTACCGGCCCGGGCGCAGAGCGCCTGCAAGCGTGTGATCAGGTCCGCTTCCGCGGGACGGTCCGGCGACAAGGGCCGGAAGCGATAGAACAGGGGAAACAGCACCACCGGGGCCAGTTGGGTGAGCAGCAGGAGAAAGGCTAGAAACCCCGCCCACGCCCACAGCCACCATTCGGCGGGCGCGGCCCGCAACAGCGCATAGACCAACTCGGCCGCCAGCAGCCCCAGGCCTGCTGCCAAGCCGGTGCTTTTGCCCCGGTCGGCGCACCATCCGCGCCAGGTTTGCCGGTTCAGGCCGAAGCGCATCTCCAACCGGCGAGAAGCCAGGGCGAAGGGAAGGCTCAGTAACTCGAGGCCGCAGCCGAACAGCAGCGTGTAAGCGAAGACCAACGCCCACTCCGAATGGCGCGTCCAATCCATCCATTGCCAACGGCCCAGGCCGTGCACCAGCCCGAGGCTGGCGCCGGAAAAGACGAATATGGCCAGTGCCGCCAGATCCACGCCGGTGGAGGCCAAGCTGAGCCGCAGATGGGCACTGGAATAGGCGCCGGCGGCGCTGGGATCCGTGGTCGTGGTCGCCTCGGGGGAGGCCCCGGGGGACGGTGGTTCGGCAGCGGGCATGGGCTATGTCCAATTATGGCCTGGACCCGGATGGCCGCCTGCATCCGGTGGCCGCGCCGGCCGCCGCCATCCCCCGCGCCTCCCAAGGCTCGCAGCACTGCCGGTCGCGCACACGCCTGCACGCAGGTTTTCAGTTGAGCCGTTTGCTGCGGCGTTTTTCGGCTGAAGTAGTGGAGAATCCTGATATTCTGCCCAATTAATGTCTAAGCCCCCGGCCAAATCGGAAGACTTTTGCGCGGTGATTCTGGCCGGCGGTCGCGGCACCCGCTTCTGGCCCCGGAGCCGGCGGCATGGGGCCAAGCAGGTGCTCAACATCGTGGGCGAAGGCACGATGCTGGAGCAGACGCTGGCCCGGATGGCGCCGCTGTCGCAGCCGGAAAACACCTGGATTATCACCAGCCGGGAACTGCGCAGCGCGGTGCTGCGCCAATCCCCCCGCGTGCCCGCCCAGCAGGTCATCGCCGAGCCGGCAGGCCGCAACACGGCGGCGGCCATCGCGCTGGGCGCGGAGCTGATTTTGCGCACCCGGGGCGACGTGCCCATGGGCGTATTTCCGGCGGACCACGTCATCGAACATCCCCAGAAGTTTCAGGCCATCGTCCGCACCGGCACCCAGGAGGCGCGCCGGCCCGGCCGCCTGGTCGTGCTCGGTATTCCTCCCACCCGGCCGGAGACCGGCTATGGCTACATCGAGGTGATTGAGGAGCCGCATCGCCGCGAGCCCCCACCGGTATACCGCGTCCGGCGGTTTGTGGAAAAGCCCGACTTGCCGCACGCGCGGGAGTTTCTTGCCGCCGGCAATTACTATTGGAACGCAGGGATCTTTATTTGGCGCGCCTCGGCCATTTTGGAGGCGCTGGCCGAGCACCTGCCGGAGATTTCCGAGCGGCTGCGGCGCGTTGCGGAGGCCCCGCGCTCGAAGTTCACGGCCGCCTTGGAGCGCTGGTACCCCGGCTGCCAAAATATCTCGATTGATTACGGCGTGCTGGAGAAGGCACGGGGGCTGGTTTGCCTGCCCGCGGGCGGCATGGGCTGGAACGACCTGGGCAGTTGGGCGGCGCTGTACGAGCAATTGGCCCCCGGCGGCGGCACTGTCACTCAGGGTGGCAGCGTGGTGGAGTTGGATGCGGCCAATAATTTCGTTCAGGCGCCGGGCAAGACGGTGGCCCTGATCGGAGTGAAGGATCTGGTGGTCGTGGAGACGCCGGATGCCCTACTGGTCGTGCCCCGGGCGCAGTCGCAAAAGGTGGCCCGCCTGGTGGCCGAACTGGAAAAGCAGGGCCGCGAAAAGCTGCTGTAGGGGCGGTACTGGCGCGGTTGGCAAGCTGCTTCGCCCATCGCGTGGCTGCTGGTAAGCTAAGACCTAAGCCGTTTCCAGCACCCTTGGGGCGTGTAGCTCAGCTGGGAGAGCGCCGCGTTCGCAACGCGGAGGTCAGGGGTTCGATCCCCCTCACGTCCACCACCCCCCAAATGTCATGTCCGGCGCCGCCCGCCATCGTGCTCCGACCTGGGTGGGCTTAATCGCCTTCAGTGCCGGTTCGGCCCTGTGGCTGTTTCCCTATCTACCCGCGGTTGCGGCGCGCACCGCGCGGCCGCATTTTCTCGTGTCGGCCGGCACGGGCTTGACCCTCTCGCTGGCGGGTATGGCCATACTCGCGCTGTCTCGCGAAAAACCGCGCCGCCCCCGCCGCTGAGGCCTAGCTGCGACCCCGCCCTACTGCTGGTTGCGCGGATAGTGCGGAAAGGCGCGGAAGCGCTCGCCACGACCGGTATTGGACATCTCCGGGACGTTATGCCAAATATTCACGTCATCGAGGCTGGCGGCGACAATATTGGCTACCTTCATGCGGACGTTCATCACTGGGCCACCGGGTAGAACCGTGGGGCCGTCGAAGCGGCTGGCCAGGACGATGACATAGGACTGGGTCGCGGGGTCAATCCAAATATCCGTGCCCGTCCACCCGGTGTGGCCAAACGACCCCATCGGGAACAGGGTGCCGCGATTACGGGAGAACGAAGAATCCAGGTCCCAACCCAAGCTACGGATATCGGGGTTGCCCAGCGGTGTTTGCGGGGTGGTCATCTTCAGCACCGTCAGCGGTCCCAGGATGCGCACTCTCTTGGTGCTGCCGTCAGGCTGCCGCACCGGCAACACGCCGCCGTTCAACAGGCACTGGGCGTAGCGGCCCAGATCCCGGGCATCGGAGAATAACCCGGCCAAGCCGCTGACCCCGCCCATGGCGGTCGCCGTAGGATCCTGCACCTGGCCCCAGCGCAGGTGGCCATCCAGGAACTGGGTGGGGGCAATGCGGTAGCGCCAGGACTTGGGGGGCAGAAAGCGGGTGCTGGTCATGCCCAGCGGGGCGAAGACGTGCTGTTCGGCGTAGACGTTGAGCGGCTGGCCGCTCAGCTTTTGCACCAGATAGCCCAGCACAATGAAGTTGATGTCGCTATAGATGAACCGCTTGCCCGGCGGGCTGATGAGATGCGCCTGGGAGACCAGCCGCAGCGCCGGCTGCAGCCCATGCCAGGGCACATCCACGTTTTCCTCCGGCGGCCAACCGGGAAAATGGGTCGGGGGCAGATGCAGAATTTCGAGCAGACGTGGCGTGGGAATATCCGGCGGCAGGCCGGAGAAGTGGGTTAGCAATTCGCGGATGGTGACCTTTTCCTTGCCGTCGTTGCCGAATGGCGGCCAGTAACGCGTGACCCGGGCGTCGAGGCGGAACCGGCCTTCCTGATAGAGCTGCATCACGGAAGGCGTGGTGGCTACCACCTTCGTGACCGAGGCCATGTCAAAGATGGTGTCGAAGCGCATGGGGCGCTCCGGCCGCAGCATGCGGCTGCCAAACGCGCCGCGGTAGATGACGTGGCCGCGATGAACCGCCAGGATCACGGCGCCGGGAAAGACGCCAGCGGCGATCGCCTCCTCGACGATCGGGGCGATGTGGCCCAGCAACTGCTGGTTCACGCCGCGGACCAGTGGAATCGAGATGGTTTCGGCGCCGGGTGGGAAGTGGAACTGAGGCGCCGCGGCCGGGATAGCGGCGCCCAGTGCCAGCCCACCACCCAGGGCCAGCGTGGCGCAGAGCGCGGCAGGCGAGCGGCGCAGCCGGCCAAGACTGGACGGCGCCGCGGGCCGCCGCCGGCACGGCGCGGGGGCTGCTGGCGAAACACATTCCCCGCCTCGGGCGAGGTTTCTCCGCTGTGGCGAGCAAGACATAAGAGCCCAGCATACCTGCGCGGGTGGGCATTGGTCGCGAGGAAAATCGCTCGGCGGCAGCGTGCGAGGTTGCGGCCCCGCAGCGCCGGGATTGCGCGCCGACGTGGCCCGCGGGGACGCGCCGGGGGCCGCCAGCAGCTTATTGCTCGACTTTGAGCACGGCCAGGAAGGCCTCCTGCGGAATCTCCACCCGGCCCAGTTTCTTCATCCGCTTTTTGCCTTCCTTTTGCTTCTCGAGCAATTTGCGCTTACGGGTAATGTCGCCGCCATAGCATTTGGCCAGGACGTTTTTGCGCATGGCTCTGACCGTCTCCCGCGCGACGACCTTGCCCCCGATGCTGGCCTGAATGGGCACCTCAAACATCTGGCGTGGGATCAGCTCCTTCATCTTGGCGGCCAGGGCGCGGCCGCGCCCATAGGCGAAGTCGGCGTGGACGATGAGCGACAATGCGTCCACCAATTCCCCGGCGACCAGGATGTCCAGCTTGGCCAAGTTCGAGTCGCGATAGCCGCTGAGATGGTAATCAAGCGACGCGTAACCGCGGGAGGCGGTTTTGAGGCGATCGTAAAAATCGAGGACGACTTCGTTCAGGGGCAGCTCATAGGTGAGCATCACCCGTCCCGGGCCCAGATATTCGAAGCCTTTCTGCGTTCCTCGCTTCTGCTCGCACAACGCCAGAATGCCTCCGAGCGCCTCCTCCTGGGTAATGATCGTCGCAGTAATGATGGGCTCGGCGATGGCGGCGATGTCGCCGGCCGGGGGCAGCTTGGCGGGGTTGTCCACCTCCAGGGTGGCGCCGGCGCGGGTAGTGACGCGATAGCGGACGCTGGGAGCGGTGACCAGCAAATCCAAACGGAACTCCCGCTCCAGCCGTTCCTGCACGATCTCCATGTGCAGCAGGCCCAGGAAACCGCAACGGAAGCCAAAGCCCAGGGCGGCGGAACTCTCGGGCTCGAAAAAAAACGATGCGTCGTTCAGGCGCAGCTTCTCCAGCGCATCGCGCAGCTCCGCGTGGTGGTCGCTCTCGACCGGGTACAGGCCGGCGAAGACCATGGGCTGGATGGCCTGGAAACCCGGCAGCGCGGCGGCCGCGGGCCGTTGGTCGTCGGTGACGGT
>JBOGKW010000115.1:0-11402 GCA_050746205.1 Terriglobales bacterium | reverse complement strand
TTTGGGGCGGTACCAGCGATCGCATCCCGAATAGGGCCGCTGAGCCGCAGCTCTCACGCCCTTCCGCCGCCGAGTCCTCAGTCCTCGGGCCCCAGGGCCGCTGCTGCCTCCGGCCAAATCATTGACGCGGTGCGCGCCGCGGTCAACGGTCAGGCCATCACCGACAGCCAGGTGCGCGATGCCGCCTGGTACAGCCGCCTGGTCACCGCGCTGCACCGGCCAGGCGGCCCCCGGGTAACGCCCCGCCCCCTCTCCGCCGGCCAGCGCCGCCGGGCGCTGCGCCACCTGATTACCGAGATGCTGCTGGCGCAGGCGCGCCGGCGAGGCGGCGTCACCACCACGCCGCCGCCCGCGGCCGTTGCCGGCCAAATGCACCGCCTCGAGGCGCTGGCTGGCGGGGCCAAGGCATGGCCCACGGTGGCGCGGCGTTATCGTCTCTCGGCCGCAACGGTCCAGGCCATTCTGGCCCGGCAAATGCGCTTGCTGCTCTTTGCCGACGCCCGTTGCCGCCCCCAGGCGGAGGTGACGCCGGCGGCGGTGGCGGCCTACTACCGCCGGACATATCTGCCACTGGCGCGGCGCGCCCACCTTCCCCCCGCGCCGCTGGTGCAGGTGTCCGGCCGCATCCGAGCAATTCTGCTCCAGCGGCAGCTCATGCGCCTGGAACAGCAATGGCTGCACCGGCTGCGCGCCGGCGCCCGCATCCGAATGATTGCCGAGCCCTAAATCTCCATGCCACGGTGGGCCAAAATCGTTGCCATTGTCGTCGCCGCACTGGTGGCGGTCGCCGGGGCGGGGTTCGGCTATCTGCACACGCACGATTTCAATCGCCGCATTGAGGCGTTTGTCTCCAGCCAGGTGCGCCAAGCCACGGGCGCACGGGTGACGTTTGCCCATTTCCAGATCACGTTCCGGCCCCTGGGCGTGGACGCGCGAGGCGTGGTGGTGCGCGGCCGAGAGGGCGCCCAGCGGCCGCCGCTGGCGACCATAGCCACGGTGCACGCCCAGGTTCGGGTCGTCCACCTCTTTCCTCCGGCGATTCAGATTCTGCGCGCGCGAGTGGCGCATCCCGTCCTGGATGTCTACTACCTGCCCGACGGCTCCACGGATCTCCCGCAGCCGCCGCAGCCGCCGTCCTCCACCCAACCCCTCGCCGAGCCGCTGTTCGACTTCGGCATTCGCCAGCTGACGGTGCGCCAGGGGGTGCTGCTCTATCGGAACCGTCAGATTCCGCTGAATGCCCGCCTCAGCGGCGTCCGCACGGCGCTGACCTACACCGAGGGTCATTACCAGGGCAGCTTCGCGTTTCGCCAGGGCGCGATCGGCTATGACGGGCGGCCCCCGCTGCCGCAAAGCGCCGAGGTGAGCTTCACGCTATGGCCCAACGACGTGCGCATTGACCGACTGCGTTGGCGGGGCGCCGGCATGCGGTTGACGGCGCACGGAATGGTGCAGAATCTGAACCAGCCGCGGGTGCGGGCGCACTACGAATTGCGCATCAACCTGGCCCGCCTGGCTCACTGGGCGGCGGAGCCGGTCGTAGCGGGCGAGGCGCAAGCCGCCGGGGAGTTCCACTGGACGGTCTCCGCGTGGAGCACTCACGGGCAAATGCAAGTCCGCCGGCTCGTGCTGGGGCGGCCCTGGGAGGCGCTCGCCGGCATCGGCGCCGGCGGTCCATTTCAGGCTAGCAATGCCGGCTTTGCGCTGCCCGCCCTGCGCATCACTGGCGGCGGCGGGCATGGCCAGTTGAGCGTGCGCTACGCCGGCTGGCGCCGACTGCAGGTCAACGGTCGTGTGCAGGGCTTCCACCTGGAGCGGCTGCTGGGCACGGCCGCCGCCCTGGGTGGACCGCGCCTGCCGTCCGTGCTGCCGCCGCTGGCGGGCGTGCTATCGGCCCGTCTGCGATTCGTCGCCACCATGGAACCCGGTGGGCGCGGCCTGGTCCATCCACGGCTTACTGCACAATTGCGCATCACGCCGGCGCCCCTATCCGCGCCCCGGCCCGGCGCACGGGCCCCGTTGCCCGTCTCGGCGCTGATCACCGCCAACGCGAGCGGCGGCCAATGGTCGGCCCAGATTCAGCATCTCGATATCACCGGCCCCGATCTCCGCTTGCGTGCCGCCGGCCATCTCAGTCCTGCGGCCAATCGATTGGCCATGGGTTTGACCGTCCCCCGCCTGTCCGCCTGGCGCGCCACCGTCCAGCCCTACCTAGCCGACCTCGGAGCGTCGCTTCCCGCAATCGCGATGCCTCCGCCCACCCGTTGGCCCCTCGCCGGCGAGTTGCGCCTGCAAGCCGAGGTCCGCGGATCGCTGGCGCAGCCCCGCGTGGCGGTGCAAATAGCCTTGGCCGGCTTCCGCTTGGGGCCCCTCGCCGCGCATCAGCTCAACTTCGCCGCCGCTGTCACGGCCCAGCAACTCACCGTGCGGCACGCCGGCTGGAGCCTGGCCGGGCAAAGCGTTGCCTTGCAGGGCACGCTCGGGCTGCAGCATTTTTTTCCCTCCACCACCAGCGCGTTGGACCTAGCGCTGACGGCGCGGCATCTGCAGCTGAGCGCCCTGGAGGCCCAGCTCCATCGGTGGAGTCGCCTGAGACTGCCAGCCGCCGTGCCCCGGCAAGGCCGGCTCCAACTCCGGATGGCAATCACCGGAACTGTGGGACAGCCCCACGCCGCCGGACCCGTCTCGCTGCGCGGCGCTCGCCTCGATCGTGCGCCGTTGGCCGCCTCCGCTCGCCTGACGCTCAGCCGGCAACAGGTGGCTGCGGGCTCGGTCCAGGTGCGACTTGGCGCCGCCGACATCCACGGCTCGGCCGGCTATGATTGGGCCCGGCGGACCTTCGCCGCCCAATTGGACGGCGCTGGCATCCAACTGGCCGGCATCCCCGTACTGCAATCGCCCCGGCTGCCGCTGGCCGGCCAGGTGTCGTTCCACCTGCAGGCGTCTGGCCCGCTCAGCCGCCCGCGTGGCTCCTTGCAGGTGCAGGCGACCGATCTGCGCGGCGCCGGCGAAGCGATTGGTTCGCTGCGGGCCACCGTGAGCGCCGATGGGCGCAGCGCCCACCTGCAGGCCATGGCGGGCCTGCCCGGCGGCACCGTGCACCTGCGGGCGGAGGTGGGCGAAGCCGCGCCCTATCCGCTTGCCGCCGCCGCCGACTTCCAAGCGTTTGATGTGGACTCGCTGCTGCGCCGCTTCACCGGCGTGCAAGTCAGCGGCCACAACCGCGTCAGCGGGCAGGCCTCGGTGCAGGGGCCGCTGGCCCGCCCCCAGGCCCTGGCCGCCCAGGCCAGCCTGGATCCGGTGCAACTGGGGCTGGGGGGCGTGACCCTGCACAACCAAGGACCCATCCGGATCACGCTCGCCAATGATGTCCTCGCCCTGGCCCAGGCCCACCTGATCGGCGCCGACACGGACTTTTCCATGGCGGCCACCTTGGATTTGCACGCCGGCGGCCGGCTCCGGGGTCAAGCGCTCGGCGGCGTCAACTTGGCGCTGCTGCACGCGCTGGACTCCACTGTCCATTCCTCCGGCCAGATCGCGCTGACGGCCACCCTGGGTGGCACGCTGCGCCACCCGGCCGTGAACGGCACCTTGGCGGTCCACCATGCCAGCCTGGCGCAAGAGCAGTTGCCCGTGGCCTTCGACAACGTCAATGGCCTGGTGCGCTTCACCGGGCAGCAGGTGGCCATTGAGCACTTGACGGCGCAAACCGGCGGGGGCCGCATCGCCCTCACCGGCATCGCCGCCCGTACCGCATCCGGCTTTACCCTGGCGCTCACGGCTCACGGCGAGGGCATGCGCGTCCGCTACCAAGGCCTGAGCGGCACCGGCAATTTGGATCTACGCCTCGCCGGCAACCAAAGGCAGATGCTGCTCTCCGGCGATGTCGAACTCACCCGCGTTGCCCTGGCGCCCAACTTCGACTTCGCCCTTTTCTTGGCCAATCAGCGGGCGGCGGTCACCCCGCCGGCGGCCAACTCCTGGCTGGACCGGGTGCATTTACAGGTGCATGTGGTCACTGGACCCAGCGTCGGCATCGCCATCTCCGCGGCCCGCGTCAGCTTCCAAGCCGACCTCCAAGTGCGCGGCACGCTGGCCAACCCCGTCCTGCTGGGCCGCATTACCGCCTCGCAGGGCGAGATCCTTTTCGCCGGCCAGGACTACACCCTCAGCAAGGCGCAGGTCACCTTCGCCGATCCCCTCCGCATTCAACCCCTGCTGGACGTGAGCCTGACCACCACCGTGCAGCAGTACGACATCACCCTGAATATCACCGGTCCCGCCGATCGCCTGGACATCACCTACCGCAGCGATCCGCCCCTCACCTCTTCCGATATCGTCGCCCTGCTGGCCACCGGGCAGACCCAGGAGGCGCAGAACATCGCCAGCCAGCAGTCCACCACCGGCTTCGCCGGCCAGAGCGAGCAGTTGCTGGGGCGTGCCTTTGAGAGTCTGGTCAGCAGCCGCCTCCAGCGCATCTTCGGCGTCACCCAGATCCAGTTCAATCCCAACGCCCAGGGCTTCGGCCCCACCGCCCAGACCACCGTCACGATTCAGCAGCAAGTGCGCCGCAACCTGAAGATCACCTATACCCAAAACCTGACCAACAGCTCCGAGGACATCATTCGCGTGGATTGGAGTTTGACCCCGGAGCTCGGCATCACCGTCAGTCGCGGTCAGTTCGGCCTCTACGGTTTGAGCCTCCACTTCAGTCAGCGGGCGCGCTGACCGCGGCACGTGCGGCTGCGCGGAGCGCCAGTGGCTCCGGCAAAGCAGGCGGCCAGGCCGCCACGGCCCTGCCGCAGCCCGCATCCGTCGCGAACGGGACCAGCGTACGAGAACTCACAGTTTCTGTCGTGACCAGTCATATATCATTGTGCGGGCTTGGCTCGGTCACGAGCCGGCCGTCCGGTCATCACTGTGGAGGGGAGTTAAAAAATGCAGAGGGAAAAGACGCGGATGGGACGCATGGCCCGCGGGCTGCTCACGCTGGTGGCGGTTCTGGCCGTTTGTGGCGCTGCGTGGGCTCAGTCCACCAGTTCACTGCGCGGAGCGGTCACCGATCCCTCCGGGGCGGCGGTGCCGGGCGCGTTGGTCACCATCGCCAACACTGCCACGGGCACGGCGCGCCGCACCGTTACCGCCGCCGATGGCCGCTATAGTTTTGCGGCCGTGCTGCCCGGCGCCTACACGCTCACGGTCGCCGCTCATGGCTTCTCGACCTATGAGCGCCCCGGCCTGCAGTTGCGGGTGAATTTGCCCGCCAACGTGAACGTGGCCTTGCGGATCGGACAGGTGACCTCGACGGTGCAAGTGCGGAGCGCCGCGCCCCTGCTCAACACGACCGACAATAGCGTCGGCCAGACCATGGGCCACGTGGCCATCGAGAGCCTGCCCTTGCAGGCCGAGAACCTGAATCTGTTGCTCAGCCTGCAGCCGGGCGTCGTCTTTACCGGCACCAAGGAACTGGACGGCGGCTACCGTGGCGGCTCGGTGGACGGCGAACGCACCAACCAGAACAACATCACCCTGGACGGAACCAACAACAATGACGTCTTCGGCGGCGCCGGTTTCACCGGCGTGCTGCCCTCCACTCCGTTTTCGGTGCAGGAGTTCCGGGTGACCACTTCCAACTACGGCGCCAACCAGGGCCGCACCGCCGGCGCCCAGGTCGCGCTGGTCACCAAGGGCGGCACCAACCAGTACCATGGCTCGCTCTATGAGTTCAACCGCAGCGATATCGGCGAGGCCAATGAGTTTTTCCTGAAAACCGCCGAACTGGAGAACTGCCCGGCCAGTTCCACCGTCAACTGCAACCAGCCCAATCACCTGGTTCGCAACGTCTATGGCGGCACCATCGGCGGACCCATCAAGCACAACAAGCTCTTCTTCTTCTTCAACTATGAGGGCCAGCGCGAATCCCAAGCCATCAGCGAAGAGCAGACCGTCCCTAGCGCCACGCTGCGCCAAGGCATCATTCAGTACCAATGCGCCACCGCCAGCCAATGCCCCGCCATGACCGTCAACGGCGAGGACGGCAAGCCCTACAGCGTCGCCAAGGGCTATTACGGCTTGAGCCCGGCGCAGCTGACGCAGATGGACCCGCTGCACATCGGCCCCAGCCAGGTGGCGCTCAAATACTTCGACACCTATCCGCTGCCAAACTCCAATAACGCGATTGACGAGCCCAACTTCGGCGGCTATACCTTCTCCGCCCCGACCCAGAACAACGACGGGTGGTATATCGGCCGCTTCGATTACGACATCAGTCCCAACCAAACCCTGTTCTTCCGCGGTACTGCCGTGGATGACAATGTTTTAGGTGCGCCGTTTTTGCCCGGCGATGGGCCGCAGACCACGCAAACCGATCTCAGCAAAGGCTTCGTCCTCGGTTACACCACCGTCGGCGGTCCCGACTTCGTCAACAGCCTGCGCTACGGGCTAACGCGGCAAAGCGTCGGCACTATCGGCGACTCGACGCAGCCCTGGGTGGAGATCCGCAACTTGAGCCAAGACATCAATCGCTCCGGCCGCGTGGTGGCGCCGGTGCAGAACTTGATGGACACCGCCAGCTGGCAGGACGGCGCCCACAACTTCGCCTTCGGCGCCAATTTCCTCTTCGTCAATCGCTACGACGCCAACGACTACACCTCCTACAGCGACGCCCTCACCAACTCCGATTGGGTGGACGGCGCCGGCTTTGCCGGTAAGGGTAACGCCCTGGATCCGGAGACCGCGGGCTATCCCGCGGTGGCCGGGGGCGGGGATAACGCCTATGACTTCCCCCTGGCGGGCATGATGGGCATGGCGAGCGAAATTGACACCCAGTACAACTACACCATCAGCAGCCTCACCCAGGCCACGCCGCTGGCCCAAGGCACGCCCATCACCCAGAACTGGGAAACCCGCGATTACAACCTGTTTGCCCAGGACACCTGGCAGATGACGCCGGACGTTTCCGTCTCCTATGGCCTCAACTACCAGATCATGACCCCGATCACGGAGACCGACGGCCAGGAGGTGCTGCCCAACGTCAATATGGGCGATTGGTTCGATACCCGCGCCGCGGACATGATGCAGGGCATTCCGTCCAGCCAGGATCAGCTCATCGCCTTCCAGCCCGCCGGCTCGGCCTGGGGCCGCTCCGGCCTGTACAACATGCAGAACGACTTCGCGCCGCGTTTCGGCGTGGCCTGGTCGCCGCATCCCCATGGCGGCTTGCTGCACTCATTGTTCGGCGATGGCCAAAGCTCCATTCGCGGTGGCGTCGGCCTCTACTACGATTACTTTGGGCCGGCGCTGGCGCTGAGCTATAGCCAAAGCGGCTCGTTCGGTCTGTCCAGCCTGGTGGAGAACCCGACCGGTATCTCCATCGCCGACGTTCCCCGGATTACCAGCATGAACGTCATTCCCACCACGGGTACTAATGGCCAGTCCCTGGTTCCCAGCGCGCCCTCCTCGACCTACCCGATTGTGTATCCGGTTGGCTATGAGGCCATCGCCCGCGGCATTGATCAGTCGCTGCAAACCCCGTACTCGATAGCGGCGAATTTCTCCATTGAGCGCCAGCTGCCCGGCGGTGTAACGCTGGACCTCGGCTACGTCGGCCACTTCTCCCGCCGCACCCTGGTGGAAGACGACATCGCCATGCCCACCAATTTGGTGGATCCCAAGTCCGGCATCAGCTATTTCCAGGCCGCCGACCGCCTGTCGAAGCTCGCGCGGCAAAACATCCCCGACAGCGCCATCAGCGCCTCCGTCATCGGCCCCACGGCGCAATACTGGACGGATCTGTTCAAAACGGCCAATACCTGCGGCGCCGCGGGCACGGGTCTGACGCAGTGCTATCCCCTGGCCAATGCCGGCACGCCGATGGCCGGCGGTGCAGCTACGACCACCAGCCTGCTGCAAGCCACCTACGCCAACTTCGCCGAGAACCTTTACAACGAGACCAGCGCTCTCTATAACATGGACGTCGGCGGCTATCCCACCGCGCCGATCGGCGGCCTGAACAGCTTCTACAATAGCCAGTTCTCTTCCCTCTACGTCTGGCGCTCAATCGGCTACGCCAACTACAACGCCTTCCAGTTGGGCCTGCACAAGCAGTTCACCAACGGCCTGCTGTTCGGCTTCAACTACACCTACTCCAAGGCGCTGGGCATTGAGTCCATGCCCGAGTTCGGCGGTGGCAGCGACTCGACGATGATCACCAACGCCTGGGACATCAACCAGATGTATGGCCCCTCGGACTTTGACCTGCGGAATCAGCTCAGCGGCTATTGGGTCTGGAAGCTGCCAGTCGGGCGAGGCCAGTTCTTCGGGCGCAATGCCGGCGGCTGGCTGAATGCGGCCATCGGCGGCTGGAAGTTCTCCGGCACTACGCGCTGGACCTCCGGCCTCCCGGCCAGCGTGTACATGGGCTACGTGTGGCCGACGAATTGGGATGAAATGGGCCTGGGCAACCAGAGCGGGCCGCTGAATTTCGGCCCCAGCAATTACAACGGCCAACTCAACATCTTCGCCAACGCCGCCGAGGCGCTTAACTCGTTCGGTTACGCCTACCCCGGCCAGAGCGGCACCAAGAACAACATCCGTGGCGGCGGCTGGTTCGGCGTGGATGTCAGCCTTGCCAAGCAATGGCGGGTCCCGGGCACCGCAAGCCAGCACATCCAAGGCCAGGCCAACATCTACAACCTGACCAACACTCCGAACTTCGATCCCAACACCGCGCAATTGGAATGGGGCTCGAGCAACTTCGGCGACTACACCAGCACCTTGAACGATCCCCGCGTCATGGAGTTCTCCCTGGTCTACTCCTTCTAGGCTAGACGCGCCCGGGTGGGCTATGCCTCCGGCTTGTGTGCCCGACCGCGCTCCGCGTGGCCGGGCTCGGCGCGACGCCTGACACCGCCGCCCGGAAGGGTGCCGGCACGCAAGGCGGGAGCCTCACTTCCGGCGGGCGGGCCGGGCTAGGCGGCGCGGCGCAGGGCTTCGATGGTGGTGCGTAGTGCCGCCAACTCCTGCCGCATGTGGCTGCGTTCCGTTTGGGCGGCGCCGCGTTCGGCCTCAGCGCGCTGACTGGCCTCGGCCAGGTGGTCCAACTGCGCACCCAACTGCGCCAGTTGGGCCTCGAGCCGCCGCCCGCCGGCGGTGAGCTGCTCGAGATGATTTTCCATCTTCAGCAGCGCGGTCGCGAAGTTGCCCTGCTGGTCGGTAACGAACTGCATTGCGCCCTCGGCTTCCTCCGGCGTCATAAGTGGCCCTTTCCGCCCGGCGGGCTCAGGGTTTGGCAGGATGAGTAGATTGGAAATATCGGATGCCGGCTATGCCGGCCGCGCCGGCCTCCAGGCAGCGCGAAATCGTTTCCGCGCTGATGCCTCCTAGGGCCAATACCCGACCTTGGCCGGCGGCGGCGCGGATTGCCTCGACCCCCAGCGGCGCTACGCCCGGCTTGGAAGGCGTGGAAAAGATTGGCGCCAGCACGCACCAATCCGCCCCCGCTCGCGCCGCCGCCGCCACCTCGGCCGGTGAGTGGCAGCTTTGGGTAATGATGAAGCCCGCCGGCGCGTGGCGCCGGACCTCCGCCACGGGCAGGCCGGCGGCCGGCAGATGCACCCCGGCGGCGCCTGCCGCCAACGCGATATCCAACCGGTCATTGATTAGCAGTTGGCCCGGACTGCTGGCTAGCCGCTCCCGCGCGGCCACCGCTAGCTGATACAGCGCCCGGCCATCCAAGTCCTTTTCCCTCAGTTGGATTAGCTCAATCCCGGCATGGCCGACGGCAGCAATTTGGGCCAGCAGAGCGGCAACGCTGCCGGCATTCGGCGCGGGCAGCGCGGTCCGGTCGGTAATGTAGCAGCGAACCATGGCTACCAGACCATGGCTACGGGACCATGGCTGCGCGAGCTTGGCTACGCGACCAAGGCAATTCCACCGTTGCCGATGGTCCCGACTACCGCGGCAACCGGACGATCTCCCCGGTGCCCAGCCAAAGATTGACCAAACCCCAACCACTGACCGCCCCGCGCACGTATGGGCTGAGCGCCCAATCCCGCAACCAAGGCCATTGCTGCAGGAAATAGTTGTGCTGCCAGGCGCCGGTCCAGGGCAGCACCAGCAGCAACAGTCCCAACTCCAGCAGCACCATCACCAATAGGGCCCGCCCCGCGCGGGAGGCGATTCCGGCGCCACCGCCGGCCACGGAGGTCGGTGTTGCGGAAGCCATGCCGCATGATACAACGGCGTCCAACCGCGGTTCCGGCAGGACAACGCGGCTTCCCCAGACCAGAAACCGCGGCTCCAGAGTGTCGCTGTTCCGGGCGGCACGGCACGCGGCGGGCTTGCCGTATAATCAAAGGAGCTTCGGTGGCGGTTTGCTTGCAATCGGCGATCCGTGCGCGTAAAATCTAAAATTTGCGCGCTGCGGCTGGAGGGCCGTAGTGCGTCAATGGCTTTGTCTTCCGGCGCGCGGCGTGCTTGGGCTGGCGTAGCTCAGGTGGTAGAGCAGCTGATTTGTAATCAGCCGGTCGGGGGTTCGAGTCCCTTCGCCAGCTCCATTCGCCGGCGGAGCCGGGTTGGGCAGCGGACAGGTGGGTGAGTGGTTAATACCAACAGACTGTAAATCTGTCGCCCCTTGGGGCTACGGAGGTTCGAATCCTCCCCTGTCCACCACTAGGTTTTGGCTCGGTTGGGTTCGACGAGGTGTTGCGGGAATGGCGCTAGGGCGCAATGCGGAGAGAGAAGCTCGCGATGCACGGCTTCCCTCCGGAGACGGCCCGGGCTCGGATGTCGGCGCTGCGCGGCGGCGGGAACTTCGCCGCTGGCTTGCGGTGGCGGCCTATGGGCTGTTGTTGATTTTGACGTTTGCGACGATCACGGATCGCCGCTTGTTGTGGTTTTCGGTTACGGTGCTTCTGGCTTTGCTGGCATTAACGCTGTTCCGCGCCGAAGCGGAAGGCGTGCCCGCGCCCTGGAATCGCTCCGCCGACGCCCCGGTGGCGCCGGCCAGCGGCTCCCCAGATGCCTCCGCCGAAAACCGATTGTAGGTTGGCCGATGTAGCTCAGTCGGTAGAGCGCGTCCTTGGTAAGGACGAGGTCACCGGTTCAATTCCGGTCATCGGCTCCAGGCTTGGGTCCGCGGCAGGGATGCAGCCGGGCGGGAGTAACTCAGTGGTAGAGTGTCAGCCTTCCAAGCTGAACGTCGCGGGTTCGAATCCCGTCTCCCGCTCCACTGGCGGGCGGCCGGAGACAAACATTTAGCGCGAGGAAACGCACTTGGCGAAAGAGAAATTTGACCGCAGCAAGCCGCACGTAAACGTGGGGACGATCGGGCACATTGATCATGGGAAGACGACGCTGACGGCGGCGATCACGAAGGTGCTGGCGAAGCGGGACGGGAAGAA
>JBOGKW010000114.1:0-11510 GCA_050746205.1 Terriglobales bacterium | reverse complement strand
ACCCTATGCTAACCGCCGCCCGCGCGGATTCATATATCAAAGTTGGTGTAGGATGGCGGGAAGCGCGACGGGAGCGGAATGATGGCGGCGGCGACGGCGGGTGGGATGGTGGAGGGGGGCGTGAGGCGGAAACGGGACGGCGCCGGCGGGCCTCTCTACGCCAAGATCCAGGCCCTTCTCGCCACCGAGATTCAGACCGGCCTGCACACCGGCCGGCTGCGACCCGGGGATTTCTTCACCACGGAGAAAATCCTCTGCCAGCGTTTCGCTGTCAGCGCCATCACCGCCAAGCGCGCCCTGGATGAACTAGAGGCCGACGGCCGCCTCACCCGCCACCGCGGCCGCGGCACGCATATCGCCCAACCGCGCATCTCCCAGGACCTCGATCATTTTTATCGCTTCACCACCCACGTCGCCAGCCAGGGGCTGGAGCCTAGTTGGCGCAACCGCCGCATCGCCCTCGCCGCGCCCGGGCCGGAGGTGGCGGCGCGGCTGGGCATCAAGCGGCGGGAGCGGGTGGTCGCCATCGAGCGCCTGCGCTTGGTCAACGGCGAGCCCTTCTTTTGGCAGACCTCCTACGTGCCGGTGTCCCTGTTTCCCGGCCTGATGGAAAAGGACCATGCCAGCCGCTCGCTCTATGAAATCTTCGCCACCGATTACCATCGCCCCCCGGTCAGTTGCCGCGAGAGCTATGAGCCGGTGCTGCTGCACCAGCAGGAGGCCAAGCTGCTGGGCGTGCGGCCGCGCGCGGCGGGGATGAAGCTGGAGCGGCTCACGCTGGGCGGCGATGGCCGGGCGATCGAGTTTTCTAGCGGCCTGCTGCGCGGCGATCGCTGCCGCCTGACGGTGGACCTGCGGTGAAGGCGGCGCGTGGCGGCGTCCTCGCGGCGGACCTGGGCGGCACCAAGATCGCGGTGGCTCGCGTCAGCCCCAGCGGACGGTTGAGCGGCTACGCCACGGCCCCCACCCCGGTCGGCGCCGCGGCCGTCGTGGCCCGCCTGGCCGCAATGCTGGCGGCGCTGCAGGCGCGCGGCGGCGCCGAGCGGGCGGCCGTGGCGGTGCCCGGCCTCGCCTATGCCAACGGCGACGTCTGGGCGCCGAATCTGCCCGGCTGGCGGCGCATGCCCCTGGGGCGGCGCCTGCAGCGGCGGCTGCTCCTCCCGGTACGGGTGGAAAGTGACCGCAACGCCTTCATCGCCGGTGAGGTCTGGCGCGGGGCAGCCCGTGGCGCCACCGATGCCATTCTGGTCGCCGTGGGCACCGGCATCGGCGCGGGAATTTGGAGCGGCGGCCGCTTGCTGCGCGGCCACGCCGAGCTGGCCGGCGCGATCGGCTGGATGGCGCTGCGCCCGGAGTATCGCCCCGCCTACCGCGGCTGCGGTGGCCTGGAGTTCCACGCCGCCGGGCCCGGCTTGGCCCGTGCCGCCACTGCCCAGTTCGGCGCGCCGCTCGCCGCGACCGACTTGGCCCGCCGAGCGCGTGCTGGCGACCTCGCCGCGCGCCGGCTACTGCGCCAGGCGGGCGAGGAACTGGGCCGCGCCCTGGCCAACCTGGTCAGCATCCTCAACCCCGAAATCATCGTCCTCAGCGGCGGCGTCGCCACCGCCGGCCCTTGGCTCTTCGCCCCCGCCCGCCGCGAGCTGCGCCGCTGGGCCCAGCCCCTGGCGGCCCGCCAGGTGCGCCTGGTGCGCTCCCGCCTGGGCCCCCACGCGGCGCTGCTGGGCGTGGCTCGGCTGGCGCAAACGCCTGGACCTGAGGCCGGCGGGACGGCGCCGGGGAAACGCTCTCTATGATCGAAACCTATCAACGGGAAATCACCGGCGTCTTGAACCGCCTGTGGCAAACGCAAACCCCTAACCTGCGCCGCGCCGCCGAGTGGATGGCCGACGCTATTGCCGCCGGCGGTCTGGTGCACGTCTACGGCAGCGGCCACTCCGTGCTGCCGGTGATGGACATTTTTCCCCGCTACGGCAGCTATGCCGGCTTCCACCCGATGATGGATTCCCGCCTCATGTGGTTCAGCGTGCTCGATGCCGGAGGGGTGCATGAACTGCTGTGGCTGGAGCGGAAGGAAGGCTATGCCAAGATCTTTTTGGAAACGCAGGATCTGGCCCCGGGCGATGTCATGCTGCTTTTTTCTCATGGCGGCATCAACGCGGCGGCGATCGACGTGGCGCTCGAAGCCCAGGCCCGCGGACTGAAAACCGTCTGCGTGACCTCGATGGACAACGCCCGGCGCCAGGCCGCCACGCACAGCTCCGGCCAGAAGTTGGCCGATGCCTGCGACTTGGCCATTGACAACTGCGTGCCCGCGGAAGACGCCCTGGTCGCGGTCGAGGGCGTCGCCGGCAAGGTCGGCGCCGGTTCAACCGTGGCCGTCATCACCATCGCCATGGCCCTGGTCAGCGAAGTGGCGGCGCAGTTGCGCGCCCGGGGCGTCACGCCGCGGCCCTTTGTCTCCCCCAACGTCAAGGAAGTCGGGCCGGAGAACAACGCCCAAGTCTTTGCGGAATATCGCCAGCGGCGGGCGCACCACGCCGCGCGGGCCCGCGGCTCCGCGGTGTAACCCGCGCCGCCTCCCGCCCGCGCCACTCCGACAATGAGCGCCGGCATCCCAACCCGCCGCCGGCCGCCCGCGACCGCCCTGGCCGCCCGGCGCTGGGCCTTGCTCGCCACCGCCGACGCCGGCATGTTCATCTTCGGCCTGGTGCTACTGCTGATGGGCGCCTGGCTGCCCTCGCTGCCGGTCAGCACGGCCCAGGCCGGGTATCTGGGTTCGCTCCCCCTGCTCGGCATCTTGGCGGCCACGGTGGTTTGCGGGCCCTGGCTGGACCGCGCCGGCGCGCGCCCGGTGTTGGCCGTGGGCCTGGTGCTCGTGGCCGCGGCGCTGGCGCTCATGCCCGACTTGGTCGGCGGCGACGGCCTGCTGGCCGCGGCCTTCGTTTATGGCCTGGGCGGTGGCTTGCTGAACACCGCCACCAATGCCCTGGTGGCGGACCTGGCGGCGCTGACGCCCCAAGCCGAGGCCCAGGCGGCGCGCGGCCGGGCGCTGAACCTGCTGGGCTTCTTTTTCAGCCTGGGCGCCATCGCTTCCCCGCTGCTGATGGCCGCCAGCGGGCCCCACGCGGCGGGCACCGTGGTGCGGGCCCTGGCGGCGCTGACGGCACTGGTGCTGCTGCCCGTGCTGCTGCTGCCCTTTCCCCCCGCCGCCCGCCCCGGCAGCCATCCCCGGGACCTGCTGCGCGTGCTCCACCAGCCGTTGGTCTGGCTGTTCGGCGCGTTGTTGTTTTTTGAGTCCGGCCAGGAAAATGCCATGTTCGTTTGGGCCGGCAAAATCGCCCAGTCGGCGCTGGGCGCCGATGCCCGGCGCGCGGCGCTGGTGCTGGTCGCCCTCAGCGCCGCCCTCGGGGCCGGCCGTCTGCTGGCGGTGGGCTGGCTGCGCTGGCTGGGCAATCGCTGGACGCTGCGGGCATCGGCCCTGGCGGTCATCGTCGGCGCCAGCTTGGCCATCGCGGCGGGCAGGTATGGCCTGATGCTCGCCGCCTTCCTGGTGGTCGGGTTCGGCTTCGCGGCGATTTACCCCAGCGGCTTGGGCTTGGCCGGCGACCGCTTTCCCGCCGACACCGGCACCGCCTTCGGTGCGGTCATCACCCTGTCGCTGCTCGGCGGCACGGCCGGGCCGTGGCTGGCCTCCCGCCTGGCGGCGATCGGACCCCGCTGGATCCTGGCGCTGCCGCTGGCCGCCTCCGTCGCCGTGTTGGCCCTCTCCGGCGCCGTCACCCGCGCCGCCCCGCACGGTTGAGCCCCGCACGACGGCGCCGAGCCGCCGCTCGGTGGCCAGGATGGGGTACGCCGGGGCCTGGCGTGTCGTCGCCCAGACGCGAGACGCGTGGAGTTTACCGCCTATCTGCCCCTAAACCGTCGCCTCCAGCTCGGGCAGCAGCGCCGGCTCGGCGGCGGCGCTCCGGGGCGGACCGCTGCCGTCGGCCCGGAATGCTCCCGGCACGCTGAAAAGAGCGGCAAACGGCCCAGTGCCCGCCAGCAACTCGGCCGGCCGGCCCTGTTCCACGATCCCGCCGTCTTGAATCACCAAGGCCCGGTCCGCCAGGCTCAAGCTGCTGAGCCGATGGCTGATCAGCAGCACGGTGCGGCCCCGCAGCCTCCCCGCCAAGGCGACGTTCAGGCCCGCGTCGCTTTCGCCGTCCAAGCTCGCGCTCGCCTCATCCAGCACAACCACCGGCGCGTCCCGCGCCAGCGCCCGCGCAATCGCAATCCGCTGCTTCTGCCCGCCCGACAGGCAGGCGCCCCGCTCGCCGACACGGGTCTGGTAGCCGTGCCGCAGGGAGCGGATAAAGCCGTCGGCTTGCGCTGCCCGCGCCGCCGCCACGATGGCGGCGGGATCCGCCCCGGCGGCCGGACCCCATCGCGGGTCATCGGCGATGCCCTCAACGCCGCCGTAGGCGATATTTTCCGTGATTGTCCCGTCCAACAACACCGGATCCTGTAGCACTGCCGCCACCTGCCGCCGCCACTCGCCGCGCGGCAGCTCGCGCCGGTCGCGGCCGTCGGCGCGAATCATCCCGCAGGTGGGCTGGTAAAGTCCCAGCAGCAAATCGGCGATCGTGGTTTTGCCGCCACCGCTGGGTCCCACCAGGGCGACGATCTCGCCCGCCGCGAGGGTGAAGCTGAGGTCGCGCAGCACCGCCGGCTGCTGCCCATAAGCGAACGTCACATGGTCAAACTCGATCGCCGGCGCCGTCCGCGCCGCCGACCCGCGGCCAGACGCGGGGCAGCCGTCCCGGCTGCCCTGCCTGCGGCCGGAGATCCGGCCGCCGGCTGCGGGCTCGCCGCTCTCGTCCGCCGTGGCCAGCAGTTCCAGCGCTGCGCTGGCGGTGACCCAATTCTTGCTGAGCGCGGCATACACGCTCGTCAGCCCGGTCAGCGGCGCATAGATCATCCCGGCGTAGGCCACGGCGGCGATCCAACTGCCGGCGGACAGCCGGTGCCCCATCACCAGCGCCGCGCCCGCCACCAACACTGCCGTCCGGCCGGCGGTGGCCAGTAAACCACGCATCCCGGAGTACCCGGCATCCACCCAGACCAGCCGCCACAGGCGGGCAAACAGCCCGGCGGCGGCGGCTTCGTATCGCCGCGCCTCCTCCCCTTCGCCCCCCAGGGACTTCACCGTCTTGATCGCGCCGAGCACCTCATAGACGCGGCGGTAAATGCGCCGCCAGCCCGCTTGCACCTCGTCCTCCGCCGCCACGCCGGCCTGGGTGGCCCGCACCGTCGCCCACAGAAATGGCGGCAGCGGCACCAGCGCCAGCCAGCCCAGCTGCGGCGCCAGCGCGAACAGCAGCGCGGCGATCATGGCCAGATTCGCCACGTTGGGCAGCACCGATTGCAACCCGTCGGCCACCAGCTGCCCCAGCGCGCCCGCGCCCCGGTCCATGCGCGTCATCACCGCCCCGGCGCCGGCTTCCTCGGCATCGCCGCCGGCCCCGCCCAGGTGCGCGGCCAACGGCTGGCCCAGCACCGCCGCCAGCATGCGGCGCGAGAGCGCAAAACTGGAATCGAAGCGGACCCTGTTCACGCTCAGCGCCGCGCCCGCTTGCAGCACTTGCTGCCCGGCGCCGACCAACATCAGGCCGCCGACCGCCCAGCCGAGTGCGCTCCAGATGGGCTGGCGGGCATGCGTCGCGCGGATCACCCAATCCAGCAGGTAGCGGTAGAACAGCGGCTCGGCCGCGCCGGCGGCGGCTCCGCAGACGCCCAGTATCGCGGCGGCAGTGATCCAGCCGGCGTAGGGCCGCAGCACCCGCACCAGCACGCGGCCATGGGCGGTAGGGGGAGGCGGGGAGGCGGAGCGGCGGGGCACGGCGGAAGGCTGCGGTCCAGGCCAGATTAGGGGCGCCCCCGTCCCCCTCATATAAGGCGAATGGCGTGGTGTAAGTAGGATCAACCCCTAGCCTCGCCAGTCGCGCGGCACGGCCCCGGGGTCGAGGCCTAGCCGGTCGGCCGTCGGGCAGACGGTGCCTGCCCTCGCTAGGCCCCCGCCCGTACGGGCTATCACCGCCCGCGGCCATCGCCGCCCCGAGACGGCAGCCGGGACGGCTGCCCCACCGCCACCCGCAATGCGCAAGAATCGCGCCGTACCGCTCCTGCGCGAGCGACAACCCCGCCCATTCCGTGGCGCCATCGCGATGGCGTGATTGCGATTGACTCGGTGCGTGCGCTGGGCTATAGTTTCGGCCAATCCGCCATGGGGCGGAACGGTTCAGGGCTGGCGCCGGAACGGCGCAGCGTTCGGTCGTTCGGTCGGGAATGAAGAAGAGGAGAACTTCTATGACGGGTCGGCGTGTGGCTGGACTGTCGTTGGATGCAAAAACGGGCGCGAAAATCAATGCATTTTGGCGCGCAGCTGCCGCGGCTGGGACCCTGGCGCTGCTATTGATGCTGGCGCCAGGCGGGGCCTGGGGACAGTCCCAGACCACCGGCGGCATCAGCGGCGTGGTGCGCGATCCCAGCGGGGCGGTCATCCCCGCGGCCAAGGTGACCGCGACCGACGTCGCCACAGGAGCGGTGCGCCACGTGACGACCAACGCCCAGGGCGAATACACCATCGCCCAGGTGAATCCCGGCAGTTATCGGCTGCGGGCCGTGAAGCCGGGCTTCAAGACCGAGATCCAGGGGCCGGTGCCGGTGGCCGTGTCGCAAGTGGCGGAGGTGAATTTCAGCCTGGCGGTGGGCAGCCAGGCGCAGACGGTCGAGGTGACCGGTGCGGCCCCGCTGCTGCAGCCCCAAAATCCCAACACCGCCACAGCGGTCAGCCAAACCCAGATCGCCAACCTGCCGAACTCCGGCGGCGACCTGACCTATGAAGCGCAGATCGCCCCCGGCGCGGTCATGAACTCCACCGGCGGCTATGGCAACGTCGAGTACAACGGCCTGCCCTCGGTGTCCAACAACTGGACCCTGAACGGGCTGGACAACAACAACCCGAATCTGAACCTGAACGGTAGCGGCGCCACCAACCTGCAGCTGGGCCTGAACAACATCCAGCAGGTGACGGTGAACACCAATTCCTTCGGCGTGGACCACGGGCGGCAGGCGGGCGCGCAGGTCAACTACATCAGCAAGTCGGGCACCAACCGGTTCCACGGCAACTTGTTCGAGACCTGGAACGGCCGGGCCATGAACGCCAACGACTATTTCCTCAACGCCAGCGGGCAAGGCCGGCCGTTTTCCAACGTCAATCAGTTCGGTGGCAGCATTGGCGGCCCGATCAAGCGCAACAAGTTGTTCTTCTTTTACGACTATGAGGCGCTGCGCATCGCCTTGCCCGTGCTGCACTCCGTCACCGTCCCCACGTCGGCCTACCAAGCCTACAGCCTGGCGCAACTGCCGCTGGGTGGCTATGACCCGACAGTGACGGGAAATAGCTTCTGCCCGCCCAGCCTGCAAGGCGCCAATGGCCCGGCTTGCGCCCAGGCGATGCCGAAGAACCCGGGGGAAGCGCCCTTCATGCAGGCGGCCTACAAGCTCTATGGGAACACCAACATTGGCACGCCGCTGGCGATGGAAGGCTGCCCGCTGAACGCCAACGGCACGATGCAGCCGGCCTATAACCCGCTGGCGTCGCCGGGGGCGAGCAACCCCGTGCCGGACGGCGACGGCTGCGGCAATCAGGGAACCGTGGCCGCGGCGGCGCATACGCAGGACACCTATCAGGTGTTCCGCATGGACTACGACCGCAGCGCCAGCGATATGTTCTGGGGCGATTTCAGCAACGAGCGGGGCCTCCAGGCCACCTACACCGACCCCATCAACCCCATCTTCGACGCCACCTCCAACCAGCCGGAGCGCACCAGCGCGGCGGGCTGGACGCACGTGTTCAGCCCCAACGTCATCAACCAGTTCAACCCCGGCTTGACCTGGGGCGACGCCATCTTCGGGCTGAACTCCTATCAAACGGCGGAGCAAAACCTGGGCCTGGAGTTGGAAGGGCCGTTTTACCCGCTGAACGCCTCCGGCGGTTTTCCGGGCGGTTATAACACCACGGTCTGGGAGCTGAACGACAACCTGTCCTGGCTGCGCGGGGCGCACAACTTTAAGTTCGGCGTTGATTTCCGGCGCGTGGACATCAGCCAAATCGGCATCGGAACCTTCGGCGTGGTGCCGTACTCAACGGAGGACTTGCCGGAGTTCACCAATGGCGTGACCGGCTTCAGCTACGTGGGCTTCGTGGCCAGCACGAATGAGCCGGAGGCCTACACCAACCTGGACCTGTACGCCATGGACACGTGGCAGCTGACGCCGCGGCTGACGTTCACCATTGGCATCCGCGCCAGCGACAACACCAACCCGGTGAACCAGCACGATCTGTTTTCCTCGCCCACGGCGGATTGGAACACGATGACGCACAACGTCAACTCGCCGCCGGGCAATCTGTTCCAACTGGGGCAGCACTCGATGTTCGTCTCCGTGCCTTTCATCCAGTGGCAGCCTCGGGCGGCGCTGGCGTATCAGCTGGGTTCGCGTACGCTGTTCAAGGCGGGCTGGGGCATGTTTGAGGACGTCTATCCCGGCGCCGTGGGCTCGACCTACGACGGCAACCCGCCCTATTCGGCGCTGTACACCTCCGGGCTGTTCGGGCAGGTGGGCGGTGAGGCCATTGCACCCAACGTGCCGGGCAGCGCCATCGGGGCGGCGCAGACCGCCAACGCGACGTTTCAAAAGCTATTCACCACGGGCGGGCTCTCGTGCGCCTCGTCCAACGCCAATCCCAACGCCTGCATCTCGCCCGTCGGGGCCACCGCGTTTCCCTACAGCGAAAACATCCCCCCCATGGTCTATGAGTGGAAGCTGAGCGTGGACCGGCAGCTGACTCGAACCTTGGCTCTGACCGTGGCCTACACCGGCGATCACACGGTGCACATTCCCTACACGTATTCGCCCAATGGCTATCAGACCGCTTGCGCCGGCTGCTTCGCGCCCTGGAACTACAACGCTCCGCCGGACCCGCGTTTCAGCACCTGGACGCAGTACGCCTACAACGGTTACGCCAACTACAACGGCCTGCAGATCAGCGCGATCCAGCACATGGGTCACGGGCTGATGCTGGACGGCAACTACACCTGGAGCCATTGCCTCGACACGATCTCCAACGGCGGCATCTTCGGCTTCTTCGGCTTCAACAACCTGACCAGCCCGCTGCCCGGAGATCTGAACGGGTTGTACGGGAACTGCGACTACGACGTGCGCAGCGCCTTCAACGCCAGCTACGTTTACCGCCTGCCCGTGCACGCCAGCGGCTGGATGGGCAGGGCCGTGAACGGCTGGCAGGTGGCGGGGACGGTGTTCCTGCGCAGCGGGCTGCCGTTCAATTTGAACTCCAGTCTGCCGAGTGGGACGTTGAACAACACCAGTGGCCCCAGCTTCCCGAATCTGGTCTCCGGCGAGCCGCTGTATGAAACGACCTCGATCAGCGGCATCACGCAGAGCAACCAGATCCAGTGGCTGAACCCCAGCGCCTTCGCCTCGGTCATGGATACCGCCACCGGCGACTGTTACGACGCGGCGACAAGGACGGAGGCGCTGGACGCGGCCGCCTGCCAGTTCGGCGACCTGGGCCGGAACGTGCTGCGCGGGCCCGGCTTCGCCTGGACCGACATGTCGCTGTCGAAGTTCTTCCAGGTGACCGAACACGTCCGCTTCCAGGCGGAGGTGACGGCCTACAACCTATTCAACCATCCGAACTTCCAACAACCGGGTGGCACCACGGCGGGCGTTCCCGGCGTGGGCGGCACGCTAACTGGCTTCGGGACAATCTCCTCGACCGTGGGCTCGCCGACCTCGATTCTGGGCTTCGGGCTAGGCGGCGACGACTCGGTGCGGATGATCGCGCTGGAAGGGAAGCTGGTCTTCTAGGCGCGGCAACCTGGAGACGCACCGAGCGCCAACGAGCGTCCGTTGCCGGTGGTCACACCCGTGGGGCAGCCGTCTCGGCTGCCAGGCCGGAAAACGGCTTCCTCGGAGGCGGACAGGCTCAGCCTGTGTGCGGGCGGGCTTCAGCCGCCCCGCCAGGCCCGCCCACGCGACAACCAGGCTGTCCCGCGTTTCGGGGTGCCCGCCTGGTGTGCGCGCTGGCAGATCCCCGGCCAGGGCGCTGCAACATGGCGACGCCCCGAGCGCCAGCGGGCCGTCGGTTGCCGGCCGTCCCACCCCAGCATGCGCTGCTGCATGCTGGGGACCCCGTCGAAGCCCAGCCGTAGCGACCCCGGCGTCCCCAAAGTTCAGCGGCGCGCGTTGGGGTGGGACCAGCGGGAGCGTCCAGAGTAGGGCGGCTGAGCCGCTGCCCTGTGCGCGGCGGCCCAGGGCGCTGGGGCTCCGCGGCCGGCGCCCTAGGTCGCCGCCTTACGCCTGGGCCTGGAAGACGACCTCTTCCGTCAGTGCCGGGCGCGCACCCAGCTTGGCCAGCACGGTGTACACGATCAGGCCGGCGATAAACGAATACAGCACCGCGGGGCTATCCGCGGCGCGCCAAGCGGCGGGCATGAAATGCAGGCTGGGCATGATGCCAATGAAGAAACCCACCGCCCAGGCGGCGTACCCGACCCAGTTGATGCCCTGCCGTGGGCCCGACCATTTGCGCCCGGCGAGCAGATAGTCGGCGGCGATGGCGCCGCAGATGGGCCCGAAGGAGGCGCCGACGAGGGTGAAAAAGGCAATGAGGTTGTTCACCACGCCGGTAGCGGCGAGGATGACGCCAACGGTGACGGCGATGAGCGTCGAAAGCGCCTTGGGGACACCCGGCAGCATCGTGCCGAAGCTGTTGGAGGCGATGAAAGCGCAGAAGCTGGTGGGCACGAGCGAGGCGATGGCGAAAAGGAAAAACACCAGTGCGCTGAGGCCACCGACCGTGGCGATCGTATTCGTGTAGACGAAGCTGGTGGTGGCGCCGCTGCCGATGGCGCCGGCGACGGAGAGCAGGGGCAGGCCACCGGCGACCAGCACGGCTAAGGTGATTCCGATCAGCCCCCCCCAGGCGACGTCCTTTCGGCCACGGCTGTTGATGCCGAAGTCGGCGCCGGCGGCGCCGGCCGTGGCGAAAAAGCCAATGACCATGGTCAGGATGAGGGCGAAGGCGGCGGCCGGATGGTGCGCCGCGGGGTGGTAGTGCGCGATGCCGTGGCGAGTAGCGAAAAAGACAATCAGGATCATCGCCAGCGGTACCCAGTTGAGGAACTGAGCCACGCGGGCGACATAGCGGATGCCCTTGATGGCCACCCAGGCCAGGGCGTAGCCCCAGACGATGGTGATGGCCACGAACAGCCAGCGAGAATGGTTGTGCAGGCCCTCGGCGATGTACTGCGCGGCGAAGTAGGTGGCCACGGCGAACCAGCCGATCTGCAGCACGCCCATGAGCAGCCCGGGCATCACATAGCCGCCATTGGCGCCGAAGGTCGAGGCGCCGACGACGTAGAGCGGCCGGCCGGTCTGCATACCCA
>JBOGKW010000113.1:0-11683 GCA_050746205.1 Terriglobales bacterium | reverse complement strand
CGACCGGATCGCTCAACACCACCTGGATGGACGATGGCGAGAGCCTGATCAATTACTGCTGGTACGAGCTGGTCTATGGCGCCGCCGACAGTTGGCAGCCGAGCATGAACGACCCGCAGTTCGCGCAGTCGTGGGACTGGGTCTTTTACCGCGCCCCCGGGCATGCGTTTGCCCAGGACCAGGCAACGATGGCTCAGATTCATCACGTCCTCCGCCAAGCCACCGGCAGCGACGGCGCCGATTGGACCACTTGGCTGCGGCCCTTTACGCCGCAGGGGCAGGCCTACTATCAGAAGGCGGCGCCGGCGGCGCACCAGGTGCGGCTGCTGGCGGAGCAGGTGATCGTGAGCCTCGACCAGAACCGCCATCTGGCGCGCAGCCACCGCGGCATGCTGGACTACATGGCCTTCGCCGCGCGGCGCTTCGATTACTTGGGGCAGAAGGCGATCTATAGCCAGTACATACCGCAGATCTACCGCCAAGCGCGGCTCCAGGAGAGCGCCGATCGTGGGCAGGTCTACGGCGTGCTGGGCCGGATCAACGGCGTGGACGGCTATTTGGCGGATCTGCGCAACCACGATGCCCAGTTGATGCGCCGCTATCGGCAGCTCTGGCTGCGGGAAAACAATCACCACGGGCTGGACAACATCCTGATTCGTTACCAGGACGAAATGCAGCTATGGCAATCCCTGTCGCGCCGCTTCAGCCTAATCGCGGCGCGCTTCCGGCGCACGCGCCAACTGCCGCCGCTTATCGGGCAGGCACGCCCAACAACGCCACCGCCGACGATGTAGATCCGGGCGGGCCACGGCGTCTTGTCGCCGGCAGTTCCCGTACGCCGACTCGCGTCCGCGCCGGTTCTGTCACAATCAGCCTATGGGCTTACCTCATTCCCGTCCGCCAGCGCGGTGGACGGCCATTGCGGCATGCTTGTTCCTCTTTCCTGCCGGCGCCTTTTCCCTACCCCAGGCGGCGCCCGCCTTGCCCGCGCCAGTGGTGGCGCCCGAGTTGGGCAACCCCCACGCCAAGGTGCGGGTGGTGGTGTTCGAGGATTTGGAATGCCCGGATTGCGCGCATTGGCGGCAGCTGATGAACGACGGCATATTCGCCCAATACCGCCGGACGGTTCGCTTTGAGTTTCGCGACTATCCGCTGTCGCAGCACCCCTGGGCCTACAACGCCGCCTTGCTGGCGCGCTTCTTCGCCACCAAGAGCCCGCGGCTCTACTTCGCCTGGCAGAATTTCTGCTTCACGCACCAGGACCAAATCACCGCCACCAATTTGCTGGGCGACGCCATTGCTCTGGGCCAGGCGGCGGGGATTCCCAGTGCCGAGGTCGAATCGGCGTTCAGCGACCCGGCGCTGTTCGCGGCGATTCGCCGCGACCAGCAGCAGGGCAAACGTTGGGGGATCGTGCACACGCCTACGATTCTGGTGGGGCGCAACCGGCCGGGAATGGACCGGGACGGTTCGCTGGACCTGCACGGCCTGGCCGAGGCCTCAACGCCGGCGCAGTTGCGCCAGATGATCGCCGATCTCGAACCCTAATTTCCCATCGTCGTCAGCCACCGTGCCCGAGCAAACCGCCCTTTTGTTCAGCCCCGAGCGCCGCATCTGGACGGTGACGGCGCTGGCGGCGGAGTTGAAGCAGACGCTGGACCGCGAGTTCTTCGATGTCTGGATCGAAGGCGAAATCTCGAACTGCAACCCGGCGCCGTCCGGCCATTTCTATTTCACGCTGAAGGACGCTGGGGCGCAGCTGCGCGCCGTGCTGTTCGCCCGCGCGGCGCGGCTGGTGAAGTGCCCGCCGCGGAACGGTCTACAGGTGCTGGCGCGGGGCAAAATCAGCCTCTATGAGACGCGCGGCGACCTCCAGTTGTACGTCGAGCACCTGGAGCCGCGGGGTGCCGGCGGACTGCAAGCCGCCTTCGAGGAATTGAAAAAGCGGCTGCGGGAAGAAGGGCTGTTCGACGCGGCGCGCAAGCGGCCCTTGCCCGCGCTGCCCCGCCGCGTGGGCATTGTCACCTCGCCGCGCGGCGCCGCGATTGCCGACATGGTGCGGATCATCCGCCGCCGCTACCCCAACCTCGGCATTCTGCTGGCGCCGGTGCAGGTGCAGGGCGAGGCCGCGGCGGGGGAGATCGCGGCGGCCTTGGAATACCTGGGCCACGCACCGGCGGCGCATCGCGTGGATGTCATCATTGCAGGCCGCGGCGGAGGGTCGCTGGAGGACCTGTGGGCCTTTAACGAAGAGCGCGTGGCGCGCGCCATCGCCGCCTGCCCGGTGCCCGTCATCTCCGCCGTGGGGCATGAGACGGACGTCACTATCGCCGACTTCGCCGCCGACCTCCGCGCCGCCACGCCCAGCGCCGCCGCCGAGATGGTCATCCGCCCCAAATCCGATTTCCTGGCCGCGGCGGCGGAGCGCGACCGGCGGCTGCACAATGCCCTGCGCTTCCGGCTGACGCGGGAGCGCCAGCAGCTCCTAGCGTTGACGGCGCATCGGGCATTCGCCGGGCTGCGGCACGGCATCCTGCGCCGGGCACAAAGCAACGATGAGCTGACATTCCGTTTGCAACAAGCGATACGGCGCCGGCAAACCCAGCGATACCAGCGCTGGCAGGTGCTGGCGGCCGCGATTCGGGCCCAAGAAGCGCGCCATCGCGTGGCCGCGCGGCGGCAGCAACTCGGCCGGTCCCAGGAGCAGCTTGAGGAAGCCCTGCGCCGCCGGCTGCTGGCCTGGCGGCGGCGCGCCGAGGCGCTGGAACGGGTTCTGCAGGAGCGCAATCCGCTGGCGATTTTGCAGCGTGGGTACGCGCTGGTCTACGGCGCCCGGCAACAGCTGGTGACCCAGCCCGACCAGTTGGTGCCCGGCGATCCGCTCCGGCTGCGCCTCGCCGGCGGCTGGGCCCATGCGCGCGCGACGGCTCCCGGTGACGGTGAATCCCGCTGAGCCGGCATCCGGCGGCGGCGCCCCCGCCCGCCTCGCAGGCCGGAATGCCCGCGCCACGGCGCGCTCCGCCGGGGGGCGCGCCAACGCCGCGGATGGCCGGCGCTGCGCCCGGCAGAGCCGGCATTCTTGCCCGCCACGCCTCTGCCTTCTCGCCTCCGCCTTGCTCCTCACCCTGCTCTCCGCGCCGACCGCGCGGGCCCAGGGACTGGGCATTGACCGCTGGTTCGCCGGCATCGAGCAGGTCCACGACCACGCCACCATCGCTTTCCAGCAGCCGGCGCTCAACGACCCCTATCCCCATCTGGTGCGCGAGGGCTACGCCTTCGACGGCGCCGATTTGATCTTGGGCCTGCGCTGGCATTGGGACCGCGGGCATTGGCTCACCCGCGTTCGGGTGACGCCCGCCGCCCGGCCCCACTGGGCATATGACGAAGACACCGATTTCCGCCCTGGGGACCAATTCACGCACGGCGATGAGGGGTATGCCCGAAGCCGAACCTTTGGGATCTCACAGCAATTTCCGGCCTGGCATCTCGGCGGCAGCGCCCGGCCTGGCGGCGGCTGGGGATCGCTGGCGTTTCGCCTAGGATTGGAGCGCCAATTCACGCGCTATCACGCCGTCACCACCTACAACCTCAACTCCAATCCAGCCCTGGCTTCCATGTCGTTTCAGCGCTTGATCAGCGAGCGCGCCGTCCTCTATGAGCTCCGGTCCACAGCGCATTGGCAGCGGCGCTGGCGGCGGGGCCGCCTGCGCTATCGCGGCACACTGGGGATAACGCCGCTGGCCGGCGTCTGGCTGCGCAATTACATCCCGGTGGTCGAAGCCACCAGCCAAACGCAGGCTTACGGTTTCCGCGCCGCGCTGAACGCGGGCCTACGCTTCGGCCACGCCGCCGCGTGGGGCCTGCGCTTGGGCGCCAGCGCGGACTGGGAGAACGGCTACAATCCCCAGAAATACTTTCGCCGCGAAGTCTTCGCGCTGCGGCTACAGCTCAGTGGACCGTAGCCGCCCTCCGGGGCGCCACCCCAGTGCCGCACCGAGCGGGAATCGCCTCCGTCGCGCCATCGCTCGGCGGGCTTCGGGCGAGGCCGCCGGAATCATGGGCCGCCGCGCCTGCCCGTGCCTCGTTCCCTCCTTGACGCGGATTTGACGCAGAAATGAATTGACACCCGGCCCTCATGCTGTGATACATGTTCGTCCAGCGCGTAATTGCTCGCCCGGAAACACTCGTGAGATACACCGCCTGCCTCCCCTATGGCGACGGGCTGAGCTGCCCGGGCCCGGAGGGAGCGCTGGACGCCAACGCCGCCAGCCCGCTGCATTTTACCGGACAGCATCACGACGACGAGACCGGCCTGGACCATTTCCCGGTGCGCAACTACACTTCCGCCTGGGGCCGCTGGATGACGCCGGACTGGGCCGCTTCGCCGGCTTCGGTGCCCTACGCCAGCTTCAGCAACCCGCAGACGCTCGACCTCTACGCCTACGCTCTCGGCAACCCCGCCACCAACGCCGACCCCGACGGCCACTGGTGCTTCCTGGGCAAGCTCGGAACGACCTGCCCTGCCAAGCAGCCCGCCAAATCCGCCGACCCCACGCACCCGGATAACCCGCTCTCGTTCCAGCTGGAAGAGTGGGCGGCACTGGCCTTCGCGGCGGGGCCGGGGCAGGCTGTCCAGCAGGCGCGCCAACTGGGACGGTCCTTCAAGGAGCATCCCTACATCTCCGGCGCCATGTTCGGCCTGTCCCTCTTCGTGGGACCCGAGGCCGAGGATGCCGGCATGGCGGCCGAGGAGGCCGGAACGGCGGCCGAGGCTGCGGACAGCACCGCAAATGCGGGGACAACCACCCAGATCGGGAACGCTACCAGCCCCGGTTCGATTTACAATTTACGGGCGGACCTGACCCCCGAAGAGTTTGGGGATAACCTTGAGCAGAGCGGCTACAGCAGGACTGACCTCGGCAAGGGCGTGGTGCAATACACCAAGGGTGACAGGGCCTACACGGTCTATCCCGACGCCGCATCCACCGGCGAGCCCGCAGTGCAGGTGAAAGTGGCGGGCCGGGTCGTGTCGAAGCTCAGGCTGGGGCCCTGAGCGGGGGCGTGATGCGCTGGGTTACCCAGGAAGCGGAGTTCAAGCGGATCTCTCTGGAGGCGCGCACATGCGTCTACATTGACAGCAGCCGCATAGCGACGCCGCTGCAGAGGCTCGTATTCGATGACGCGCAGACCTGCACGCCGGAGTTTGCGGAAATGCTGCAATCGCTGATGGCGTTCGCGCGTGATGAGGCATGTTTTTTCACCGTGCTTGACCCCGACCCGGTCGATTATTTCCACCGCCTTTTCCGGAAGTACCCCGTGCTGGAAATCGAGCCGGGGGACACTCCTGCTGCCTACCTTAAGCACCTGGACGACGGCGCGGCCGCTGGCCCCGCCCACGCGATCGGCGTAATGAGCTGGGCCTGGGTGGTCGCCCCGCATTCCTTGCGCTGGTTTGTCCATGCCTTAAGGGACTCACGGGACGCGGGTGGGCACCTCTGGATTCCGGCGAGCTGGAAGGCCGAAGGGATGGAGCGTTACCGCTTCCTCAGGTGCGAGCCGTGGGGACCACAGGCCTGCGCCCCGCCTTCCTCCGGGCCCGCGTGAACGTCGCCAACGCCGCAGGCCTGCCGGACGGCATTTTTGGCGGGATTTCCTGCGGAAATCCCTGAGCCGGTTTCCTCGTCGTGGTGCTGGCCGCGCAAGGGATTCCCGCAGGAAATCCCTCTAACCAAGCCCATTTCCAGGCCCGGAACTACACCTCCACCTGGGGCCGCTGGATGACGCCGGACTGGGCCGCCTCGCCGGCCTCGGTGCCCTACGCCAGCTTAAGCAACCCGCAGACGCTCGACCTCTACGGCTACGCCCTCGGCAATCCCACCACCAACGCCGACCCCGACGGCCACTGGTGCTTCCTGGGCCGCTTCGGAACGACCTGCCCCGCCAAGCAGCCCGCCAAATCCGCCGACCCCACGCACCCTAATAACCCGCTGGCCGTCGACGAGCAGGAGACCAACCCTTATAACCAGGCCCTGCTGCAAACGGGCACCACGGAGGCGCAAGGTACCGCCAGCGCCGTCGCGACGCTCCAGGCACACCCGCTTGCGATGCAGGCTGGCTTCCTGGCCCTCCAGTTCGTGCCCGGTGTCGGGGAGGCGGCGGATGCCGAGGAGGGGGCGACATACGTCATCGGCAAAGTGTCGGACCTGGAGGCCGACGAGGCTCTGCTGCCCGGCGAGAAAACCGTTGCCAGCGAGATCCCCGACCTCACCGGAGCAACGGAGCAGGAGAAGTGGACCGCCAACTCGTCCGCCTTCCGGCGCATAATGGGCGAGGGACAGCCGATTCGGGACGCCTCAGGCTCAACCGGCGAGGCATACAAGGCGAGCAACACCGGCTTCCTACGTATGGAGCGGAACCTGCTTGAAACGCATGGCTGGGTCCAGCGGGACGGATGGTGGTTCCCGCCCAAATAACGCCGGATGCTGCCGCCTGCCCCAGTCGGCCCGAACCGCTGGCGCCTCGGCTTTCCCGAGGCGGTCGTGGAAAGCTTTCGCTTTCTCGAGGATCTCGGCTTTCGCATCGTAAAACGCCTCCCCACATTCGTGCGGTACGAATCCGGTCAGGTCTTCGTGAATATCTATCACGGGCTCAGCTCCTGTGAGATCGGCGTCGAGGTGGGTCGCCGCGACCTCGGCCACCCGTACCGCCTGCCTACGATGGTGGAGTGGGCCGGCGAAGACGCCTACGAGCGCGAAGGTTTTGGGAGACACGTGATGTTCCAGGTGAGCACCCGCGAGGACGTTCAGACCTTCGCGCCCAAAGTCGCGTCGCTAGTCCAGCGTTACGGCGCCGAGTTTCTCCGCGGGGACCCGGCATTCTACGAGGCCGTTCATCGCTGGGCGGTGCCCCTGGGCGCTGCCTACGTAGCCAGCGAGCGCGACCGCGTTAGGCGTGACCGCGCGGAGCGGGCCCGCATGGCGCGGGATTTCGCGACCATGGCCCGGGCGTACGACGAATTGGAGGGCGAGCTCACTCCCTTGGAAAGAAAACGACTGGAATATGCCCACAAGCGCATCGCCGGCGGCCTTTGAGCCCCGATCCCCGGCGGGTTTCTACGCGGCGGTCGGGCCCAGACCTGCACCAGCCTGCGCTATAGCGACGGGCTGAGCTGCTCGGGCCCGGAGGGAGCGCTGGACGCCAACGCCGCCAGCCCGCTGCATTTTACCGGACAGCACCATGACGACGAGACGGGCCTGGACCGCTTCCCGGCGCGGAACTACACTTCCACCTGGGGCCGCTGGATGACGCCGGACTGGGCCGCCTCGCCGGCCTCGGTGCCCTACACCAGCTTCAGCAACCCGCAGACGCTCGACCTCTACGGCTACGCCCTCGGCAATCCCACCACCAACGCCGACCCCGACGGCCACTGGTGCTTCCTGGGCAAGCTCGGAACGACCTGCCCTGCCAAGCAGCCCGCCAAGTCCGCCGACCCCGCGCACCCCTACAACGAGCTCTCGTTCCAAGCGGCGGAATGGGCGGCGAACCTGGAGGATACGCGCGCCACCATAGCCGAGGTTGGAGCGCTCGGCGTCGCCGAGGTGAGGGCCCATCCGAAGTTTGCCTTCGGCGCCCTGCAGGCGCTCACCCTCGGGTCGGCATTCCTCGACGAGGGCGCCTCCGACCTGGCCCTGCCGGAGGAGGAGGCGCTGGAGGCGGATGTCGGGGCCGAGGCTTCCGCCGCGGGTAGCGGCCAGGGCGTCGGTGCGGAGGGCGTCCCAAAAGACAGCTCTCGCGTAGAGGCGCGCGCCGTCGGCGAGCCCGGGCCGTACCACAATTTTCCGCGCTCGTTCGACGCCGATATAATTCGGAGCGGGGAAGCGCGCGAGGAGGCTGGCGGCTACACCGAGTACACGCTCAGGGGCACCGTCAATGGCAAGAGTGGCACCTACGAGATAGGGACAAAGGATGGGGAAATCGTTCACAGATTCTTCCGGCCAGACCAGCCCTGAGATCCTGCTTGGCGGCCACGAGGCATTCACGGTCTTCGCCGACCCGGACCTGGCTTCCTGCCCTGCGCCGCTGCGCTTCGCCCCATTGGATGGGGCGACGGGCAGCCCCTTGCTGCTCGAGTTCGGGCCCGATAACGGGCCCCGCTGGCAGGGTGCCTTCGCCGGCGAACCGAGTGGGCGCTACAGAACCGCAGTGGTCGGTTGCGCCGATCCCAACACGGCCTGCGTCGTATCGAACGGCCGTGCCTACCTCGTGGACGTATCGGCGCCTGCTCGGTTTGAGGTTCTACCGATTCTGCCGGTAACTTGCGTAGCCACCGGACCGTTGCACGAACTGGTCGCGCTCGCCAGCTGTACGGACGTCATCGCCATCGGTTCGGGCGGGGTTATCTGGCGGGCCCGCGGCGTCTCGAAGGACGGGATTCGGTCGCTCCGCGTCGACCCCGACGGAGTGCGCGGACGAGCGTGGTCCCCTGCCGCAGGCGAATTTGACTTCGCGCTTGCGCCCCCTTCGGGGCTGCGGATGCCCGAACCAGCGGGCCCGGCTGACCGGAGTTGACCGGTGCGGGCTGGGGCGGGTATACCTTGAGCGGCGTCACCTACGCCCCGGACGGCGACGTGCTCACGGCCACCGACAGCGCGAACGGGCAGTGGCAGTACGAATACGGGCCGCTAAACCGCCTGGTCGAGGCTTGCTCGCCCACCTGCGCCAGCCCCAGCCTGGCGTTGCAGTACGCCTATGACCGTTTCGGTCCCCAGGAATTCCCGCAGGAAATTCCGCCAGGGGATGGACGGCAGCAGAACGTGCTGGCCGGCAGCGCGCCCAGCCCGCAGCTGACCTTCAACACCAATAACCGGATCGTCGGCGCCAGCTACGACGCCTCCGGCGATATGACCTCCGACGGCAACGGCAACTTCTATACCTACGACGCCGAAGGCCGCGTGAACTGCGTGTACACGAGCGAGGGCAGCTGCCAGGGCCCCGCCGCCGGCTACGTCTACAACGCCCTGGGGCAGAGGGTCGAGAAGCTGGTTGGCGGATCGGCAAAATATTACCTCTACAACCTGGCCGGGCATGCCGTCTCCACGCTGGGGCCATCGGGCAACTAGCTGCGCAGCTCCGTGTATGCGGCACGCCGGCCTTTGGCCACCTACGACAACGGGACTACATATTTCGGCTATTCCGATTGGCTGGGCACGCTGCGCGTCCAGGCCACCGTCACCGGCGGCCCGTTTGAGACCTGCACCAGCCTGCCCTACGGCGACGAGCTGAGCCGCGCCGGGCCGGAAGGCCCGCTGGACGCCAACGCCGCCAGCCCCTGCGTTTCCAAGGAATCTCCGCAGGAAATTCCGCCCAGAAGGCCCAGCACCATGACGACGAGACGGGCCTGGACCATTTCCCGGCGCGGAACTACACTTCCACCTGGGGCCGCTGGATGTCGCCGGATTGGTCGGCTTCGCCGGCGGCGGTGCCCTATAGCAACCACGCCAATCCCCAAACGCTCGACCTCTACGCCTACGCTCTCGGCAACCCCGCCACTAGCGCCGACCCCGATGGCCACTGGTGCTTCCTGGGCCGCTTCGGAACCACCTCCCCCCCCAGGCAGCCCGCCAAATCGGCCGACCCCACCCACCCCTACAACCAGCTCTCGTTTCTGGAGGCGGAATTTGGGGCCGGCCTGGTTTTTATGCGCGCCGTCCGGGCGCAGGTGGGAACGCTCGGCGCCGCCGAGGCGAGGGCCCACCCGAAGATCGCCCTCGGCGCGCTGCAGGCGCTGACCCTCGCGTCGGCATTCTTTGACGACGGGGCCTCCGACCTGGCCCTGCCTGGCGAGGAGGCGCTGGGGGCCGAGGCGGAGGCCGGCGGGGCGGGCGGGGCGGCCGCGGAAGGCGCCGCAAATGCAGGGACAATCGTCGCGGAAGACGGAACAGAGATCTCGGACATCACGGAACACGGCGTCGATCGCGCAATCGGCGACGGTGCGCGAAGGGCGGGCACGACACCGCATGCGATTCTCGATGCCCTCAGGAATCCGGAGAGGATCACCCAGGGCGTCGATTCGGAGGGCCGCCCGTTCAACGTTTTCTACGGGCGGGACGCGCGGGTCATTGTCAACCCCGAAACGGGCCGGATTGTGCCCGTCAACCCGCTGACAGCGGCGGGTGCGCATTGAAGGGCTAAGCCGTGGCAAAAGAAGAACGCGATTTCCGGCTCAACGCGGACGAGGCTGCCTTCCTCGGCCGCCTAGCTCAGGAGGATGAGACGATCGGGGGCCTGCTGGGGCGCCTGCGCCCACCCGCGGGGCGAGGTCTGACCCTTCGGCTCAGCCGGGCACGGACCGAGCCGATCAGAGACCGGCTCACAGAACTCTTGGCGACCTTTGGATTTGCCGCCGGGTATTCCCTCACCCGGAGCGGCCAAATGATCGAGGCCCTTATTGACCGCCTTTTTTGGGAGTAAGGCAGCGAGGTGACCCCGCAGCCCGCGAGCCTGGAGCCAGGGCGGCCTGCCCCCGAAGGACCAGCCCAAAGCCAGGTAGGATCTGGGTCAAACGCCACCGCGCTGGAGGCGCACTTTCCGCGCGGTTGCCGGGTAGCCGCCTCCATAGCTGCGAGCCCCGGCCGCTTTTTCGGATCAACGGCAAGGCTTCCGTTCCAGGCTCAGGCCCGCCACCGCCGATCCCAGCCGGTTCTCCGGGGCATCGCTTTCCACTTCGGCCTCCGGCCCGTGGCTCACCGGCGGCGCGAACGGCGAAGGCTCGGGGGCCTATAATCTAGCCGGCCTTAGCCACGCCCCGGACGGCGACGTGCTCACGGCCACCGACAGCGCGAACGGGCAATGGCAGTACGAATATGGGCCGCTAAACCGCCTGGTCGAAGCCTGCTCGCCCACCTGCGCCAGCCCCAGCCTGGCCTTGCAGTACGCCTATGACCGTTTCGGTCCCCAGGAATTCCCGCAGGGAATTCCGCCAGGGGATGGACGGCAGCAGAACGTGCTGGCCGGCAGCGCGCCGAGTCCGCAACTGACGTTCAACCCGAACAACCAGGTGGTCGGCGCCGGCTACGACTCTTCCGGCGATATGACTTCCGACGGCAACGGCAACTTCTATACCTACGACGCCGAAGGCCGCGTGGCCTGCGCTTACGCCAGTGGCGGCAGCTGCCAGAGCCCCACCGCCGGCTACGTCTACAACGCCCTGGGGCAGAGGGTCGAGGAGCTGGTTGGCGGGATGCGCCGCGAACTCCGCGGGCGTCAGCCAACCCAGGCTGCCGTGGGGGCACATTTCGTTGTAGTCATGAAGGAAACACGGCGCCTTGCCCCGCGCGTCCAACAGGCTTAAAGACACCGTCGTGTTCAGGTATTCGTCGCGCATTTTCCCGTTGAAGCTTCCGGCCCGCCCGCTCTGGATCGGCTTGCCCGGGTCTCCGATTCTACCTGGCTTAATTTATCGAGGGCAGGTCCGGCGGGCCGGGGCCGCCGCCTCACCGCCCGCCGGTGCCGCCCGCGGCGGGGGCCGCGGCGTGGGCCGCAGCCATCGCATAGTAGCCCGGCTGCGTGCGAGCGTAGATGTTCTTGAGCAGGATCCTGATCTTCACGCGATGGAAGGCGCCGTTGGGAACGAAGTCGTTCGGATCATAGGCCACCACGTATTGGTGCCGCAGCTCATAGGAGA
>JBOGKW010000112.1:0-11708 GCA_050746205.1 Terriglobales bacterium | reverse complement strand
TGGCCTTCTGGCAGAAGACGTGCTTGCCGTGGCGCAGGGCATACACGGAGGCATTCGCATGCCAATGGTCGGGCGTGCAAACCACCACGCCATCCAGATCCTGCTCCTTGGCGATCAGTTCGCGCAGATCGTTGTAGGCGTGGCAGCCGCCGTAGGCAGGCAGCTTGCGCACCCGGCGGTAATACGCCTCCACTAATTTCTGCGCGGGCCTGCGTCCACAGGTGGGGCCGTTCCAATCCGCGCCCCAGGTGGGATCGTTCAGCAGGCGCCGCTGCTTGGCCAAGATCTCGCCGGGCGACCATTCCGAGTAAACGTCGCTTTCGAGGTTCACATCGCACACCGCCACGACCTCGACCTCGGGGAAGCGGAGGAAGTCCATCATCACCCGCGTCCCTTGGGCACCCACGCCGATGGATGCCAAGCGGATGGGCCGGTCCGGAGGCGCCACGCCCGCGCGCACGCGGGTAAGCCCGGCCATGGTGGCCGCGCCGTGCTTCGCGCCCGGCAATAGCGTCAATGCGCCGGCGGCGGCGCTGCCCTCGAGAAATTTGCGGCGCGTCACCGGCGCGGCCGGCAGGCTCTCTGTATCGTCTGACATAGCATTCTCCCCGCGCCGGCGCCCCGTCGCCCTGCGCCAGAGGCGTGGCGATATCGGGTCCGTGACTCCGGCGCGAAAGGAGCATACCATCCGCGGATGCCCGTCACAAGTGCGGGCGCGCGCTTCGAGGCCGGGCCGGGCGGGCGCCCCGCCGCTGCGTTCAGCCGGGCAGGCGGTCTAATCCTGGTCCGCGAGGGTCTGGACGTAGGACTTGCCGTACGGATAAAAGTGTTCCTTGTGCCCCTGCTGCCATGCCGCTTTGAGTTCGGGCGCGGTAATATCCCAGTCCGGCCGGCACTTCCTGGTGACGGCACGCAGGTCCTGGCGCAGATCTTCCACCGTGGGCCGGCCGAAAAACCAATAACCGTTATAGATCTTATAAACGACTAGGCCGGGCTCGAGAACAATCACATGAGGGATCATCGGATTGTTAACCGGGTCCGTGTACTCGGCTATGTCGAGATCCTTCTGGACGATACGCCCGGCGTCGGACAGGAACGGCCAGTGGGCGCCGACTCCACTGCGAAATTCATTCGTCTGCGCGATGTTGTCGGTGCTTATGGTGACCAGGCGGCAATAGCCAACCTCGAGCTCCCGGTGGAGTTCGACAAGCCCCTCGGCCTGGCGGCGGTCCTTGGGGCAGAAACCACCCCGGGAAAGGACGAGAACCATCGGATCGTGTCCTTGCAGTTCGGAAAGCTTCCGGCGTTTCGCGCGGTGGTCGGAAAGCTCGTAGTCGGGGAAAGCGGTTCCCGGACCTATGTCTGCGCGCATACAAAGTCCTCCCTGGTTGCTGGTGCGTCCGGTAGCGACGCCGCAGTGGCCAACAGCCAATTGTCCCACCGCCGCCCTTGGGCGCCAGGTAGCCACGGTTGGCGCGCCCCATCGCCCCCGAGCCGCCCCGGGCCCGCCGACAACGTCAAGCGATTGCTGCGTGGCTTATACGCCCGTCGCGGCACCTTGGAGACGCCTGGAGCGCCACTGGGCGTCCGTCGCCGGCCGTCCTGCCCCACCATGCGCCGCCGCATGCTGGCGACCCGGTCGAAGCCCAGCCGCGGGCCCCGCGACGCCGGGTTCCCCAGTGCGCAGCGGCGCGCCTTGGGGTGGGGCGGCGGGGCCGTCCAGAATCGGGCGGCTGAGCCGCTCCGCCCCAGGCGGAAAACGGCAGGACGGGAGGGCGCCAACGCGCGACGGCGCCTCGGCCTGCCCTTTCCGGACCGCCGCCTGCCCCTGCACTCTCTCGATACCTGCACGTGAGTCCAGTTGCGGCAGCCCGGGGGGGGACGGGTACTCTCGCCTAGGTGGCGGAATGCCTCGGTTGGGGGTGTTTCCGCCGGTGGCCCGGTATGTCCCAGCGTCTCGGCGAACTCTTAGTCAAGGAGAAGGTGATCAGCCCCGCCCAATTGGACGAGGCCCTGGGCCATCAGAAGCGCCATGGGGGCCGCCTCGGCTCGGCGCTGGTGAAGCTGCGCCTTTGCTCCGAGGACGAGGTTGCCAGCTTCCTCTCCCGCCAATACGGCGTTCCCGCCCTCAACCTCAAAGACTTCGAGATTGACCGCAACGTGCTCAAGCTCGTGCCGCGGGACGTGGCGGAACAGAACCTGGTCGTTCCGCTGAGCCGGAACGGCATCTCCGTGACCCTGGCAATGACCGACCCCAGCGAGTTGGCCGTTGTGCAGACGGTGGAGTTTTCGACCGGCCTGAAGGTCATTCCCGTCGTTGCCACCGAGAGCCAGGTCGTGGAAACCATCGGCAAGTACTACCACGACGGCATTGACCAGGACAAGCTCCAGGACGTCATTGACACGATCGAGTCCGAGGGCCCCGGCGCGGTCGAGGTGCAACAAGACGAGGCCGAACTGGACCCGCAGGGCCTGGAGCGCGCCGCCGAAGAGGCGCCCGTCGTCCGCCTCGTCAATGCCATGCTCTTCGACGCCGTCCGTCGCGGCGCCAGCGACATTCACGTCGAGCCCTACGAAAAGGAGTTCCGCGTTCGCTACCGCATTGACGGGATTTTGCAGGAGATCATGAGCCCGCCGCTGCGCCTGCGCGATGCCGTGATCAGCCGCATTAAGATCATGGCCAAGCTCGACATCAGCGAGAAGCGGCTCCCTCAAGATGGCCGCATCATGCTGAAGATGACCCGCGACGGCCGCAAGCGGGTCCTCGACCTCCGCGTCTCGATCCTACCCACGCTGTTCGGCGAAAAGATCGTGATGCGCTTGTTGGACAAGGAAAATCTCCGCCTGGACATGACCAGGCTGGGCTTCGAACCGGAGTCGCTCGCCCAGTTCCAGGAGGCCATCCATAAGCCCTACGGCATGGTCCTGGTGACCGGGCCCACCGGCAGCGGCAAGACCAACACGCTCTACAGCTCCGTCGCCCAGCTCAACACGCCGGACGTGAACATCATCACCGCCGAGGATCCGGTGGAGTTCCAGTTGCCCGGCATCAACCAAGTGCAAATGAAGGAGCAGATCGGCCTCAACTTCGCCGCCGCCCTGCGTTCCTTTCTGCGCCAGGATCCCAACATCATCCTGGTCGGCGAGATCCGCGACTTTGAGACCGCCGAGATCTCTGTGAAGGCCGCTCTCACCGGCCATCTGGTGCTGTCCACGGTGCACACCAACGATGCCCCCTCCACCATCAGCCGCCTGATGAACATGGGCATCGAGCCGTTTTTGGTCGCCACCAGCGTGCATCTCATCTGCGCCCAGCGGTTGGTGCGGCGCATTTGCACCCAATGCCCCCAGCCCCAGGAGGTCCCGCTGCGCGAGTTGCTCGACCTCGGCTATGCCGCCGAGGAGGCCAAGGGCGTGCGCGTCTTCAAGGGCGCCGGTTGCTCCGTCTGCAACAATACCGGTTACAAGGGCCGCCTGGGACTGTACGAGGTCATGGTGGTGGATGAAGCCATCCGCGAGCTGATCCTCGTCGGCGCCTCGGCCGTCGAGTTGAAGAAAAAGGCGATCGAGCGCGGCATGGTCACCTTGCGCCGGAGCGGCCTGATCAAGGCCGCCCAGGGTCTGACCACCATCGAAGAAGTGCTGCGCGAAACCGTGCTCTGAAACCCTCACTGCCATGAACTACAGCCTCAGCGATCTGCTCAAGCGCCTCCTCGAGATGGAAGGCAGCGACCTTCATCTCGCCTCCAACGCGCCGCCCATGGTGCGCGTCCATGGCGAGCTGCGTCCGCTCGATCTGCCGGCGCTGACCCCCGCCGACACCAAACAGTTGGCCTACTCGGTCCTCACGGATTCCCAGAAACATCGCCTGGAGGAGACGCTGGACCTGGACTTCTCGTTCGGCATGAAGGGATTGGCGCGCTTTCGCGGCAACATCTTTCATCAGCGCGGGGCCGTCGGCGCCGTATTCCGCGTCATTCCCGTCGAGATCCGCGGCTTCGAGGCGCTTGAACTGCCGCCCGTGGTGGCCAAACTCTGCGAGAAGCCCCGTGGTCTGGTCCTCGTAACCGGCCCCACCGGCAGCGGCAAGTCCACCACGCTGGCGGCCATGATTGACCGCATCAACTCCAGCGACCACGGGCATATCCTCACCATCGAGGATCCCATCGAGTTCGTGCATCAGCACAAGAGTTGCCTGGTCAACCAGCGGGAAGTGCTAGCCGACACCAAGGGGTTCAGCCAAGCCCTCCGCGCCGCCCTGCGCCAGGACCCGGACACGGTGTTGATCGGCGAGTTGCGCGACCTGGAGACCATTGAGAACGCGCTGCGCATCGCCGAAACCGGCCACCTGACCTTCGGGACGCTGCACACCAACTCCGCCGTCAGCACCGTCAATCGCGTCGTGGATGTTTTCCCCGCCTTTCAGCAGGCGCAGATCCGGGCCCAGCTGTCCTTGGTGCTGGAGGGCATCCTCTGCCAATCGCTGTTGCCCCGCACCGGCGGCGGCCGCTGCATGGCCATGGAGATCCTGATTCCCAACGCCGCCGTGCGCAACCTGATCCGCGAGGACAAGGTGCACCAAATCTACTCCACCATGCAGACTGGCCAGGACAAATACGGCATGCAGACCTTCAACCAAAGCCTGCTGCAGCTGTACATGGCCCGCAAGATCAGCCAATCCACCGCGCTCAACGCTTCCTCACTGGTAGACGAGTTGCAGGACATGATGAACCGCGCCGAACAAGGCACCGGCCCGCGCCCCGCGATGGCCGGCGCGCGGCGCTAGCGAGGCAACCTATGCCCACCTATACATTCCAGGGCGTGGCTCGGAGCGGCCAGCGGGTCGCCGGCGAGCGCATCGCCCCCAGCAAGCAAGCGCTACAGATTGTGCTGCGGCGGGAGCAGATCTCCCCCACCCGCATTCAGGAAAAGGGCAAGGAAATCGCCATTCCCGCCTTCGGCCGCCGCAAGGTCACCTCCAAGGATCTGGCCATCTTTTTCCGCCAGTTCTCTGTGATGATTGACGCCGGTCTGCCCCTCGTGCAATGCCTGGAACTGATCGGCGGCAACCAGGAAAACCCCGCTTTCACCCACGTGCTGGCCTCCGTGCGCACCACGGTCGAGGGCGGCTCAACGCTGGCCAACGCCATGCGCCAGCACCCCAAGGTCTTCGATGACCTCACCACCAATATGGTCGAGGCCGGCGAAACCGGCGGCATCTTGGACATCATCCTCCAGCGCCTCGCGAGCCACATCGAGAAGATCGTCAAGCTGCGCGCGGCGGTCAAGAGCGCCTCGATGTATCCCGTCACGATCATCGGCTTCACCGTGCTGATCGTCTTCTTTCTGCTCTGGAAGATCGTTCCCATCTTCACCAATCTGTTCGCCAGCCTCAACGCCACGCTGCCCCTGCCCACCGTCATCGTGATCCGCCTCAGCACCTTCATCGGCACCTTCTGGTACCTCATCCTGGGCTTTCCGCTGGTGCTCTTCATCGTCCACCGCCAAGTGAAAAAGACCCCGAAGGGGCGGCTCTGGCTGGACAACATGCAGCTGAAGCTGCCCAAGATCGGCCCGGTGCTGCGCAAAATCGCGATCGCCCGCTTCACCCGCACCCTGGGCACCCTCATTACCAGCGGCGTGCCGATCCTCGACGGCCTCGCCATCACCGCCCGCACGTCCGGCAACGCCGTCATCGAGCAGGCTCTCATGCGCGTGCGCCGCGCGGTCGAGACGGGCCGCACCATCATTGATCCGCTGCGCGACAGCGGCATCTTCCCAAATATGGTCGTGCAGATGATCGGGGCCGGAGAACAGACCGGCGCCATGGATGCCATGCTGCAAAAGATCGGTGATTTCTATGAGGAGGAAGTGGACAACGCCATCAAGAATCTGTTGGCGCTGATGGAGCCGATCATGATCATGATCCTCGGCGTTGCCGTCGGAGGCATTGTGATCTCCATGTACCTGCCCATGTTCAGCCTGCTGGCGCAGATGTCCAGCCAGGTGCATTAAGCCGGTCGGACGGTAGAGCGGCCGTCCGGGCAGCGGCCGTCCCGCCAACAGTCGGCGGCCCCGCAGCGACGCCTGGCGGGCCAGGCGTCTGGCCGGCCCGCTGCCGGGGTGACCAAACCCCAGCGACGCGCATCGGCCCACCCCAAGCGGCCCGGCCCAAGGCCGAGCCGCTACTTCTTCGCTGCGAAGCCGCGCACCACGCACCGCACCAGCGCGTCAATCTGCGCATGGGTCAGCTGCCCCTGGAACGAGGGCATCATCCCCGCGGCCTGGACGCCATGCTCGACCGCGGAGATCAACTGCGCGTCGGTATGCTTGGCCTGCCAGTGCGGGTCGGTGAAGTCCGGCGTGTGGATGGCGGCATAGCCTTTGCCATTCTCCCCGTGGCACATCGAGCAGCGGTCGTTGAAGGTCTGCCGCGCGGCTTTGCAGCTGGCCTTGGGCGTGGCGGCGATGGCGCTGGCGCCGGCCACCAGTGCAGCGGCGGCGAGAACCGTGAGTGCAGGGCGGGTCAGTGAGTGCATGTCACCACAAATTCTACCGCGGGCCGGCCGGTCCAGGGCCGCGTGTGGCGCCTCGCGTCTTGCTACGTCGGGTGCTTCTCCTCCGCCCGCCGCCAGTCGTCCCAGGTGCCCTCATATCGCGTCCATCGGGCAGGCCGGTAACTGGTATGCACATCCGGTACCTCCAGCTTGCCATGTCCAAAGGTGCAGATGTATTCGGTGTTCGGAGTTCCACCCAGCATCACGGCGCTGAAGACGCCGCTGGCCGCCGGCATGCGGAGCCGCCGCCCGCAGCTGCGGCAACGATAGCGTTGATCCCAGGCGCAAACCGCTAGCAGTCCCGCGGCTCCCAGCCCGAGGAGAAAGACCGCCAGCGTGTACCCCAGGTCCACGCCGAGCCGCGGCCAGTCCTCAAGCAGCCCACCCGGGTGCGGCGGCAGTAACCGGAGCACCACCGCCCACGCGCCCACCACCACCACGAGGATCGCCGCCAGTTTCACCGACAGCCACAGCCAGTACCGCATGCCCCGCCCTGCTGGCCTCAGTCTACCGCCGGCCGCATCACTCAGCAATATGCTCGCCCGGCACAGCGCTCCTACAGAGGGGAAAAACCTGCGGTTGGCCGGCAGCAAGCGGCTCGGCTGCGAGGCGCTGGACGCCGCGTGGCACACCTTCCCCGTCATGGTGGGCGGGGAGGATCGAAGCGGGAGGACAAAAAAAGGCGGGACGGCGGGGAGCCGGCGGCGCCGGGCCTCCGCCGGAAGGGGCGGTTTACGGGTGGAACGAGGTGGCGAAAAAGAGGGCGGCGGGCGGCGGCGCCGGTGAAACGCAGCCGTTACCGGCGCCGCGGCGACGGAAAGGGAAGATACCGCTGCGGACGCTGGTGCTCGACGAAGCGTTGTTCGGCGATCCGTCGCTGCAGCATGGCGATGGTGGGGTCGGGATGGGCGGTCTGGCAGTCGAAGGCAAAACCCGGCGGGCCCGCCGCCGGACTGACATGGCTGTAGAGCCCGTAACGCAGGGCGTCTATGCAGTCGTCCAGCGGATCACCCGCGACTTTCAAAATGTCGTCGGGCCGCGCGGTGTCGTGGATGCGCGTCGGGACGGCTTCCATCAGTTGCGTGCAGCGGCTGCTGATCGCCAACTCACCGCTATCCAGCTGTGAATACACCAGCATGGCGCCACCCAGGCGATCGGTGCTTGCGGCCTGGAACTCGATGCCTGCGGCCCGGCGCATCTGCTCGGCCAGGCTGAAATCATCGCCGCGCTCGGCCCAGGCATCGGGCGACAGATACCAGGCTAGGATCCGCCGCTGGGCCTCGGCCGCGGCCGTGCTGCGCCCGAATCGCCGCGACAGGGCGAGGGCGAAGTCTGCCGCCTTTTGGTGTTGGGCGGTGTACTCTTCCAGGACATAGACGCGCCCTTGCGGATAGCCTGGCCCGGCTGGGCTTTTGCAAAACAGATATGCGGCGGCCTGGCTGCCGTTAAAGCCGTAGTCGGCGCCCACCCAATGCGGCCACCATGACCGTTCCCCGATCTCCTCCCGCGCCACCACCATCCGCGCCGGATCCCAGTGGTCGAAGAATTGCCCCTCGTAAACATCCCAACAGCCCTCCAGCAGCGCTTTGCGATAGGCGCCTGGCAGGGTGGCCAGGTGGTGCGGAGAAAGCCAAACAGGCGGCGCAGTTCGAAGTGGGCGCCCGAATTCGGTCCATGCACGGTTACATAGCTTGCCGTGTCGAAGTTTATGGTCGTGGCGGACGCGATTTGATGAAGCACTGGCTGTGACGCCGGGGTGTACCTGGCCACGGTGACGACCACAGCGCCGGCACGGTCGCGCTCGCGGTCAGCGCCGCGGACTGAACGCCCGTGGTGGTCAGCTGGACGCCGTTCCCGTCGGCGTCGAACTGGACAGGGATCTCGGTAGAACCCGAGGCCGTGGTCACGCGGAGCATGATTCCGGTCCCGGTATCGCCGCCGCCATCGCTCAACTGGAACAGCGGCGCCGTGCCGGAGGCCGATCCCCAGGTCAGCGTCGTGGTGTAGCTGGCCAGCCCCAACGACAGGTTCGCCGTGGGGCTGGCCAGGGCCGACCAGGTTGCCGAGCCGGTGCCGAGTGCGGCGGGCGTCCACGCCGAACCGTTCCAAGTCAGCGCTTCGTTGGTTGTCGGCGCGGTCGCGGCTACGGGCTTGGCTTGCAGGCTGGTGGCGTTGCCCGATCCGCCGCCCGATCCACCGCCGACCATCTGACCGTGAGCCTGGATTGCGAGCGCGGCGGCAACCGCCAGCAGGAGACCTAGTTTGGACATGTCAGAGCTCGAAGAACAGCGTGATTTGCAGCGATCCCCGCCCGACCCCGCACCCCGCTAGGTGGCACTCCGCCGCCTGCACCAGCGCGTCCGCCGTTGGCTGCGGATCCAGCTTGCCGGCGGCCTCCGTTGGCTCGCAGACCAGCCCCAGCCATTCCGTGCGTACCTCGCGCCGCTGGCATATGGCGCGGACCACCGCAGGCGCGGCTTCCGCGGGCGCCGAGAATCGGAAGGCCATCGCCGCCACGGCTAGATGTTTTTGGCGTAGCGCAGCTCGCCCTGGCAATCGGTGGCGCCGGTCAGCGCCGCGGGATAGGCGCCCGCGGCCAGTTCCGCCCCAGTCGCGGCCACATAAATCTGGATTCCCGGCACCACGTCGCCGGCCAGTGGCGCCCATTTGCCTTCGTAGCCGTGGCCGAGGTCCACGCGCCCGGAGAGCGGCGCCTGCCCGGCGTGCAACACCGAATCCATCAGCAGCCGCGAAAACGGCTGGCTGTTCTCGCCGTAGGCGAAAGGAAAGCCGCCGTTGTCGCCGCCGGCCGTGTAGTCGCCGGAAAACGCGATCGAGCCGAACACGTCAATCGTGGTTGCCCCGCGCGTCAGCGCGGAGATGGTCAGGGTCCAAGGCATAGGTTCTCCGAAACGAATGGGTATTGCTGGTGGTTGAAGCGGCGGCACTGACCAAAACGCGGTGCCGGAGTGGCAAAGATGCCTGGATCGTCTTACGCGGGGACTGCGGCGTCCATCCGGTGGCCGCGTTCGGTGGTTAAGCCCGATTTGGAAACATGGGCGCCCGGCCTGGCGCCGGAGGCGCTCAGGCCGGCTTGTGCGCAACAATGCCCATAGCGAACACTCCCAAGTTGGGAGGGGAACTGAGGCGCCGACTGAATTGGCGTGCTCCTGAGCAACGGGCGGGGAGAAAATGGCGGCATGAAGTGCCTCAGCATTCGTCAGCCCTGGGCGCATGCGATTTTCGCGCTGGGTAAGGATGTGGAGAACCGCAGCTGGCCAACGCGGTACCGCGGTCCGCTGCTCATTCATACGGCGCGCCGAATCGAGGCGGTGCCGTGCCAACAATTGGGTGTGCAGCCGGCGGCGTTACTCACGGGTTGCTGCATCGGGGTTGTGGAGTTGGTGGATTGCGTACGGGAAAGCACCTCGCCCTGGGCGATCGCCGGGCAGTGGCACTGGATTCTGCGAAGCCCGCACTTGCTCTCGGAGCCGATGGCGCTGGCGGGCCAGCTGGGGTTATTCGAGGTGTCGCTGGCGGCGGCCGCTGGCGCGTAGGCGGACAACGGGCAGGGGCATGCGTCGGCGAACCGCCGCGCGGCCCGACCGGCTAACCCCAGGAGTTCTTGACGGACCATGATTTGTGTCTGCAGGCGGTGCCCGCAATGAGGCATGCCCAGCGCCGTATATCCTTGCCTCTGAAACCAGGGAACCGCGGAAGTTACGACGCGGGCGAAATTGGGTCGCAGGAACTGCAGAAAGGCCGCCCCGAAACCTGCTCGCCGACAGCTGGGGTGGACATTCAGCACCAGCAGGGTGGAGTTGTGGACGTTGACCAGCGCCACGGCCGCATCGCGAGCGTTGGCTCCGCGGCCGATGACCGCGAACAGCAGGCCGCCCTGGGCGGCGCAGCGAGCGGCCATGTTGGGGCCGACGAAGGCGGGATGGCGCCCGGCATTGAGTAGCGCCTTGGCGCGTCGGTAGGAGCTTGGCGCGCCGATGTCCAGCGCGAAGGCAGGGCGGGGCATAAAAGGGGCTTGGGGTTATTGAGCGGGAATCGGCCGCGGCAAGCGCGCACGCGGCGAAGGGCGGTTCCAATGCGCCGGCGGCTGCAAGCCGGCAAAGGCGGTGGCCAAGGTGCGGTCGAGGTCGAGGACTTGACGCCGCAGCGCCTCGGGCAGATGCACGGTGGGCCAGGTCGCATCGTCGAGGCGGGCCAGAAAAGGCGCCAACAGCTCCGCCGGAGGCTCGCCATGGACGGTGTTGAGATTGACGGCGGCGCGGGCGGCCTGTGCGTCATTCAGCGAGACAATGAGCGCGGGCACGCGGCGCAAACCGGCGGCCCGGGCGGCGATCACGCGATGGTTGCCGCTCAAAAGCTCATAGCCGCCGAGGGGATGTTTCCGGCAAAGGATGGGGGCTAGGAAGCCGTCGCGCCGAATCGAAGCCTCTAGTGCCGCCAGTTCATGGGTGGATAGATATTGGGGATTGCGCTGCAGCAACCGCAGGCGGTGGATCGGCAGCCACGCCAACCGGCCGCAGCCGCGGTCTCCGTCTCGAGCCGCAGCGGCCGATTCGGGCATGGTGGAGATCGTGGCGGAGCCACGTTGCGCCAGTCGGAGGCAGGGGCGCTGTGGTCGTAACGGCGCGGCCATTTTGGGCGCGACCTTGCGCGGCATCATTCGGACTCCGATTCCACCACCCGGACCAGGGTGCCGGTGGCGGTGGCGCTGCGCACCTGACAGTAGGTGGTGGCAGGGCAATAGTTGAAGGCGCCCGGCGCGTTTTGCGCCGGAAAGCCGAGAGCGCCCGTCGGCCGCGCGTTGAGCTGGATGGGCTGGCCCGCGGGATAAGTGTCGGTGGTGGCATAGGCATCCGCCGGAAACTGGATCTCCAGCCCTTGGGCGGGAGACACGGACCCATCTTCGACGATCTGCACCGAAGCGGCGGGAATTGTGGCCAGGATCTGGGTGAAGACGCCGGAAGAAGGATTAACGGCAATGAGGCGGGTACGCGGCATAAAAACCGTGGTGGGAGCTTAGTTGCTCTCGGAGTTCGGCTCAGCGCAACGGAGCGACGAGATGTATGCGCGCGCCGCGGTCAGCTCTTCTCGTTGCCGCCACCCATGGAAGCGTTGCGTCGCTTGCCATGT
>JBOGKW010000111.1:0-11803 GCA_050746205.1 Terriglobales bacterium | reverse complement strand
GGTGGGCCGCTGGCGCAGACGGGCGTGCTGGAGGGAATGAGCGGCAGTCCGGTTTACATTGACGGCAAGCTGGTGGGCGCGGTCGCGCTGGGATTCCCCTACGCCAAGACGGCCATCGCGGGTATCACCCCGATCCAGCAGATGCTGGCGCAGGAGGCGCGCGGCGTGGCGCGGACGCGGGAAGAGGCCGCCCAGGCCGGCCGCCCCGACTTCGCCTCCTCCCTCCGGCTGATTCGCGCGGGTGGCAGCGTGCGCCTGCTGGCGCCGCATCCCCGGCTGCGGTTCGGCCCATCGCTGGCCGATGCCAGCGACCCCCAACTACCCGAGCTCCATACGCCGCTGGTGCTCTCCGGCTTCAGCCCGCGCGCCATCGCGCGGTTCGCGCCCCAGTTCCAGGCCCTGGGGTTGGCGCCGATGCTGGGCGGCACCGCCGGCGGCGGCGAGGCTGAGGCGGGCGTGGCGCCGGCCTCCAGCCTGCACCCCGGCGACATGATCAGCGTGCAGCTGGTCCGCGGCGATCTGGAGGTTGCCGCGGACGGCACGGTCACCTACATTCACAACGGCCACGTCTTCGCCTTCGGCCACCGCTTCCTGGCGGCGGGCAATACCGCTATGCCCTTCAGCCAAGCCCGCGTGGTCGCGCTGATGCCGGGGCTGATGACGTCGTTCAAGATCGCGGTCAGCGGCCGTCGCCTGGGTGTGATCCGCCAAGACGACTCGCAAGGCGTGTATGGCACCTTCGGCGGCCAGGCGGAGATGATTCCGGTGCGCATCAGCGTGCTGGGGGGCGGCAGCGTGCAGACCTACCGTTTCCAAATGGTCAACAACCGGTTTTTGACGCCTTTTCTGTTCAACCTGGCGCTGGCTTCGACGCTGGACGCCACGCAGCGCAGCGTCGGCGCCACCACGCTCCGCCTCCGCGGCGCCATTGACCTGGCCGGCGCCGCGCCGGTGCGGATTAACGATATGTTTTCCGGCGACATCAACGCGCCGGCCGCGGCGGCCATCAGCGCCGCCGCGCCGCTCAGCTACCTGTACCAAAGCGGGCTGCCCTTTACCGTCCGCGGCATCCATCTCTCCGTCACCTCTTCCGAGCGCAGCCGCACGCTGCGCGTCGTCGGCCTGTGGAGCAGCCAACGCCGAGTGACCGCCGGGCAAACCCTGACCGTCTCCGTGCAGATGCGCACCGCCGATGGCGGCATGGTCACGCGGGAGGTGCCGCTGCGGATACCCGCCAACCTGGCGCCGGGGCGGCTCAAGATCGCAGCCGGGTCCGGCGAGGCGCTGGACCTAATGGAGATGCAGCGCTTGGAACAGGGATTCCGCGCCCACGGCGTGCCGCAACTGGTGCGGGCGATCAATGCCCTCCGGCGCAACGACCGGCTGTATGTACGCGCCACCCAACCCCGCCCCTCGTTCGTCGTCGCCGGCCAGCAGTTTCCGGCGCCGCCACCGTCGGTGGCGCGGGCCTTCGCCGCGGGTCCGTCGGTGGATAGCGGCGTGGCCGCGACCGCGGATTCTCCGGTCTGCCAATATGCCAGCCCGGATCTGCCCTTCGTGATCCAGGGAGTGAAGACCATTTCCGTGCAGGTGCGCAAGACCGACTACTAGCCCCGCCGCGGGCGGGCCGGATGCCTATGCGACGTGTTTCTTTCGGGTACCTGATCGGCGCGTTGGCCGCGCTGCTGGCGGTGGCGCTGCCGCTGGCCGCCGTGGGCACGCATTTCTGGCGGCTGGCTTCGCAGCGGCAGTTCGCCCAGGGCCGGCTGCAGCACCTCTCCCTAGGGCCGGAAGGCGCGCTGATGCTGGCGCCGGCGCTGGAACCGGTGTTGCGCACCGGCCAGCCGCTGATCTGGGCGGCCGCCGTGGACGCGCACGGCAACGTGTATCTCGCCACCGGCAATGCTGGCCGCCTGTACCGTCTGACGCCGGCAATGCTGCACGCGCCGCGCCCGGTAAAGCCTAGCCAGGCGCTCTGGTTCACCGCCCCGGAGCCGGACATCTTCGCGCTCGCCGCCGGCCCGGATGGGGCCATTTATGCCGCCACCGCGCCGGAGGGCAAGATCTATCGCATCGCGCCGGATGGGCGGAGCCAAGTGTATGCGGACTTGCACACGCGCTACATTTGGTCGCTGTGTTTTCGGGGCCGGGATTTGTACGCCGGGACCGGCAGCCGTGGGGAGATCTATCGGATTACGCCCGGACCGGACGGTCGGGGCGTAGGCCAGGCGTTCTTCAACACTGGCGAACAGCAAGTGATGGCCTTGGCGCTGGACCCGGGCGGGGATCTTTTGGCCGGCACCGACCCCGGCGGGCTAATCTTCCGCATCACCCCTGCCGGCCGTGGTTTTGTGCTGTACAACGCACCCCTGGGCGAAGTGGCCGCCCTGGCCGTGGGCCCCCGCGGCGCCATTTACGCCGCCGCGCAAGGGCCAGTCACGCCGGCCGGCGCCGCGGCGATGGCCGACGACTCGGGTCATTCTTCCGCGGACGCGCCGCCCGGCGTGACCGTGGTCGCCGAGGCGGCGCCGCGGCAGCCTAGCCAATCGGGCGGCCTGCCGGGGGGCGGCGATGGTGGCGCGCAGGTCACCATCAGCATGGGGCCGGTACAGGTGCTGCCGCCCGACAGCCCGCCACCGGTCGCGCCGCCGCCCAGCCGTGGCCTGCGCAGCGCCATCTATCGCATCGCGCCCGACGGCTCGGTGGCCGCCGCCTGGACCTCACACTCCCAGGATGTCGGCGCCCTGTGGCTGGGCCATCGCGATCCGCCCGGCGGCGGGCTGGACGCCTGGTTTGCCACCGACCGCCAGGGCCGCATCTATCGCCTCGACGCCAATCGGCAAGCCACCCTGCTGGCGCAAACCGGCGAGCAGCAAACCACGCGGCTGTTCTCGGCTGACGGCCTGCTGCTGGCCACCACCAGCAACCTCGGCAGCCTGTACCGCGTCTCGAACTCGGCGGCTCCGCGTGGGACGTTTTTGTCGCCGATCAAGGACACTGGCGCCATCTCGCATTGGGGCCATCTCGACTGGCAGGCGGAAAATGCCCCCGCAGGCGCGGTGGTGTTCCAAACCCGGAGCGGCAACTCGGCGCGCCCCAACGCCGCCTGGAGCCCATGGTCCGCGCCCCTGACCCAACCCAGCGCGGCGATCACCAGCCCGCCGGCCCGCTATATCCAGTGGCGGGCGACTTTTCACCGCGGCGCCGAGGGCACATCGGCGCGGCTGGACTCGGTGACGCTGCCCTATCTACCCGCCAACCACAGCCCGGTTTTGACCCAGGTGCAGGCGCTGACCGCGGCCGGACAGCCACCGGAGGCGGCGGAGAACCCCAAAACCCGGCTGCAAGGCATCCACCTGACCTGGGCGGCGCACGACCCGGACGGCGATCCGCTCACCTATGATGTCGCCTTCCAAATGGAGGGTGAAACCGCATGGACGCCCTTGAAGAGCGGTCTGCGCGCCGAGCAATGGGATATCGCCCCGGGCCGGCTGCCGGACGGCATCTACAAATTCAAGGTCACCGCCAGCGATGCCGACGCCAACCCGCCGGCCTTGGCCAAAACGGCCAGCATCATCAGCGCCCCGGCCACGATGGACACCGCGCCGCCCCGGGTACGGCTGCTTTCCGCCCATGCCGTGGCTGGAGGCGCAGTGGCGCATTTTACGGCCTCCGATCCCGTGGCCGAGCTGCACCAGGCACAGTGCGCCATAGACGGCGGCCCCTGGCGGCAGCTCTATGCGGATACCGGCATCATTGACTCTCGGCGCGAGGCCTTCACAGTTCGCGCCGCTCATCTGGCGCCGGGCCAGCACGTCTTGATGCTCCGCGTGTATGACCGCGGTGGCAACCGCGGCAGCGCCGCCGCCCTGGTCACGGTACCGTAGGCCGGATGGCGACGGCGCGCCCGCCCTTCGGCCGCTGGGCCCGGGCCTATAATGAGGCGCATGGCGGAGCCGCTCCGCGCTTGCGAGTACACGCTGATCCGGATCTACCCGGACCCGATCCGCAAGGAGTTTCTCAACATTGGGGTCTGCCTCTTTGAAGCCGCCGGCGGCTTTGCCGAGGTCCGCGTGCTGGACGACTTCCGCCGCCTGCACTGCCTGTTTCCCACCTTCGAGACGGATCTGCTGCAAGCCCTGGAGGACGATCTGCGCAGTATTCTGCTGCGCCGGCAGGGCGCTTTTGATCCTGAGCAGCTATTTTATTTGGCGGGAGAAAGCTTCGCCCAATCGCTCGAACTCAGCCCCCGCCACGGCCTGCTGACGCCCGATCCGGCGCAAGCGATTAAGGACCTTTACCAGCGCTATGTCGCCAGCCCGCCGGCCGCACCGAGCCGGGCGCGCCGGGCTCTGACCGTGCGCCACGCCATCGTGGCGAACCTGCGCGAAGCCTTCGACAACGCCGGCATCCTGGCCCGCTTGGATCAGCATGCCCGCGCCGCCTCGTTTGGCGCCGGCCCAGATCCCTATCGGTTCGATTTCCACTACCGCCCCAACGGCGTCCACAACCTGATCCAAGCGGTGGACCTGCACGGCGATACGCGAGGCATCAAGGAACTGAGCTTCACGGTGAGCCGCCTGCGCGAGGGATTGCGGGCGCAGGGCCTGGGCCTAACGGTGTTGGGGGTATACGGCGCGCCGGGCCCTCGCGTTGAGGTCGACCGGGACACCGCCGTTAGCCTCGCCCCCAGGGCGGAGGGCGCGGTAGATCTGGGCGGCCGGCTCCGGCGGGAGGGGCAGCGCCCCGGCGGCGGGACCGCGGAGCTGGCCGACTATCACCGCGAGATCCTCGCCGAGGCCCGCATCGGCTTGCATCCCGTGCCGGCCGCCGCCGAACTGGCGGCCCATATCCGCGCCGATCTCAAGGTCTAACGGCCCGATCCCGCCGGGGCGCATGGTACCTTAAGGCTTCGCGTTTGCCGGAGATAGATGCATTGACCGCTCCCGTCGCCAGCTTGCGCCAGACCGCGCTGTATGCCACGCATCGCCGCATGGGGGCGCGGATGGTCGGCTTCGGCGGCTGGGAGATGCCGGTGGAATACCGCGGCATCATTCCGGAGCATTTGGCGGTGCGGCGCGCCGCCGGCCTGTTCGACGTCAGCCACATGGGCGAGCTGGAAGTCCGCGGCCCGCAAGCCCTGGAATTGGTGCAGTGGGTCTGCTGCAACGACGCCAGCCGGCTGGCCGTGGGACAGGCGCAGTATAGCGGCCTGATGACCGAGCAGGGCACCTTCGTGGATGACCTGCTGGTGCACAAATGGGCGGAGGATCATTACTGGCTGGTGGTGAACGCCGCGAATACCGACGCCGACTTTGCTCACATCCGCGCGCACAATCGTTTTGAGGCCGAGGTCCACGACGTCAGCGACGGGTACACGCAACTCGCGTTGCAGGGGCCGCGGGCGCTGGAGATCCTACAGCCGCTCACCACCACGCTGCTGGCGGAGATGAAATATTACTGGTTCGCTCACGGACAGGTGCAAGACGTGCCGGCGATCATCGCCCGTACCGGCTATACGGGTGAAGATGGTTTTGAGCTATATTTCGGCCCCGCCCACGCCGAGCACCTGTGGAATGCCCTGCTCGCCGCCGGCGAGCCGGCGGGCCTGCTGCCCTGCGGGTTGGGCGCGCGGAACACGCTGCGGCTGGAAGCCGGAATGCCGCTGTACGGCCATGAGATTGACGCCACTACCACGCCGTGGGAGGCCAATCTAAACTGGATCTGCCGGCTGTCCAAGCCGGCGTTTCTGGGGCGGGAACCGCTGCGGGCGGCGCAGGCGGCGACGCCGGCGCGGCAGTTGGTGGGCTTTATGATGAGCGAACCAGGCATTGCGCGCGACGGCTATCCCGTCCTGCGCGACGGCCAGCCGATGGGCCGCGTGACCAGCGGGTCGCCCTCGCCGCTGCTGGGTACGAACATCGGCATGGCCTACGTGCCGCCCACGGAGGCACAACCCGGGGCAAAATTAGAGATTGGCATCCGGCAGCGCACCGCGCGAGCGGAGGTGACGCCGTTGCCCTTTTACCGCCGCCCGAAAGCGAAAGACCCGGTCCGCGCCTAAGCGTGGCGGCCGGCACAAAGGAAGGTTCATGGCCAGCTACCCAGCCCATTACCGCTATACGAAGGAACACGAATGGATCGCCACTGATGGCGGCCAGGGAACCGTCGGCATCACCGACTACGCCCAGCAACAGCTCGGCGACGTGGTGTACGTCGAGATGCCCAAGACCGGCGCGCCGGTGAAGAGCGCGCAGGCCTTCGGCTCGGTGGAATCCGTGAAGGCGGTCTCGGAGATTTTCTCGCCCGTGAGCGGCACGGTGGAGGCCGTCAACCCGGATCTGACGGGCTCCCCGGAGCTGATCAATCAGGACCCCCATGGCCGCGGCTGGCTGGTCAAGGTCAGCCTGGCGAATCCGGAGGAGCTGGAGCACCTGATGACCGCGGACCAGTACCAGCAGTTCATCGCCACCCAGGAGCACGCCTAGGCCCGCCGGCGCGGGTGTTCTCTGCTATGCGCTATTTGCCCTCCTCGGACGCGATCCGGGCGGAAATGCTGGCCCGCATCGGCGCCGCCTCGACGGACGACCTGTTTGCCCATATCCCGGAATATTGCCGGCTCAACCGGCCGCTCAATATTCCCCCGGGACGGTCGGAAGCGGAAATCTTCGCCTTTTTCCGCCAAGCGGCGGCCGATACCGCGCCGGGGTTCACCTCGTTCCTCGGGGCGGGCGCCTATCACCATTACCGGCCGGCGGTCATTGACGCCCTGGTGTCCCGCGGCGAGTGGCTGACCGCCTATACGCCGTACCAGCCGGAGATCAGCCAGGGCACGCTGCAAGCCATCTTCGAATTCCAGACCATGATCTGCCAGCTGACCGGCATGGAGGTGGCCAACGCCTCCATGTACGACGGCTCGACGGCGGTGGCCGAAGCGGCGCTGATGGCGCTGCGGCTGACGGGCCGTGGACGGATCGCGGTGGCGCGGACGCTGCATCCCCAGTACCGGGAGGTGCTGGCGACCTATCTGCGCCAGCGGGGGACCGCGATCACCGAGATTCCGTTCACCCCCGCCGGGGCGCTCGACCGGGCGGCGCTGCGCGCCGCGACGGACGCGGACACGGCCGCGGTGATCGTGCAAAGCCCCAATTTTTTTGGGGCCATCGAGGACTGGAAACAGGCGGCGGAGACGGCTCACGCCGCCGGGGCTCTCCTGGTCGCCGCTATCGCCGAGCCGGTGTCGCTGGGGTTGCTAGCGCCGCCGGAAGACGCCGACATCGTGGCCATGGAGGCGCAAGGGCTGGGCATTCCGGTGGGGTTCGGCGGGCCCTATGCCGGGGTGATCGCCTGCCGCGAACGATTCGTGCGCGCCATGCCGGGCCGCCTGGTCGGGCAGGCGCGCGACGCCGAAGGGCGACGAGGCTACGTGCTCACTTTGTCCACCCGCGAGCAGCACATCCGGCGGGAGAAAGCCACCTCCAACATCTGCACCAACCAAGCACTGTGCGCGCTGATGGCCAGCATCTTCATGAGCCTCTACGGCAAGGAGGGGTTGCGCGAACTGGCGGAACAGAACCTGGCCAAGGCCGCCTACGCCGCCGAGGCCTGCGCCCGCGCCGGGGCCGAGGTGCTGTTTCCGGGCCCTCGCTTTCACGAATTCGTGGTGCGGGGCGCGGATCCGGCGGCGGCGCAAGCCCAGCTCCGCCGCGAAAAAATCATCGGCGGTCTGCCCCTGGCGCGCTACTACCCCGAACTGGGTCCGGCGGCGCTGATTTGCGCCACCGACGTGACGCCGCGGGAGGCGATAGACCGCCTGGCGGCCGCCTACGCCCCAGCCGCGGGACGCGGGCAGCGGAGCCATTCCCGCTCCGGCGCCGAGGCCGTGGGGGCGCGCGGCTAGGGGAGTTGCCGTGATGACCGACCCTCAAGCCGAATCCGCAGCCCGCGCGTCGCGCCATCCGACGCAAAACGAGCCGCTGCTATTCGAGCGCTCCGCGCCCGGCAAGCGGGGCGTACAGTTGCCGTTGCTGGACGTGCCCGCCGCCGACCCGGCCGCGCTGGGCGGACTGGCGCGGCCGGAGATTCCGGACTTTCCGGAGCTGAGCGAACTGGAGATCGTCCGCCATTACACGCGCCTGAGCACTTGGAACTACGGCGTGGACACCGGCATCTATCCGCTCGGTTCCTGCACGATGAAATACAACGCCCGCCTCCACGAGCGGGTGGCGGCGCTGGAGGGGCTGGGCGACGGCCATCCCCTGCAGCCGGTGGAGCTGTCGCAGGGAGCGCTGCGCGTGATGCACCTGCTGTCGGAATACTTGCTTGAGATCACCGGCATGGACGCCATCACGCTGCAGCCTGCCGCCGGGGCGCAAGGGGAGATGACGGGCATCCTGCTGGTGCGGGCGCTGCTGGCCAGCCGCGGCAACGCCCGCCGCGCCATCCTGATTCCCGACTCGGCGCATGGCACCAACCCGGCCACCGCCTCCATCGCCGGCTATGAGGTGCGCAATCTCCGCTCTAATGCCGAGGGCACGGTGGATCTGACGGATCTGGACCGGGTGATGAGCGGCGACGTGGCGGCGCTCATGCTAACCAACCCCAACACGCTGGGCATCTTCGAGGAGGAGATTCACAAGATCGCCGACCTGGTGCATGCCCGGGGTGGGCTGCTCTACATGGATGGGGCGAACATGAACGCGCTGGTGGGCCGGGCGCGGCCCGGGGACTTCGGCGTGGACGTCATGCACCTGAACCTGCACAAGACGTTTTCGACGCCGCACGGCGGCGGCGGCCCGGGAGCGGGCCCGGTGGCCGTCAAGCGGGAGTTGGAGCCGTTCCTGCCAGCGCCGGTCATCGTGCCGAGCAACTTGCCGAACGGGGAGGGTACGCTGGCGCTGGAGTATGATCGGCCGCAGTCCATCGGGCGGGTGAAGGCGTTTTACGGCAACTTCGGGATGTTCGTGCGGGCGCTGGCCTACATCCTGGCGAACGGCCAGGACGGGCTGAAGCGGACCACCGAGGATGCGGTGCTGAACGCCAACTATGTGCGCCATCAACTGCAAGACGCCTACGCGTTGCCCTACGCCACGCCCTCGATGCACGAATGCGTCTTCAGCGACGCCCGGCAGGCGCGCCATGGCGTGCGAACGGGCGATATCGCTAAGCGATTGATTGACTATGGGTTTCACCCATATACCGTGAGTTTTCCATTAATTGTTTCCGGGGCCATGATGATCGAGCCCACCGAGAGCGCTCCGCGCGAGGAACTGGACGAACTGGTCGCGGCGCTCCGCGCCATCGCCCACGAAGCGGAGACGCAGCCCGAGCTGGTGCGTAGCGCGCCGCATACGACGCGGGTGCGGCGCATGGATGAGGTGACGGCGGCGCGGCAGCCGATCCTGCGCTGGCGGCCCGACGCGCGCTAGGACCCTCCCCAGCAGGCGCGGCCAACCGCGGGAGACAAACGCGAGCGCGTCGGGGCTGTCCAAGGGTTATCCGAAAGGCCCCGATCCCGCCGTCCATCGGCTCTAGGGTTCGCGGCCAGGCGCACCGGCGGCTCAGCCGCCCTATTCTGGACGCTCCCGCTGGTCCCACCCCAAAGCGCGCCGCCGCGCTTTGGGGACCCCGGGGTCGCTGCGGCTGGGCTTCGACGGGGTCCCCGGCATGCAGCGGCGCATGCTGGGGTGGGACGGGGTCCCCGGCATGCAGCGGCGCATGCTGGGGTGGGACGGCCGGCAACGGGCGCCCGCTGGCGCTCGGAGCGTCTCCAAGTCGCCGCGAAAGGCGCCAGACTGCATCCCAGGGTTGTGGCCTCGACGCCTCTGGCCCAGCGCCAAGTGTCTCGCGGTACCGGGCGGTGGGCGCTGGGCGCTCTGCTGGCCCTGACCCTCCTCACCCGTGTTTGGATCCTGCGCCCTACCGAAGGGGAGCCAGACTCGGCGTTGTTCTCGCTCGGCGCCTGGCAATGGCTGCGGCACGGCGCCGGCGCCGCGCGGATCTACGACCGCTGGTTCTCGGCCGGCTATTATGCCCTGGCGGATTTGTTGCTGCGCCTCAGCCATGCGCATCTGGCCCAGGTCAGCGGCGTGCTGGACGGGGTGAGCCTAGCCGCCGCGCTGGCCACCGCGGGGTTGATTTGGGCGCTGGGCCAGCGACTGGTGTCACCCGCGGCGGCGTTTTGGGCCGCCGTGCTGTTTTTGTTGTCGCCGGGCATCTGGCAATTGGGCGACGAGCCCCATCCGGAGGGCCTGGGCATCGCCCTGATCCTGGCTGCTCTGTATTGCTGCCTGCGGGCCGCCGGCTCCACGGGGCGGCGCGAAGCGGGCTGGTGGGCGGTGGCGGTGGCGGCGATGACCTGCGCTCTCTCCGTGCGGGGCGATGCCATTTTGCTGTTTCCGCCGTTCCTAGCGATCTGGACGCTGCCGGCGCTTCCGATGAGCGCGGCCGGTCGGTGGCGGGCCGGCGGGATCTCCTTGGCGGTGCTCGCCGCCGGCAGCAGCCTCTTTGTCGCCCTACGCGCGGCGCTGCTCGGCCAGCCGGTCGGCCGCACGCAGCACCATGCGCTGCGGAAGATCGCCGGGTACCTGGGGCATTTGCGCGTAATCCAACAAGGTTTGCCGATGGCGACAGCGCTCGGACCGGCGGTTTGGTTGGTCGCCGCCCTGGGCGTGGTTCTGGCCTGGCGGGCGATGCGGCGCGGGCACTGGTGGCGATGGATCGGGTTCGCCTTGGCCTGGTCGCTGCCCGGGTACGTTTTTTGGTTTGCTGTCCGCGGCAACAACGTCCGGCACGTAGCCATCTATTCCCTGCCCTGGCTGTGGGCCGGTTGCCAGGGATGGCAACTTGCGACCTGCCGTCGCGCCGCCCGTCGCCGCGGGGTCTCGCCGCGCTTCGGCGGGGCGCTGACTCTGGCCGCGATCTTGGCGCTGGCGGTGGACGCGATCGCCATTCCGGCCAACTCCAATCTGACGCTCTATCCTTCCGGCAACGTGCCGGCCAGCTTCGCTTGGCTGCGGCGCCGAGAGGCCGAGATGCGCGGGCTGGCGGGGCGGATGCTGGCGCAAGCGGGGCACGGGAAGCCCAGCTGCTACCTAGGCGCGACCACCAGCCCGTACGTCTTGCTGTACCTGTTGGAAGACGCGGAGCAACGAGGGATGGCTTGGCGGCTGGCCGCCACCGGCCCGGTGACGCGGGTGGCGATCCGCGGCGCCGCGCCGATTACGTTCCATGACGTCTACTCGCCCACTCAGTTCCTCGCCGCCCGCGCCACCTGCCCCGGCGCACGGAGCCTGGAATACAACGCGGCGGGTGCGCGTCAATGGTTTTTCGGCCGAGAGTGGCGCTGGCTGCCGTTCCACCGGCGGTGGTACGGTCCCTGATCCGCGGGCGGGGAGCGCAGCGCTGGGCCCGGTCGCCTACTCGGTGAGTAGGCCGTGTTCGGAGGCCAGATCCCGGGCAGCGGGGGTGAGGATGGTTTTGGGGCCGACACGGATTTTGCGGCCGTCTTTGATGGCCAGGCGGACGTCGGCCTCGCAAACGAAGGCGGCAACCTCGGCACGCGGCGCGGGCGCAGCGGGGGCCGGAGCAACCGACGGCAGCTGAGACGGCTGCCCCACGGTGGCGGGTTCAGGTAGCGGCAGAGGCGACCCCGTGCCGGCGACTTCGGGCTGCCGCGGCTGCGCTCCGGCGGCCGGCTGGGGCGCGGTTGAGGCGCCACCCACGGGCTGCTTGCCGCTGAGAAAGCGGTCCACCAAAGCGTAAGCCGAGGTGGCGGGACTCGCCGCGTCCGCCGGGCTGGGCG
>JBOGKW010000110.1:0-11826 GCA_050746205.1 Terriglobales bacterium | reverse complement strand
GCCAGGCTTTCCGCTTCACTGGATCCAGCACCAGATCCCCGACCCGCAGCTGCAGTTTCAGTTCCCGCCACTCGCGCCGCAGTAGCGCCCGCACCCGGGCCCGCAACTCGGCATAGGCGAACGGCTTAATCAAATAGTCGTCGCTGCCGATCTCCAACCCGCGGACGCGATCTTCCACTGCGGTTTTTGCCGTCAGAATCAAGATCGGCACGTTGGGATTCTTTTTTCGCACGGTCGAAAGCACCGAAAACCCGCTTACTTTCGGTAGCATGAGGTCCAGAATGATCAGGTCGTATTCGCCGGAATCGGCCAGGTATAGCGCCTCTTCTCCGTCGGCGGCCAGATCCACGGCAAAGTGGTCCTGCTGCAATCCCTTGCGCAGGAACTGCGCCACCTTGTGCTCGTCTTCGACCAGCAAAATGCGCATCTCGGGCGGGCCGTAGCTGCCTTCGAGGTCGGCCTGCACACGCTGGCCTGCGCTCGGGCCGCCATCGTTTGGGCCATTCCGGGTAAGAATCGGCCCCTTCGCCCCAACGCTCCCGCGAAGTCTCTCATTATAATGGTGACTACCCCCGACTGCACGTTTCGCCAGGAGTCTCAGTTACCGGTGTCCGCCCGTTCTGTCCGCCCCGCTCGCGCCTCCGCGCTGGCCGTCAGCCTAATGTTCGCCTTGTCCATGGTCGCTGCGGCTACTGGCTTGCCGCTGGTTGCGCCCTCGGGCTCGCATCCCACCGCCGCGACGCTGCACCGCGCGGGCCAACTGATCGAATGGGGGCGGTGGAAGGAGGCTCGGTCATTGGTCCAGGAGCAGTTGGCCAAAAGTCCCAAAGATGCAGAGTTACTAGCCTACGATGCTCACATCCAAATCGGCTTCGGGCATGACGCAGCGGCCCTGAAGGAAGCGCGCCGCGCCGTCAAATTGGACCCCACCTGTGCGCTTTGTCACCTCTACCTCGGCGAGGCGCTGGGGCAGAAGGCCAAACGAGAAAGCAAGGTCTTCGCGCTGATACAGGTTGGCAAGATCAAGCGGCAACTGACCTTGGCCAGCCGGTATGGTCCCGATCTCGGCGATGTCCATTGGGGCTGGATTCGGTTCAATTTGCAGGTTCCTCCCGTCGCGGGCGGTAACGTGAAGGACGCCTTTGCCCAAGCGCGGGCGCTGGGCCGGATTGATCCGGTGGACGGCCTGATTGCCCAGGCGACAATTGACCTGGCCCTTGGCCGGCCCGGCGCCGCGATGGCCGCGTATCAACAAGCCGCCGGGCAATATCCCAATGATCCCCGCGCAATTTTTGAAGTGGGCCTGACGCTGTTCAACCGACAGCAATACGCCCGCGCGGCGGGATACCTCCGCCGCGCCCGCGATTTGCAACCCCAGAGCACGCTGTACGCCGGCTATTACGCCGCCACCTTGATCCACTTGCGGCAGCACCAGCGCGCGCGCCACGTCATCGCCGCCACGCAGCCGCTGCATCCCGACAGCCGGCTGGCGGATTATCTTGCCGCTAAGGCGCTCAAAAGCGTGGGCCAAGACTACGCCTGGGCCCGCCGGCTGGTCTCCGCTTATCTGGCCGCCGCGCCGGAGCCTAACCAGCCCACCGTGCACCAGGCGCGCGAACTGCTTGCCAGCCTTGGGTAGCTGGTCGGGCGGGGTGAGCGGCTCTGAAAGCCAGCCCTGCGCCATAGCTGGACCCGCTATCCCACGCGAGCGGCAAAAGGGGCCTACGGTGGGAGCCCATGCCGCCCGCCAGTTGCCGGTAGCGGAAGGCGGATCACTGCCTGCTATCTTAAGGGCGCATGTCCTCGTCCTTGCCCGCCGCCGAGACGCCAATTCGGCTGGGCAGGCGCGACTGGCGCCTGATCCTGGCTGCCGTTCTGATTGCCGCCGCCTCCCTGGCCGTGGCGCTGCGGTACTTTCACCGCGCGTTTCCCGCCGCCTCGATTGATTTCCGCCTGACCCGCGCGCAAGCCGCCGGAGTGGCTAGACAGTTCCTGGCCGCCCGGAGCTGGTCCACCACGGGCTATCGCCATGCCGCGCAGTTCGGGTACGACAACCTCACCCAGGTCTTCCTGGAACGCGAGCTAGGCCTGTCGCGGAGCCAACGCATCATCCCCCGCCGGGTGGCCCTTTGGCGATGGCAAAACCGTTGGTTTCGGCCTTTGCAGCGCGAGGAATTCGACGTCGCCGTCACGCCCAGTGGCCAGGTGGTGGGCTTTGCCCGGCAGCTGCCCGCCGATGCCCCTGGGGCCAATCTGTCTCCGGCCGCTGCCCAGCAGCTCGCCGAGCGGTTCCTGCGGCAAGCCGTACTGCCCTCGCGCCGGCTTCGTTTCCGCGATCTGGCCCTGGTTTCCTCGGTGGTCCACCACCGTCGCCATCGCACGGATTATGTATTCACCTGGCGGGACCGCGCGCCGCTGGCCAGCGGCCCGCAGGTTGCGCCGGCGGTTCTGCAGGCGCAGTACCGCCGCCAGGTGACGGTACAGGGGGCGGTGATTGGCGGCTACCGCGAATGGCTCCATCTTCCCCAGGCGTGGGTGCGCTCCTATCGCCGCCTGCGCTCGCAAAATCAAACGGCCAGCGTCGTAGACACCGCCTTCATCCTGCTGCTGGGCTTAGCACTGCTGATTGTGCTGGTCCAACGCCTGCGCCAGGCCGAGGTTCACTGGCGCGCGCCACTGTGGATTGGCGGCATCGGCGCCGCGCTCTCGTTCCTTGCGGCGCTGAACCAAATCGGCCAAGCCGCGTTCGGCTACGTTACCACCCAGTCCTACGCCTCGTTCCTGGCCAGCTATTGGGGCTCCGCATTGCTGTCGGCGCTCGGCGTCGGCGTCTTCCTGGCCCTGCTCACGGCGGCGGCCGAGCCCATTTACCGGGGCTATTTCCCGCGCCATGTTGCGCTGGAGAAATGGCTAAGCTGGCCCGGCTTCCGCAGCAAGGCGTTTCTGCGGAGCGTGATTTTGGGCCTGATGTTGGCCTGTTTCTTCTTTGCCTATCAGACCGTTTTTTATCTCGTGGCCAATCATTTCGGCGCCTGGGCCCCCGCCGACATTCCCTACGATGCGCTGCTGAGCACGCATTTTCCGTGGATCTTCGTCGTGCTGATGGGCTACTTCCCGGCCATCTTTGAGGAGTTCATGTTCCGCATGGGCGCCATTCCGTTGCTGGCGGGGTGGTTTTTCGGCCGCGACGGCGGGCGCGGGGAGCGGCGATACTCGTTCGGCCGATGGCAGGTCTGGGCCGCGGTCGTGATTGCGGCATTCATCTGGGGCTTTGGCCATTCCGCCTATCCCAATGAGCCATTTTTTATTCGCGGCGTCGAAGTGGGCATCGGGGGCATCATCCTAGGCTGGATTCTGATCCGCTTTGGCATTCTGACCACCGTCGTCTGGCATTACACGGTGGACGCCATCTACACCGCACTGCTGCTGTGGCGTTCGCCGAACTGGTATTTCCGTCTGAGCGGAGGCGCAACCGCGCTGATCGCGGTTCTGCCGCTGTTATTGGCCGCCGCCTGGTATTGGCGGCGGGGGGGCTTTGCGCCCGAGGAGAGCCTGACCAACGGCGCCGTCTCCGCTGCGTTGCCCGCCGGCTCTGCGGCCGTGCTGCGGCCACGGGCCATGCCGGCCGCCGCCAGCACTGGGGGTTGGCCACGGGTCGCGGCGCTGGCTGCGCCATCGGTGGCGCCCGACCGCGGCGGCGCGCACGCGGCCGGGCCGGCCTCGATCCCTCCCGCCACCGCTTATCGCCGCATCCGCCCGGCGGTGTGGGCGCTGGGCGTCGTGGCGGCCGCCGCTTTACTCGCCGCATACTTGCGTCCCTGGTCCGGCTGGCTCCAGGACACGCCGGTTCGCATCTCCCGCTCCGGGGCGGTCCTGGCGGCGGGCCGCTACCTGGAGGCTGAAGGTGTCTCCACCGCCGGCTATCGCCGGGCGGCGGTATTGGAGTCGCAGGTTTCCCCCGTGGCCGGGCATCAGATCTTTGCCGCCTCCGGCAGGCCCGCCGTGCTCCGCGCCTATGAGGGCCCCATCCCCGCCCTCGCTTGGCGGGTTCGGTTCTTCCGGCCCTTGCATGCCGCCGAGATGACAGTTTGGGTATCACCCACGGGGGCGGTGGTCGGCTACGACCGCCAACTGCCGGAAGCGACGCCTGGCGGTTCGCCTTCGCTACGCCAGGCCGAGGCCGCGATTCAAGCGGCGCTGGCCCACTCCGGCGTGGCCGTCGCCGGGCTGGATCTGCTGTCGGCGGCGCAGCGGGCCCGGCCCGCTCGCGTGGATACGCAGGTGGTCTGGCAGGGCCGGACCGCTCCCGGCGGCATTCATTTCCGCCTGACAGCTCACCTGCTCGGCAACCAGTTCGGCGGCTGGAATGCGGCTTGGCATGCCCCCGAAGGCCTCCGACGGGCCTATAGCCAGTCCTCGCTGACCGGCGTAATCCTGGTGTTCCTGCGGATCCTGCTCATCGCCGCTGCCATCGCCCTGGTCGCCTGGCGCGCCTATCAATTCACCCGGCGTAGGGATGCCGCGTGGCGCCCGGTGTTGGCGTGGGCCGCCGCCGCTGGGATCGCCGTGGCCGTCCTGACGCTCGACGGCTTGCCTAGGCTCACCATCACCTACCCCAATACCATCCCATGGTCCGCCTGGGTGGTGCTGCTGGTGGCGGCGGGCCTGACGGCCGGCGTCGCCGGCTTTTTGGTCACTGCTGGCCTTTGCGCCGCCGCCCGCCATGCCGCGCCCGCCGCCTGGGCCGGCCTGGCCCGAGCGACGACGCGTCGCGCCTGGGCGCGCGACGCCTATGCCGCCGGACTGTTGGCCGTAGGCTGGACGGCCGGTTGGCAGCGGTGGCAGGCGCAAGCGAACGCGTGGTTGCACCGCAACGGCTCGCTCGCGTTGCCTACCGTCGCCAGCATCAATGACCGGATGCCGGGTTTGGCCGCCGCCATCGGCAACGCCCTGCATAGCGTGTGGATAGCCGCGTTCCTTGCGGTGCTGTTTCCCGCGGCGATGTACCTCTGGCGCCGGCGGCAATGGGTTTGGCTCGCTGCCGCCTTCGCCCTGTTGGCGCTCGGGACCCTGCCGACCATCCATGGCGGCGCCGCGTTCGCGCTGCAACTCGGCCTCAGCATTGCCGCCTGGGGATTGGCCCTGGCCTTTGCCGCGCTATTCCTCCGCGCCAACGCCCTGGCATATCTATCGGCGGCGTTCCTCGCCGGCATGGTTCCCGCCGCCGTCGCCTTGCTTTCCGACGGTCCTGCCTACCATCCGGCCGGCTACGTCCTCCTGGCGCTGGCCGCCGCCTGGCTGGCCTGGCTCGCCATGCAAGCCCGCTCCGCACCGGAAGAGGCGGGTTCGCTGGGCTAGAACGTTCCGCTTACGAGCTGGGCCGGCGGGACGCGCGAACCGCCGGTTGTTACCGTGACCATCTTAAGAATGACCGGCTGAGGCGGATGTCCGTGGCAGCATTCCAGGCGCGGTGGGGCGCCGCTCAGGCGCCAGCGGCGGCAATGACCAGGCCGCGGATGGGATTGAGCACGATCAGGCGCACATCGGCCCGCACCGGGCGCATCGTTTCCAGGCGCGCCAGCGTGGCTGTCCTCCAGCTCGCCGGTGGGCGCTGGCCCACGGCCAAATAAGTCAGGCACTGGGCGCCGATCTCGCCGCAGGCGCGCAGGTCCGCTGCCAGGGGCAAAATCTCCTCAAGCATCGGCTGCTGCGCCGCGAGGGCTTCGATCGCCGGCTGCGCCTCCTGCCAACTGGCAAACAGCGCCTCCAGGTCATCGCGCCGCGCGGCGAACCGCGGCGAGTCCGCCAGATACTGCTCCGCCATCGCCGGCAGCTCGCGGCGCAGCGGGCTTTCCGGCGGCAGGGCGTAGGTGAAATAGACCAGCGGGGAGAAGGCGCTCTTGGAATGCGACCAGCCGTAGCCCTGGCGCGGCTCCAGCGCCGCCAGCAGGACCTCCAACGGCGCGGTGTCGTCCCCATTGCTCAGCCAACTCATCAGGCGGCGGGGATTGGAGCGATGCTGCAAGCCCGCAGCCTCGAGTTCGACGCTGATCCGCCCGAGGCGGCGGTACATGTCGCCCACGTCGCGGATCTCGCGCGGCGACCAGAAACGCTCGGCGATCGGCGCCAGCCGCGGCCAGATGCGGCTGTCCACCTCCTCGGCGTTTACCCGCTCGCCCCACATCGCCCCCTCGCCACCCAGCACGCGCGCTTGTTGTTCCGGAGTCAGTGGTGTGTCCGCGGGTATCGGATCCACCAAATAATGCCGCTCGGCCGACCACATCAAATCCAGGTAATAACCCGCCGCCAGCAAGGCCATGTGCCCCTGGCGGGCGATTTCATTCACCGCCGGAATGCCCAGCCAGGCTTCGACCGCCACGTCGTCCGGCAGCTCGGGATTCAGGATCTCCTCCCAGCCGACCATGTGCTTGCCGTGCTTGGCCACCAGCGGGGCGATGCGGCGATTGAAGTAGGTTTGCAGCGCCGCGTTGTTGGCGAGGTGGTGCTCGCGCATGAAGCGCTGGATCTCCGGGTTCACCGTCCACTGTGGCCCACGGTTCTCATCGCCGCCGATATGAAAATACGCGTCGGGGAACAACGCGGTCATCTCCGCGAAGAACTTGTCCAGCCAGGGGTAGAGTTCCTGATTGGCGGGATTGAAGGCGTTGGGCAAGATGCCGAAGACGCGGGCGATCTGAAACGGTCCCGGGGCGCTGCCCAGTTGCGGATACCCCACCAGCCAGCTGGTGCAGTGCCCGGGCATGTCGAACTCCGGCAGCACGCGAATGCCGCGGTCGGCAGCGTAGGCGATGACCTCCTTGACCTGTTCCTGGGTATAGAAATTGCCGTCCGAGCCCATGCCGGCCAATTTGGGATAGGTCTTGCATTCGACGCGGAAGCCCTGGTCGTCGCTGAGGTGCCAATGGAAGACGTTCAGCTTGACCATAGCCATGCCGTCCAGCGTCCGCTTCACAACCTCCAGCGGCTCCCAATGCCGGCTCACGTCCAGCAGCAAACCCCGCCAGCGGAAGCGCGGCTGGTCCTGGATGCGCGCCATGGGCAGATACGGGCCTTGGGCATCGGCCTCAATCAATTGCGCCAGCGTTTCCAGGCCGCGGATGGCGCCCACCACTTCGTCGGCCCCCAGCCGCACACCGGTGTGATTGACCTCCAGCGTGTAGGACTCATCGTCGGTCATGGCGGGGATGGAGTTGCCCTGGCGTCGGCAGCTCACAACCAGCGTGGCTTCGGCCGCCGGAGCGCGGCTGTAAATGTCCCATCCCAGTCCGGTGCGGTCGTTCATCCGGGCCAGGGCCCGCGCCAGCGCCCGGTCCAGGCGCCCATCGCTGTAGCCGGCCAGGGCCACGGTGAACTGCGGCGTCAGGGGCAGTCGGCCCCGGCCGAACTGCCGTTGCGCTGGCACGGGCATCAGCCAGCGGGTGTCGGGCAGAGCGTTCGCGGACGGAATGGCGTCGGCTCGGCCGGCCGCCCAGCCTTCGGCGGGGCCGAGACCAGAGCTTGCCAGAGCGGCAGGTAGGGGGGCCAGCGCCGTCGCCGAAGCGGCGGCCAGAAACGCGCGGCGGTTGAAGGGCATAAACGCTTCAGAGTACCGCCATTGGCAAGCCCCCGCAATGAAGCACGCCGGGAGGATGGCCAGCGGCCACGACCGTCGCCGGGATCGCCGTTGGCGTTGAGCGCAGGGAGACACCGCCGGCGCGCCGTTTGCCCCGGGCTTACCTGGTGGGCGCAGTTCGGTCAGCGGTAGCCGTTTCCACCACGGCGGCGATTTGGTCGCGCACGTGGGCCTGCAAGGCTTCAAGGTCGCCCTTGCCCAGGGCGGCGGTTTCGACGGGGGGCAATATCGTCAGCCGCACGCGGCCGGGGTGCAAATGAAAGGAATGCGGCGGCAAGACCGCGCGGGTGCCGCTGAGGGCCATAGGCACAACGGGGGCCTGCGCGCGAATCGCCAGGAAGAAGGCTCCGGGCAGGAAGGGCTGGAGGGGGCCCGCCATGCTGCGCCCGCCTTCGGGGAAGATGAACACCGATTGGCCGCGCCGCACCACCTCCGCCGCCCGCAGCAGGCTCTTCATTGCCCCAGCGGCCGTGCCCCGCGCCACCGGCAGCTGCCCGCTGCGCCGCAGGTGCCAGCCGAGGAACGGGAACTTGAACAAGCCCTCCTTGGCCAAGATGCGGAACTGCACCGGCAAACGAGAGAAAACGACGGGAATATCCATGTAGCTGGAGTGATTGCAGACGAACACGCAGGGGCGGTCGCGGATCAGGTTCTCCGTTCCCAGCACCTGGACGCGGATGGCGCCAATCCGTAGCAGCCAACTGGCCCAGGCGCGCGCCGTGCCATGCTGCCGGCGGCCGGTGGGGTCGAAGAGAGAAAACCCCAGCGAGGCCAGCCCGAACCCGGCCGTGGCCAGCGAATACAGCGGCAAAAAAATCAGCAGCGAACGCCAATGGGACAGCCGCTCGCGCCAGCGGCGGACCACTGGCCCTGGGCCACGATCGGCAGTGGGGCTAGGCATTGGACCGCCGGCTGCGGCCGGCGACCGGCGGCACAAGGAGCTCCCGAAGGATATGCTGGCACACCTCCCACATCAGCTTTGCGTCCTGAAACCGCAGCGGATCCCGAGCCCGGTATTCCCTCTCCGGATGGATCAGGTTGCGGTAGTCGCGAACCGCTTGGCCCACTTGATGGGCGGCACTGCTGATCCAGCCTAGCTCACGGGCTACGGTCAGGAGATCCTTGAGCCGCCACTGATCGAGTGAACGCGTCCGAAACTGCCGGTCCTTGGGGGCAGAGGAGGCGGTAAACACAGCGGATTTATCCGGGAGAACATTGATTTTCGCCAGCAGCATCCCCTCCAGCAGGCCCCCCATCATCACCGCCGCCGCCAGCGGCGCGCCGGCCGCAAGGCAAACCGAGCACTCCCGCCACCGCCGCTCGAGTATCCCGGCCATTGCCGCGTCGCCCACCAAGAGCGCGAAATCGGGCGCGGGCTCGGCCCCGCCCGGCCCCGCAGTGGCGGAGAGCGCGACCGCATCGGCCGCTTGGAGGGCGATCAGGCCTCCGTGCAGAGCCCGCAGTTCGGTGCCATATCCGGAGCGTGACGCCGCGCGGCCGGTCATCTCGATCAGCCGCTGATAGCGGGCATCCACCGGAGCTAGCGCGGCGTCCGACACCGCGGCGGTGATCTGGCGCCGATGGGCCTCAAACCAGCGGGCCGCCAGGCCCCGGACGGCCTTCAGCTCCCGTGCAGAGCGGACCTGCCTGCCGCCCCGGCCGATCCGAGCGCGCACGCCCCCGCACTCAGCGAGGGCCTCTTCCAGGGCGTCCCGGGCGGTGGCCACGGGTCAGGCCCGCGCCGCTGTACGCCGCTTGGGTTCGGCCCCCCGCCGACGGCCCCGCGGGCCATTGCCGCCGCGTCCCGGGTCGCCGCCATCCCTCAGTCCATTGCCGGCGCTTGGCAGCGTCATTGCCACCAGGTTTTCGCCGACTGCGTTCACCCTGAACACCCCTCGTCCGGCGCGGTCGAGGTATCCCATAGCGAGGGCATTGTTTAGGGCCTGTATAGCGCTCTTCGGCTGCGGGATGCCTGCTCTCCGGCAGCCCTCTCTCAAGTCGTCCGCCCCAATCGCCTCGCGGCGCTGCGGCCCAGGTGCGAGGAACTGCAGGAAATAGGCGACGGTCACGGCTCTCTGCACATCGCTGTTTGGTGCCTTCGCCGCAATAAACGAACGGATGTCCTGGCCGGGGCCTTCGGGGATCTCGGGCCGAGGGGGCGCGAGGGAAGATGTAGCGGGCGCGGGCCCGCCCGCTGCCGGCGGCGCCAGCCCCAGCTTCTCCGCCGCCCAGCGGAGCACCCGCTCCCGCTCTGCCGGCGCGACCTCCCCAACCGCCTCAATGATCTTCCGGACCGCTTCAAGGTCGCGTGTATCAACCGGTGCAGACGCCATGACCAACCCTCGCCCAATCTTAACCGCGATCTTGCCCGCCGACCCGTGCCCGCGCCTGCCCGACCAAGTAGAGCGAACCGGTGAGCAAAATCGGCGCGCCCTCGGCGACCGCCAGATCCCGGGCCCGGGCTAGCGCGGCGGGCAGGTCCGAGGCGATTTCCAGCGGGGTGAGCGTAGCGCCCTGCACTTGCGCGGCCAGGGCCGCCGGCGACAGGGCGCGGGGGTGGGCGGGAGCGGTCAGGATCACGTGCCGCGCCCGTGGAAACAGGATCTCCGCCATTTCGCCCACAGCCTTGTCGCGCATGGCGCCGAAGACGAGCACCGGGCGCCAGCCGGTGTCCTGGAGGAACGCGGCCAGGGCCCGGGCGGCCGCCGGGTTGTGCGCTCCGTCCACATAGAGCGCCGGGGCGGTGGCGAGCTTTTCCAGCCGTCCCGGCCATTGCGCCGCGGCCATGCCTGCAGCCGCCTGCGCCGCGGTTACTGGCCAGCCGCGCTCGCTGATCGCGGCCAGCACCCCCAGCGCGGTCCGGGCATTCTCTACTTGGTGGCGCCCGCGCAGGCCGAGGCGCACGGTCACCGACTGGTCTCGATAGCGGGCGGTGAAACCGCAACGGCCTTCGGCGTCCATCTGTGGTCCCGCCAGCAATGCCGCCGGGGGCAGGAACCGCGCCCCCACGGCGGCGGCGCGAGCAGCCAGCACCGACGCCGCCTCCGGCGCCTGGGGCGAGCTGACGACGGCGAGGCCGGGCTTCAAGATGCCCGCTTTTTCCCCGGCGATGGCCGCGAGGGTTGAGCCCAGGTATTTTTCGTGGTCCATGGCGATGGCGGTGATCGCGGCGGCCACCGGCTGGAGCACGTTGGTGGCGTCCAATCGTCCGCCCAGTCCGACCTCAACCACCGCGATTTCCATCGCCGCCGTTCGAAACGCCAAGAACCCGGCCGCCGTCAGCGCCTCGAAAAAGGACGGCGGATGGAGCAACGCCTCGCGGGCGAGCAGGCGTTCAGTTGCGGCTTGAACGGCGGCAATAGCGGCGGCGAAGGCTTCGGGGGCGATCTCCGCGCCGCCGAGGCGGATGCGCTCCGTAGGCTGCTCAAGGTGGGGCGAAGTATAGAGGCCCGTACGGTACCCGGCGGCCCGCAACCCCGACGCGACCAGCGCCGCCACGCTGCCCTTACCATTGGTGCCGGCAACATGCACGGCGGCGAAGGCGCGCTGGGGATGGCCCAGCTCGGCCAATAGGGCGGCGACCTGGGTCAACTCGAACTTTGCCCCGGCGCGCAACTCCCAGCCGAGGGCGTGCAGGTATGCGAGGCTGGCGGGGTAGTCCACGGCGGACGCCGCGGCCTAGGCGGTCTGCGTGGCGGCGTGCGGCGTCGCCGCCGGCTGCGCGCGCAAAAACGCCAGCGCGCGGATGAGATAATTCCGCATCTCCTGCCGCGGCACCACGGCATCCAGCATGCCGTGCTCCACCAAGAACTCGCTCCGCTGGAATCCCTCCGGGAGCTTTTGCCGGATCGTCTGCTCGATGACCCGCGGCCCGGCGAAGCCGATCAGCGCCCCGGGCTCGGCGATGTTTAGGTCGCCGAGCATCGCATAGCTGGCGGTGACGCCGCCCGTGGTGGGATCGGTGAGCACGGAGATGAACGGAACTCCGGCCTGGTCCAGCCGCATGAGCTGGGCGGCGATCTTGCCCATCTGCATCAAGCTGACCGCGCCCTCCATCATCCGCGCTCCGCCGGAGGCGGAGATGACGATCAGCGGACAGCGTGCCGTGAGGGCGCGCTCAATCGCGCGCGTGATCTTTTCCCCCACCACTGCACCCAGGCTGCCGCCAATGAAGCCGTACTCCATGGCGCAAA
>JBOGKW010000109.1:0-11840 GCA_050746205.1 Terriglobales bacterium | reverse complement strand
ATGAAGAACGTAGCCTTGGTCCCGCGAGCCTCAAGCTGGGGCAGCGCGTGCTCGTAGACGGAGGCGTGGCCGTCGTCAAACGAGATTGCGGCGGCCGGAGGCTGGCGGGCAGCGGCCGGCGCCAGCACGTTTAGGTGGGCGGTGAACTGCTCTGGCGTTAGGGAATAGAGATAGCGCCCATCTCCGGCCGGCCGGACCTGATGGTAGGTGAGGAACAACATCCGTGGTGGCACCCCGTCCGCTACCCATAATAGCCGGAATACCCTTTTTGACGACCCCATACGCGGACAGAATCCACCCGGGCGGCAGCGACCGGGCAAAAGTGGCTGCGACCTGCAGCCGCATTCGGGCCGGACGCTCCTCGGTTGAGTCCGCAGCGCAGAATAGGCCGGGCTTTAAGTCATTCTGTCGACACCTCGGCATCCTCCTCTCACTTCGCTGGTTTTTTCATCACGGCATCGTTGTCCCTTACCCGGTCGGCAGGGGCAGTGCCGTGATCCGCCGCATCATGCTCTCGAACAATCGCCGCGTCAGGTGCCCCCTCCGCCAACAGCAGCCAGCAGTACCGGCCATGCTTGACCGAGCGGCCACCGGTTTTGACCAGCCGCTGCGGCAAGCTCGTCATTGGCCAGCTGTCGATCTTTGCCGGCAGTGCCAGCCGCCGCCAGAGATTCCCTAGGTTGTAGGCGATCAGGCTGAGCGACAGCCGAACGTCGTTGGACCGGAAACCATGGCAACTCAGGCGGCTCATCCTCACCGCCTGCTTGCCTTCCTTGATCCCCTGTTCCGCTGTGCCCCGCTTGTTGTACAAGCGCACCGCCGCCCGATTCGGCAGCGTCCTATTGGTCGCAATGAACCCCACCCGCGGAAACAGTTCGCAGGCGTGGTGCTCGACCTTGGCTCCGATCCGCCGCGCCGCCTTCCAACTGGCGGCGCGATAAAGGAAGCTCTTGTGTTCGACCAGCGGCTTGCGGCTGGGCCGCCCCGCCGGCCGCGTCGGCAGTTCGGCGATGCCCCGCTCCAGGCTGTCGTTGGCCGGGATGGGAATCGCATACTTCACGCCGCGTTCTTCCATTTGGCCTCTCACCCAAGGGGTCCTGCCCTCCGCGCTGTCCAAGCCGCCGCGGCACCCGCATAAACATTGGCGATTTATGAGCGGCATGGAGTTACGGGAACGGGGCCAGGCAGAGGCCGCTCGGGCCCCGGCGGGAACCAGGGTGAATCCGCGAGGGCTGGGGTGAAACGCAGCCTTTCACCGCCGCGGAATCTTTGGTCATAGCCAGCGGCTATCGCCACCGCCGGCGAAAGTCTTGGACAGCCCCCGGAGCGGCTCATAGCCTCGGGTCTAGTTGGGAGTTGGTTTTGGCATGGCGGATTCGACCCCGGGCGCCGACCGCATCGCGGTCATGCCAGCGTTCGAGCCCCTGCTCGATTCGAACCAAGCCGCCGTGGTTTTGAAGATCCATCCGAAAACCCTCCAGGGGATGGCGCGGCGGGGCGAGAACGCGGCCATCCACATCGGCAAGCGGTGGCGTTTCCGCGCCTCGGCTCTTAACGAATGTCTGGAATCGAAGCAGGCAAGCTTGGCTCACCAGGAACCGCCGATCCCGCCCAGAGTCGGTCGGTCCAGCTCGTGGTAGATTTGCGGTGTCATCCGCGCCGCCTTTAGGAGGCTTTATGAAGCAACCGAGGCGGCGTGCAACGTATCAGTACGGCACGCTTACGATTGAAACCCGCTCCCGGGGACCGAACGTATGGGCATACCGCTACTTCGAGCGCGTGAACGGCGCAAAAAAGCGGCGCAAGGCCATCATCGGCACTCTGGAGCAATATCCGAGCCGCGCGGCGGCCGAGCGGGCATGCGAGCATGTTCGACTGGCGGCCAACGCGGAAATCAACTCCAGCGAATGCCCCACGATCCAAGGTCTGGTGAACCGCTACATCGAGCAGGTGCTTCGGCCCTGTCTCGATGTGCCCATTGGCGAAGCACAGGACGATCGGGCACGCATGGGCTACCAGACGGCGCGGTCCTACCAGTCAGTTCTCGAACGCTGGGTTCTGCCGCGCTGGGGCACCCACCGGCTCCATGAGTTCGGAAAGCCGGTGGTACGGTCAGCCGCCGAGGATTGGTTCCACGGACTGGGGCGCTCACCTCACAACCCTACTGGCTTGGCGCCTAAGACCGTGCGCTCGATCTTCACTGTCATGAAGCTGGCGTTCAAGTTTGGGGTCAAGTGGGGCTACTTGCGCGAGAACCCGATGGCGGAAAAGCGCGTCGAACTCCCGCGCGGTTCTACCAAACGGTTGAAAGAGCCGGTGCAGTTGACGCCGGCGGGCTTTTTCACACTGCTCGCGAGGCTCGGGCTGCGCGAGCAGGTCGCTGTGGCATTCGCCGGTTGGCTGGGCCCCCGCGTCAGCGAAGCCTTCGGGCTTCAGTGGCGGGACGTGGATCTAGCCCAAGGCGTTGTTTCGTTTCGCCGCGGCTTCGTTCAAGGGCGCATCACACCGCTCAAGACCGAGGCCTCGCGGACGAATCTGCCCGTGCCCGAAGAGTTGCGAACGCTTCTCGGCAGTTGGCGTTCGGTTACGCCCTACAACCAACCGGAGGATTGGCTGTTCGCCTCGTCGTACACGAAGGGGCGCCGACCATTCTGGCCGGGGCAGTTGTTCAAGACCTATATCAAGCCAGTGGCGCTGGCGGCCGGTCTCCCCAATATCGGCTGGCACAGCTTCCGCCACACCGTGAGCGCCTGGGGCAAGGAAGCGGGGCTCGAACTGGAAGAGGTCAAGACCCTCTTGCGGCACGAGAACATCGTCACCACCTCGGACGTGTATGGGACTCTGGGGCTCGAAGCCAAGCGTCGGATTCAGGATCGCTTGGTGGAGTTCGTCAAGCTGCGCGTCCGGCAGGACACTCCGAAGGACCAGCGGCTACTCAACTAGTAAACCTGCGTGACCCTTATTTGACCCTCAAGTCGTTTGGCGGAAGTCGCGCAAGTGGTGGAAAAGTTTGGTTGCGGGGGCTGGATTTGAACCAGCGACCTTTGGGTTATGAGCCCAACGAGCTACCAGGCTGCTCCACCCCGCGGAACCATGCTCCCACGGCCCGCGGCGGGTGTCAACCGGGGCGGCGCGGCGGGGGCGCGGCGTTCCATTCCGGGCCTTGCGGCGACCTCAAAGTCCGATACCCGGGCGCGGACCTGCAACGGGCGGCGGCACCGGCGTCAGCGCCGCCCAACCTCCGCGCAGACGGCTTGGGCGCGAGCTAAAATCGAAATAATGCGAGTCGGGGCGCCCTGGATCGCTCACAAACTCCAACTTGGCAACAGGACGCGGTGCGGGTTCCCGCTGGTCGCGCTGGTCTTGCTTTGCGCGCTGCCGTCGTGGGGCCAGGCCAATCGCGGGGAGCTGCGCCTGCGGGTGACCGATCCCTCCGGCGCTGGCGTGCAGACCTCGGTGCTGATCGTCAGCGAGGGCAACGAATACCGCGCGACGCTGGCGACGAATCGCCAAGGCTATCTGGACGTGCAGCGCCTGCCTTTCGGCATTTACCAGATTCGGATCCAGCGACACGGCTTCGCGGCGGTCGCCCAAACCGAGCCGGTGCGTTCGGCGATCCCGCTCGCTGTCACCATCCGCCTGCACCTCTCGTCGCTCCACAAATCCGTGACGGTGAGCGCCGGGAAGACGCTCATCAATCCCGAGCAGGCTGGCACGGTTAACGAGATCGGCGCCAGCGCGGTCGCCCATCGCGTCGGCTCGCTGCCGGGCCGGTCCTTGCAGGATCTGGTCAATTCGCAGCCCGGTTGGCTTTACGAAGGCAATGCCGTCCTGCATCCGCGCGGTTCGGAATATCAAACCCAGTTCGTCTTGGACGGCATCCCGCTGACCAACAACCTTTCGCCTAGCTTCGGGACGGAAGTTGGGGCCAATGACGTGCAGTCGCTGGCCATCTATACCGCGGGCATTCCCGCCGAATATGGCCGGAAGCTAGGCGGGGTGGTCGTCGTCAACACGCTGCAGAATCCCCAGCCTGGTTTTCACGGCCAAGTCGTGTTGTCGGGCGGCAGTTTCGGCACGGCGGGCAGCTCGGCCCAGGGCGAGTACGGTTGGGGCGCGAATTCCTTGGGCTTCAGCGTGGACGGCAGCATGACAGGCCATTATCTGAACCCCGTCGTCACGCAGAACTACTCCAATACGGCCACGCTGGGCGGCTTCTCGGTGAACTTCCAGCGCGATCTCGACACCCAGGATCGCATCAGCTTCTTGATACGCCACGAACTGGCGCGTTTTGACCTGCCGAACGAATACGTCCAGCAGCAGGCGGGCCAACGCCAAAACGGCGGCGATTTCGACACCTATGGGATTGGGGTCTACGAGCACACGTTTTCGCAGAACGCCGTTGCCAGCATTCGCGGCATGGTGCGCCAGGTCTCGAACGACTTCAATTCCAATCCGGAATCCACGCCGATCGAGCTTTTCCAACACAACTGGTTTCGCGAGGCCTACGGCAAAGCGGACCTGACCGTGGACCATGGGCGCCAAGAATGGAAAGCCGGGGTGGAGTCCGACAACAAGTTTTTGCACGAGGGTTTTCAATACCTGATTACGAATCCCGCGCAGTACGATCCCAGCACGCCGCTGACGTTCAGTTTTTTGGGCGACGATCCGGATCTGGAGCAGGGCGCCTACGTCCAAGACCTGGTCCGTTTGGGCGATTGGACGGTGAATGCCGGCGTGCGGTGGGACCACTATCAGCTGCTTTTGAACCGCCAGGCGGTCAGCCCGCGGCTGGCCATCGCACGGTACTTTCCCGCCGCCGGCCTGTTGCTGCATGTCGCCTACGACCGCGTTTTCCAAACGCCGCCGTTTGAAAACCTCCTGCTCTCCAGCTCCACCGCCGCCGCGGGCCTGGATACGATCTCGCTGCAATTGCCGGTGCAGCCGTCAGAAGGGAATTATTACGAGGCGGGCTTGGAAAAGGTCTTCTGGGACAAGATTCGGCTGGACGCCAACTATTTCCTCCGCGCGGTGAACAACTACGAAGACGACGACCAGATTGACAACACCACGATCAGCTATCCGATCGCATTTCGGAAGGCCCTGATCTACGGCGTGGATAGCAAGCTCGACCTGCCTCTCTGGGGCCGGTTCTCGGGGTACGCCAGCTACTCGTATGAACTGGGCAACGCCTGGTTCCCGGTCACCGGCGGGCTCTTTCTGGGAGATGACGCCATCATCCCGACTTCCGGGCATCTGCCCGATTCGCAGGACCAGCGCAACACGCTGCGCGCCCGGCTGCGCTACCAGGCGTCCAGCCGGCTCTGGGTGGCCGGCGGCGTTCAGTTCGACTCGGGCCTCCCGTTTGACTTTCAGTGTCCGAGCGGCCAAACGCTGGCGCAGTGCGCTGCCGCCGAGGCGGCGGTTTACGGCTGGCAGGTGGTGGATCGGCTGAATTTTTCGCGCGACCGGATTCTTCCTTCGTTGCAGTTCGACGCCTCGGTCGGGGTCAACCTCTACCGGCGCGAAAGGACCGATGTGCAACTGCAGGTGGACGGGGAAAACCTGACCAACGTCGTGGAGGTTATAGATTTTGGCGGTCTGTTTTCCGGCAACGCCATCGGTCCGTCGCGCAGCGTTTTCCTGCGCCTCTCCACCGATTTCTAGCGGCCGGAGCGGCGCCGCGGGGCAGGCGGAGGCTGGGCGGCTCCACAGCGCCAGGCGCGGCCCGCACGTCCCCAGCCAGCGGCCCGGCCGGGGTTCATCCCTGCGGCGTGGCGGCAGAGAGGCCCTGGTGGCGCGGCAGGCGGATGATGAAGCTGGCGCCGTGGCCCGGCTCGCTCTGTACGGTGATTGAGCCGCCGCAGTTTGCGATGATGGTGGCCACCGTGGAGAGTCCCAGCCCGGTGCCCTTCTCGCCCTTGGTGGAGAAGAAGGGCTCGAAGATATGCGCCCGCGTCGCCTCCTCCATGCCCATGCCGGAATCCGTGGCCGTCAGCTGCACGTACGCTCCCGCCGCAAGGCCGGCGGAGCTGCCACCCGAGCAAGCCGCTAGGTCCACCGGCTGCGTCTCAAAGATCAAGTGCCCGCCCTGGGGCATGGCGTCGCGCGCGTTGACCGCCAGGTTCATCAGCACCTGCTCGATCTGGCCGCGGTCGGCCTCGATGCTGCCGGCGCTGGGGTCGAGGGCCAGCGTCAGCGCAACATCCTCGCCGATCATCCGGCGCAGCATGCTGGCAAATCCGGTGACGCAATCGTTGAGGCGAAAGACGCTACGGGTGGGGGCGTGCTGGCGAGAGAGCGTGAGCAATTGGCGCGTGAGCGCGACGGCGCGGGCGCCGGCCTTGTGAATCTCCTCCAGTTGACGCCGTTGGGCCTGGGCCGCGGGGTCCGCGCCGGGCGGAGCCAGGAGCAAAAGATCGCAATAGCCGTTGATCACGCTGAGCAGATTGTTAAAGTCGTGGGCGACGCCTCCCGCCAGCCGGCCCACCGCCTCCATCTTCTGCGCTTGCCGGAACTGCTCCTCCAGCTGCTTTTGCGCGGTGATCACCTGGATGGAGACGTGGCGCAGCAGGCGGCCGCCGAGGGTGAAGTCGTTGGTCGTGATCTCGACGTCCATCACCGCGCCGCACTTCGCCTGGTGCCGCCACTGGCCCCAGCAGCGCAGTCCCTGCGGAGTGTCCCGATGGTCGGCGAGAAAGCGGGCCCGGTCTTCGGCCGGCCGGATGTCCACCAGCGTCAGCGCGAGAAACTCCGGCCGGGTATATCCGTAGAGTTCCTGCGCGGCTCCATTGAGCGCCAGGATTTCGAGCGTCTTGGGGTCGCAGATGAACATCGGCAGCGGATTGTGCTCGAACAGCAGGCGGGAGGCCTCGGGCGCCGTGAACGGGTCCACATCGCGGAGAGGGATGGGGCGGCGCAAGAGCATGGGGGACGGGAGGTGACGCAAAGAAGTAGGCTATCGCACGCTAACACCGAGACTGCTGTTCGCGAGGACAGAAGCTAGTAACTAGTTGGGAACTACGACACCTGCCCATAGCCGCAGGGGGCGGCGGCGCGCCTCAGGCCAAATGCGAGCCGGCGGGCTCGGGCACGCGCTCCGCCGGAGCCGCGGGTAGGTGGGTGTGGCGCCCGCCGCCGGGGAAGATGCCGCGGAAGATGATGTAGAGCGTGGGGATGAAGAACAGATTTAGCAGCGTGGCCAGGAACATGCCGCCAAACACCGCCGTGCCCACCGAGTTCTGCCCGGCGGCGCCGGCGCCGGTGGCGACCATCAGCGGCACGATGCCGAGCATGAAGGCGACGGAGGTCATCAGAATGGGCCGCAGCCGGATCCGCGCCGCCTCGATCGTCGCCTCCAGCATTTGCATGCCGCGGTCGCGGAGCTGTTCGGCGAACTCGACAATCAAGATGGCGTTCTTGGTGGACAGACCGATCAGCATGACCAGGCCGATCTGGCAATAGATGTCGTCGTTCAACCCGCGCAGCCACTGCGCTCCCAGCGCGCCGAGCAGCGCGGCCGGCACCGCCAGCATGACCACGAAGGGCAGTACCCAGCTCTCATACTGCGCCGCCAAGACCAGGAACACCACCAACAGGCCGAGCCCAAACAGCATCACCACCTGGCTGCCGGACTGGATTTGTTGCAGCGACAGGCCCGTCCATGCGTAGCTCATGCTGTGCGGCAGCACCTGCTTGGCCAGCTTCTCCATGGTCTGAATCGCCTGCCCGGAACTGGTGCCGGGCGCGGCGCTGCCGTCAATTTCCGCGGAGCGGAACAGATCGTAGTGGTTGATGACCACAGGGCCTGACTGCTCGGTGATCTGGACCAGGTTGCCGAGCGGAATCATCTGCGGCGGCACCGAGTTGGAGCGGACGTAGTACTGGTTGATGTCCTGGGCCTGGTTACGGAATTGCTGCTCCGCCTGCACGAAGACGTCATAGGTGCGGTTGTCGAAGGTGAAGTTGTTGACGTAGACAGATCCCAGGAAGGTTTCCAGGGTGTCGGTGATTTGCGAGAACGGGACGTTCAGGCTCTCCGCCTTGGAGCGGTCCACCTGGACCATGTACTCCGGCGTGTTGGCGGTGTAGGAGGTCAGCAATCCGGTTAGGTGGGGATTGGCGTTGCCCGCGGCCACCAGCGCATGGGTGGCGGCGGCGAGCTGCTGCGGGGTGCCGCCACCTTGGTCCAGCACTTCGAACTGGAAACCGCCGAAATTGCCCAGGCCGCGAATGGTGGGAGGCGGGAACGCGGCCACCAGTGCGCCGGGGATCATGAACAGTTGCGGGCGCAGCCGGGCAATGATGGCGGCGGCCGAGTGTTGCGCCCCCTTGCGCTCGCTGAAGGGCTTGAGGCTGACGAACATCATGCCGGTGTTGGAGCCCGCGCCGGCGAAGCTGAACCCGGTGATGGCGAAGGCGCCAGTCACCTCCGGCTGGCGGGAGACGACGGACTCGGCTTCGGCGACGATGTGCTCGGTGTACTGCAGCGAGGCGCCATCGGGAGCCTGGATCAGCAGCATAATCATGCCTTCATCCTCCTGCGGGATGAAGGCCTCCGGCACGCGGTAGAAGGTGAAGTAGGTGGCGACCAGGACGCCCAAAAAGACAAGAACCACCAGCCAGCGGACGCGCAGCGCGGCGGAGACCGCCTTCTTGTAGCCGTGCGACAAGCCCTCAATGCCGCCCTCCAGCCAGGCCCAGAAGCCGCGCTTGTGCTTGATCTCGCGCAGCAGGATGGCCGACATTGAGGGCGTCAGCGTCAGCGCATTGAAGGCGGAGATGATGATCGAGAAGGCGATGGTCAGGGCGAACTGGCGGAACAGGATGCCGGTGGTCCCGGGGAACAGCGCCACGGGCACGAACACCGCCACCAGCACCAGCGAGGTGGCGATGACCACGCTGGTGATCTCCACCATCGCCTCGCTGGTGGCGCGATGGGCATCCCGCATGCCGGCGGCGATGTGGCGCTCCACGTTTTCAATCACCACGATGGCGTCGTCCACCACCAGCCCGGTCGCTAAGACGATGCCGAACAGGGTTAAGGTGTTGATGGAAAAGTGAAATGCCTTGATGAAGATGAAGGTGCCGATGAGGGCGACCGGGATGGTGACCGAGGGGATCAGCGTGGTGCGCCAATCCTGCAGGAAGAAGAAGATCACCAGGACGACGATGATGATCGTCTCCAGCAGCGTGATCAGCACATCTTGGATGGATTCGCCGATGGCGGTGGTGCTGTCGAAGGCGACGCCGTATTCCAGCCCCGGGGGAAAGCGCGGGGCCAGCTTGGCCAGCTCGGCCTTGGCGGCGGCGTCCACGGCCAGGGCGTTGGCGGTGCTGAGCTGCTGGACGCCCAAGCCCACGGCCGGCTGGCCGCTGTAGCTCAGCGCGCTACTGTAGGTCTGGGCGCCAAGTTGGGCATAGCCGACATCGCTGAGGCGGATGATGGTGCCGTCGGGCTCCGTGGCGAGCACGATGTTGTCGAACTGCTGGGGCGTGCTCAGCTGCCCCGAGGTCATCACCTGGAACTGGTACTGCTGGCCCGTGGGCGCCGGGGGCATGCCGACGGCGCCGGCGGCGATTTGCACGTTCTGATTCTCGAGCGCGGTCAACACGTCCGTCGCGGTCAGCCCGCGCCCGGCCAGCTTGTTGGGGTCCAGCCAGATGCGCATGGCATACTGGCCCTCGCCGAACACGGTCACGCCGGCCACGCCGGGCACGCGCTTCAGCGCGTCTTCGACGTAGATGCTGAGATAATTGCTGATGAAAAGATTGCTGTACTGGTGGTTGGGCGAATAGAAGCCGGCGCCGAAGACGAAGCCGGTGCTGGCCTTCGTGACCGTGATGCCCGACTGTTTCACCGTCGCCGGCAGCGGGCCCTCGGCGCTGTTGACACGGTTCTCCACCTCCACTGTGTCCAGGTCCAGGTTGCTGCCGGTGGTGAAGGTGCAGGTGATCTGAGCGCTGCCCTGGTTGGTGCTGGAACTGCTGATGTACATCAGGTTCTCGGCACCGTTAATCGCTTCCTCTAACGGCGTGGTGACCGCGGACTCCACTTCGGCGGCGCTGGCGCCCGTGTAGTTGGCCGCGACCACGACCGTCGGCGGGGCCAGGTCCGGGAACTGGTCCACCGGCAAGCTGGGGATGGAGATGGCGCCGGCCAAGACAATGATCAAGGCCACGACCGTGGCGAAGATCGGCCGGCGAATGAAGAAATCAACGAACATTACGGCCGCGCTCCGGCACCGCCGGCGGCGGCGCCGGTCCCCGGCCGCGTCATGGCGCGGGCGCCGGTACCCGGCGCGCCCCCGCCCATGGGCCGCGGCGGCAGCGGGATCACCGGCATGCCGGCCACCAGGATTTGCAACGCCGAGGTGATGATCAACTGCCCCGGCTGCAGGCCGTTGGTGACCTCATAGGCATTCTGCTGCACCGGCCCGACCGAGACCGGCACCTCCTGGGCGAGAAAGCCTCGGGGTACTTTGGGGTTTTTGACCGCCAGGAAGACGAAGTAGCGGCCATTTATCGCCGAGACATCCAGCACTGGCACCAGAATGGTCGGGTGTTGGCCCCAGACGACCTGCACGTTGACATATTGCAAGTTCCGCAACCGGCCCTGGGTGTCGCTGACCACGCCCTTGACCAGCACGGTCTGTGAGGCGCCGGTGACCTGCGGGGCGATGAAGTTGATGCGGGTCGTGGCCAGGAGTTGGCCATTGGCGCCGACCAACTGCAACGGCAGGCCCAGCCGCAGCGCCGCCGCCTGTTCCACGGGAACGTAGAGATAGACATGCAGCGCGCCCAGCTGGTTGACCGTGGTGAGCACCGTGGAGGTGGTGACCAGATCGCCGACATGCACCGGAATGTCGCCCACTACGCCGGCGCGGGGCGCGGTAATGCGGTAATACTCCAGTTGTGCCTCGGCTTCCTTCACCTGCGCCTGCAGCGAGGCCAACTGACTGTTGGCCGCGGCATAGGTGGACTGCATCTGGTTCATCTGTTCGAGGCTGGCGACCTGCGCCTTATAGAGCGCCTCATAGCGGCGGTACTCTTCCAGGTCATAGGCCGTGGTGGCCTGTTGCGCGGCGACGGCGCTTTTTTCACTCGCCACGGTCGCCTCTTGCTGCTGCGGGTTGAGCACCATCAGCAGTTGTTTGGCGCTGACCCGCTGGCCGGAGCGCACCAGAATGCGCGTGATGGTGCCGGTCACCTGCGGCATGATCGTGGCCGCCAAGCGGGATTGCAATGTGGCCACATAGCTGCTGGTGGTGTTGACGGTGGTTTGCCGCGCCGCCATGACCTGGACGGGCAGGGCACGCGGGCCGGTGGCCGCAGGCTTGGCCTTGCCGCCGCAGCCGGCCAGCATGCCGACAGCCGCCAAGAAGGCCAGGAGCGCCGCGATTCCTGCGGGCCCAGACCGCCTCAGCCGGGGAGCTTCAACGGGATTGTTCATGGGATGGCGTTCAGTTGTCCCATTACCCATACGATGGCGGGACGGGAATGTTCCTCGGCGGTTTTCCTTTTAGGGTAGCAGAGGGGCGGCTTGGCCGGCCCCGCCGCGCGAGCTGGCAGGCGGAGTCTCGCGCCGTTCGGCGCCTTGCCTACCCCGGTCCAGGGAGGCGCAGGTATTCCGCCGTTGCGGCCTGCCAGCGCTTCTGCGACCGCAGCACGAACTCGATGCAGTCGCGGGCGGCACCGGCGCCGCCCGCGTGGCGGGAAACAAAGTGGGCCGCGGCGCGGGCTTCCCGGCGGGCATTGGCCGGCGCGGCGGCAAAGCCGCAGGCGCGGAGCATGGGCACATCAATGATGTCGTCGCCCATGGCTCCCGCCTCCTCCGGCGC
>JBOGKW010000108.1:0-11990 GCA_050746205.1 Terriglobales bacterium | reverse complement strand
CCTTGGGGGCCACGGCGCGGGCGGGGCTTGCGGCTGGGCTGCGGCGGCCGGGCGACCGCTGGCGCTCGGCGCGTCTGCAAGGTGCCGCGAATTGGGTTGCCGCGAGTTGGGGCCGGCATTCCGGCCGGCGGGGGCGGGTCGTGGCGCGCAGGGCGCGGGGAACGGGCATGGTTTTACTCCGCGAAATCGCCTTCTTCCGCCTCGCGCAGCAGGCGGCGGGCCAGCTCTTCGTGATCCCTCGGCACCCAGAGCGCCAGGTCCGCGGTCAGGCCCGGGATCATCATCGCCTGCACTTCGGCCGGGATGCCATTGGCGCGCAGCATGCCGGCGGCGAACTCGGCTTCGTCGGCGCGCTGGAAATGCGCCACCTCGGCGCGGTGGCGCAGGTCCACGTGCAGCAGGCGGGGATCCTCGCCTTGTTCGGTTACCGGTGGCGTCGGGGCGTCGTCCGGGTCCGTGCCGTATTCGCCATCGTCGTCGTCCGGATCCAGGGTATCCACGACCATGCGCACAGCATACACGATGGGCGCGGGGAGCATAGCGCACGGAGCACAGGGCAGAGGGCGCAGGGCGGAGGCCAGCGCATACCGGCCCGCGGTGCCGCGCGGGGCCGACGGCTGGGGAAACAGCTACGCGGCTTTGGGGGGTTTGTGCTGGGCGCGCTCGGCGGGCTCGATCAAGCTGGCGGGGTCGCGGCCGGTGCTTTCGCCGGTTTTGGGGTCCATGGTGAACAGCAGATCGGCGAGCTCGTCGGCGTGGTGCTCTTCTTCCTTCAGGATGTCTTCCAGCATTTCCCGCGTGGTGTTGTCGTGGAACTGGAAATGGCGAATGAGCTGGCTGTAGACATCCACCACGATCCGCTCGGCGATGAGGTCCTCGCGGATCATGTCGGCCAGCGACTCGCCGGCGGCGTATTGGGTGTAGGCGCGCTGGCTGACCACGGCGGGGTTCAACTCCGGCGAGCCGCCGAGCTGCTGGATGCGATTGGCGATGGCGTCGGCGTGCGCCTGTTCCTCCTGGGCGTATTTCAGGAACTCCCGGGCGATGGACTCGCCGTGCATGCCGCTGGCCATGAAGTAATGGTGGCGGTAGCGCAGCACGCAGACGATCTCCGTGGCCAGGGCGCTATTGAGGATCTCGGCGGCGCGGCGCGGATCGCCCTCATAGGCGGCGGTGACGGCCCCTCGTTCGATGTCGCGCCGGGCGCGGGCGCGGATCTGCTCGACGTCGGCGATGAATTCTCCAGCCATGTTCCGCCTCCTCGGCGCTGCCGCGGCCCACGGCGCGCGAGCTAGGGAATGGATGGCTCGGGCGGTGGCGGGCGTTGTCCCAGCCGTGGTAAGCTAGATTTTCTTGCGGCCTCCGGGCCCACTCATACGCATGGCGTTAACCAAGGAAAGCAAGCAGGCGCTGGTGCAAGGTTTTGCCATCCACGCCAAGGATTGCGGCTCGCCGGAAGTGCAGGTTGCGGTGCTGACGGAGCGCATCCGCTATTTGACCGAGCACTTTAAAACCCACAAGCAGGATCATCATTCCCGCCGCGGGCTGCTGCTGATGGTCGGCAAGCGGCGGCGGCTGTTGGATTACCTGAAGCGCCGCGACGCCGCGCGCTACCGCGGCGTGATTCAAAAGTTGGGGCTGCGAAAGTAGAGCCCCGGTGTACCCGTCTGATCGGCTCCCCAGTGAATTGGTTGCAGATGCCCGAACGTGACGGGCGCCCATCTTTTTCTGTTCCCCCAGCCGCCGGCGCCGCCGGCGGCGCGACCCGAGGTGCCCTCCGGCCCGGGGGCGCCCCACTCGACATTCTGCTGACGAAAAATGGCCGCGGCCCCTGGTGGGCCGTGGCGGAAGGACTGTTTCATGCCTGAATCCGTAACCGTTGAACTCGCTGGGGGCAAAACCCTGCAAATCGAAACCGGCCGCATGGCCCGCCAAGCCGGCGGCGCGGTCACCGTCCGTCTGGGCGACAGCATGGTGCTGGTCACCGCCACGTCGGCCGATCAGCCGCGCGAAGGGATTGACTTTTTTCCGCTCACGGTGGACTACCGCGAGTACACCTATGCCTCCGGCCACATACCGGGCGGCTATATCAAGCGCGAGGGCCGGCCGACCGAAAAGGAGACCCTGACCAGCCGCCTGAACGACCGCCCGATCCGGCCGCTGTTCGCCAAGGGCTTTCGCAATGAGACGCAGGTGATCGCCTTCGTGCTCTCGGCGGATCAGGAGAACGATCCCGACGCGCTGAGCTTGGTGGGCGCCGGCGCGGCGCTGCACCTTTCCGATATCCCGTTTCCCAATGCCGTGGCCGGAGCGCGGGTGGCGTATCTGGATGAGCAGTTCATCGTCAACCCGACCTATGATCAGCGGCGCGATGCCGACCTGAACATTCTGGTCTCCGGCACGGCCGAGGGCATCGCCATGGTCGAGGCCGGCGCCAGCGAGGTCAGCGAGGAGATCGTGGTGCAGGCCATCGAGTTCGCCCACGAGCAGATCCGCAAGATCCTGGCCGGGGTCGAGGAGTTGCGCCGCCGCTGTGGCGCGCCCAAGCGGCCAGTGACCCCGCCCGTGGTGGATGAGGCGTTCTACCAAACGCTCTACCAGACCTACGGCGCCCGCCTGACCGAGGCGCTCGACACCGCCCAGCACGTGAAGCTGGAGAGCGGCAAGCTGGCCAAGGCCATCCAGGTCGAGGCCATGGCGGCGGTGCCGGAGGGCAATCCGCAGCTGGTCAGCCAAACCAAGAAATATTTCGAGCTGATGCGAGAGCGCATTTTCCGCGCCACCCTGCTGGACGAAAAGCGCCGGCCGGATGGGCGCGCCTTCGATCAGGTGCGGCCTATCACCTGCGACACCGGCCTGCTGCCGCGCACCCATGGCTCGGCCCTGTTTACCCGCGGCGAGACGCAGGCGCTGGTGACCGTGACCTTGGGCACCAAGGACGACATGCAGCGGCTGGAGACCATCGAGGGCGAGGCCTTCAAGCGCTACATGCTGAACTACAACTTCCCGCCGTTTTCGGTCGGCGAGGTCGGCTTTCTCCGCGGCCCGGGCCGGCGCGAGATCGGCCACGGCGCGTTGGCGGAGCGGGCCACCATTGCCATGGTGCCCGACGAGGAGGAGTTTCCCTACACCATCCGGGTGGTCTCCGACATTCTCGAATCCAACGGCTCGTCCTCGATGGCTTCGGTCTGCGGCGCATCGCTGGCAATGGCCGATGCCGGCGTGCCGCTGATCGCGCCGGTGGCGGGCATTGCCATGGGCCTGGTGATGGAGGGCCAACGCTATGCCGTTCTCACCGACATCGCGGGCGCCGAGGATCACTACGGCGATATGGACTTCAAGGTGGCGGGCACGCGCGAGGGGGTGACCGCGCTGCAGATGGACATTAAGATTTCGGGCGTGACGCCGGCCATCATGCGGGAGGCGCTGGAGCAGGCGCGGCGCGCCCGCTTCCACATCCTGGACAAGATGGCCGAGGCCCTGGCGGCGCCGCGGGCGGAGCTGTCGCCGTTTGCCCCGCGCATCTTCACCATGAAGATTCCGGTGGACAAGATCCGCGACTTGATCGGGCCCGGCGGCAAGATGATCCGTTCCATCACCGAGAGCACCGGGGTCAAGATTGATGTCGAGGATGACGGTTCGGTCAGCATCGCCGCCACCGACGGCGAAGCGGCCAACCGCGCCATGCAGATGATCGGCGACGTGACCGCCACCGCCGAGGTGGGCAAGACCTACCTGGGCAAGGTGGTGCGCTTGGTGGACTTCGGCGCCTTCGTCGAGATCTTCCCCGGCACGGACGGCTTGCTGCACATCAGCGAGGTGGCCGAGTACCGCATCCGGGAGGTCCGCGACGAGTTGAAGGAAGGCGACCAGGTCCTGGTGAAGTGCCTGGCCATCGAGGGTAATAAGATCAAGCTGAGCCGCAAGGCCATCCTGAAGGAACAGCGCGAGAAGCTGGGCCTGCCCTTGCCCGCCGGCGCCGAGGAGGGTGACGGCAATGAGCAGCCGGCCTACGTGCGGCGCGAGCACGATGGCGACGACCGCGGCCCACGCCGGCGCGGGCCTCGCCCCGGCGGCCGGGGCGGCCGCGGCGGTCCGCGGCGGTAAGGCGGGCCCGAGCTGTAGACCACCCAGCAGTTGACGGCCGGGCGGGAGCCATCCCGCCCGGTCTCTTTTTGCGGGGGGAACGTCCGGGGACGTCTGCCCCAGCGTGCGCGGCTTCCGTCCGGCGCGGCCGGCTGGCCGCCGCCGGCGGCGCGGCGTGGTCTATAATCCTGCACGGCGCGGCATAGAAGCACCGAGGTGGGTGACCGATGACTGGGCGTGGGACGGTCTGTCTTTTGTTTTTGGCGGCATGCTGGGCGGCGCCGGCCGCGGCGCAGGGGCGCTATCGGCCCTCGGCGGCGACGCTGTCCCGCTGGCGGCACGAGGCGGCGGCGGTGACCGTTACCCGCGACCGCTATGGCATCGCCCATGTCTACGGCGCATCCGACGCCGACGCCGTCTTCGGCATGGAGTACGCCCAGGCCGAAGATGATTTTCACCGCGTCGAGATGAACTACATCAACGCCCTGGGCTGGCTGGCGCAAGCCGAGGGACGGCGGGCCGTCTTTCAGGACCTGCGGATGCGGTTGTTCATTGATCCGGCGGTGATGAAAGCCAAGTACGCCGCCAGCCCGGCCTGGCTGCGCCGCCTGATGAACGCCTTCGCCGACGGGCTGAACTATTACCTCTACACCCATCCCCGGGTGCGGCCCTTGCTGATTCGCCACTTTCGGCCCTGGATGGCGCTGGCGTTCAGCGAGGGCAGCATCGGCGGCGACATCACGGAGATTCCGGTTTCCGGCCTCGCCGCATTTTACGGCCGGACCGGCCGGACCACGCCGGCGGCGGCGCGGCTCCTGCCGCCGCCCGAGCCGGGTGGATCGAATGGGATCGCCATTGCCCCCAAGCTGACCGTGGACCACCACGCGCTGCTGTACATCAATCCGCACGTCAGCTTTTACTTCCGGGCGGAGCTGCAGATGGCCAGCGCCTCCGGCCTGGACGCCTATGGCGCGGTGACCTGGGGGCAGTTCTTCATCTACCAGGGCTTCAACCGCGGCGCCGGCTGGATGCACACCTCCAGCGGGGTGCAGAACGTGGACCGGTTCTGGGAGACGGTGGCCCGGCGAGACGGGCGCTGGGAGTACAAATACGGCGATCAATGGCTGCCGATGCGCACGCGGCGCATCACCGTCGCTTACAAAACGCCGAGCGGCCTGGCGCACCGGACCTTCACCACGTATTACACCCAGCACGGGCCGGTGATCGCGCGCCAGGGCGCGCGGTGGATGACCGTGCACCTAATGCAGCGGCCCATGCGGGCGCTGGAGCAGGACTGGGATCGAATGACGGCACTGGATTACGCCGCCTTCCGCCGGACGATGCAACTGCACACCAACAGCTCCAACAACACCATCTTCGCCGATTCCGAGGGCAACATCGCCTATTGGCACTCGGACTATATCCCCCGCCGCAGCGATCAGTTCAATTGGTTTCAGCCGGTGGACGGCAGCAATCCGGCGACCGCCTATCACGGGCTGCTGACGCTGGCGGAGACGCCGCACTTGCTGAACCCGCCAAACGGATGGCTGTACAACTCCAACAACTGGCCGTGGTCGGCGGCGGGGAAGTACAGCCCGAAGCGGCGGGATTTTCCCCGCTACGTGGAGAAGGGGACGGAGGAGTCGCCGCGCGGCTACCATGCGCTGCGGCTGCTGACGGGCAGCAAGGATTGGACGGCGCATTCGTTGGTGGCGGCGGGGTTTGACGGTTATTTGCCGGCGTTCGCGCGGCTGATTCCGGTGCTGCTGCGCGCCTATGACGGGCTGCCCGCCGGCGATCCGCGCAAGGCGGAACTGGCGCCGGAGGCGACGGTGCTGCGGGAGTGGAACTACCGCTGGGGTATCCACTCGGTGGCCACCTCGCTGGCGGTGTTTTGGGGCACGGACATTTACCACCGACTGTACCCGGCGGCGCGGGCGGCGCATATGTCCATCGAGGATTACGTCGCCGAGCGGGCCAAGGCGGCGGAGCTGGTGGGGGCGCTGGCAGAAGCCGCGGGGCGGATCCAGAGGGACTTCGGGACCTGGCAGACACCCTGGGGAAACATCAACCGCTTTGAGCGGCTCGACGACAGCATCCGCCATCCCCACTTCAGCGATGCCGCGCCCAGCATTCCGGTGCCGTTCGTCTCTTCGCTTTGGGGTTCGCTGGCGGCCTATGGCTCCCGGCCTTGGCCGGGCACGAAGAAGTGGTACGGCACCGTCGGCAACAGCTTCGTCTGCGTGGTGGAGTTCGGGCCGCGGGTGCGGGCCTGGGCGGTGAGCACGGGCGGGGAGAGCGGCGATCCCAAGTCGCCGCACTTCGACGATCAGGCGGTTCGGTACGCTACGGGCAATCTGCGGCCGGTGTATTTTTACCCGGCGCAGATCCGGGCCCACGCCCGGCGGGTGTACCACCCCGGGGCGTAGGCGGCATCAGAGTTGGTTGCCTGTAGCCATTGACTGACAGCCAAGACCGGCCCGGCCGCCCTGGCTCGGCGCTGGTCTACCCGGCAGGTGGTTACGGGCGGGCGGAGGCGGCCCACCCGCGGCCGCTATTTGTACGGGAGTCCATGCACGATGATGCCGCCGAAGATGTCGGCCCAGGCATGGGTGATCATGAGCGGGCGAAGGTTTCGGAGCCAGGCGGCGAATACTCCAAGCAGAGCACCGGACACGATGATCAGCACGACCTGCCTGGTCCCGAGGTATGTGTGGCCGACGCCGAAAAGGACGGCCTGAATCACGATGCCAATGGCCGTACTGCCGGTCCAACGGGAGAATTGCTGGAGGAAGTAACCACGAAAGGCAATCTCCTCAGAGAAGCCGGAGCTTGCGGCCATCAGGATCCAGAGCGCGATCTCGCCGACTCCATGCGGGAAAACCGTACCCTGGGCGCCGGCATTGGAGATGCCGGCATGCGAAAGCCCGAGGGCGACGAAGCTCTCGACGACATACCAACACAGCCAGATTGCGAGGCCAACAGCCAAATCGCCTTTGAGCAGTGAGCTATGGCCGCGGCTGATCAGCGCAGCGAGCGGATATTTCCTGAGCCTGATGCCCCACCAAACATAGGCAAACAAAAGCCACTCGAATGCAATAGCGCTGAGATAAAACGGCAGCGCGCTGGGCGGAGAAGCGGGTTGGGAGCCTGCCAGCCCGCCAATTCCGAGCGCAACTATGGCGGCCGCTAGGACGCAGGTATGCCAGACCGGGGCAATCGCCTTGCGGTGTGGCTCGACGGGGTCCGCGATGGATACGTGCATGGAGGGATAGTAGACGGGGTTGCCGCGGTTCGAACCGAGCTGCGGCCGGCCCGAGGCGCCGCTGGTCGCCGCGCGCGGTTCGACGTTAGGGCAGGGAACCGCCAGCCAGGCTGGAAGCGGGGCTGCCGGCATGAGCTGAGCGTGGCAACCAACGGGGCGGCAGCAGAGCGAAGCTGGCCACCAAGGCATTGGCGCCGATCACCGGCGCGGAATGGATCGCTACGCCATAGCCGATCCAGATCGCCGCCGCGACCGCTTGCCAGCGCCGCAGCGCGGAGGCGGTGCGGAAATAGGAGAAGCAGCAAACGATGGTGGCAAGCCAGCCAAAAGCGTCAGGGTACCAGTGCATGCGAGGTTCTCGGGACAGTCTCCACGACAGCGGGAGCGGCGTCGGCCGGGACCGGCGCCATGGCGATGGTCAGCCCATGGCTTCGGACGCCGCCCCGGGCCTGAGTGTTCAGGCCTTCCCGCTCATAGAAGGCACGATTGTAAGCCGCCTCCCAGCCTAGGATATCTCCGCGGACCAGCACCGCTGAGGGCACCGCCGAGCGTCTTGCGCAAAAGGGTGCGCGCCACGCGCCGCCAGGCCGGCGCACTTTGGCCCGCAGGCCGAGGCCTGCTTGATGGCGGCCCTCGTTTTCGCTGGCGAACCCACGCCGGGCGTAAGGTGGGCGGTTGGGCGCTAGCGGATAGCTCCAGAAAAGGCGGTGCTGGTGGGGATGTTGCGGGGCGCGGAGATCGCGGCGCCGGGGCGCGCGGCGTGGGCCTCGGAAGCGTCGGTGGCGGGCTCCGGGGCGGTGGCGATGGCCGCGACGCGCGCCGCCGCGGGCGCGGGTAGCGGCCGGTTCATGCGCGCGTCCACGCGGCGCCAAAATGCGCGATAGGAGTGGTACCGGCCGGCGGGGATCTCGGTGGCGGTCTGCGCCACGGCGACGGTGGTGGTCATGCGCTGCTGGGCGCAGATGCGCTGCCAGGTCAGGTGGCCAAAGGCCGCGTGCAACGTGGCCGTCGGGGCGGGCACGCAGGAGGTAGCGGGGGCGGACCACCGCGTCACCAGGCTCCAGCGTGTGGGAATGCGCTGCGCTTGGCGGCGACCCACCTCCGACGCCAGGCGGCGGGCGAAATGGCGCGGCAAGACCGCAGCAGCCAGTCCGGCGGGGGACGCCAGCTCGGTACGCGGTATGGTGGCCCGGAAGTCGAGTTCGGCGCGGGCGTCGGCCCAGCCAGCCCCGCTGAGGCGGACAGACTGGATCTGGACATCGGCGAAGCGGTGGCGGAGCCAGGCGGCCAGCCGCGCCCGGCACGCGGCGGGGTTGGAGTATTGCGTGCGCAGGCGGTTGGCGGCCATGCCGACGGCGGTAACGCGGCCGGCAATTTGCCACCGGCCCCCGCCGGCGGGAGATAGGCGGAACGTTTGCACCGTGCGGTTCGCGGTGGCGGGGGCGATGGGGATCCGCACCAGACGGCTCTGACTGGGCCGGACGATCAGGGCCAGGGCGCCTTGGTCGGTGGCCGGCAACTCGCCCACATGCAACTCCGGGGCGGTGGTGTCCAGCCAGAGTCGGAGGCCGGGGACGTAGACGATGGCGTGATCGAAGGCGGCCATGGTGGCCGCCCCGTTGGCAACCGTGCCCATGCCCCAGGTGCGCAAGAGCGCCAGGTCGGCGGGCACGCCCTCGGCCCGGAGCCAGGTGGTCATGAGCAGCGCGCCGTCCTTGCAATCACCGCGTCCAGTGTTCAACACCGTACGCGGCGGCGAGGGCAGAAAGGCGTGCAGACCGGTCTCCTCACCCCAGTAGTCCAGGTGGTGGGCTAAATAGCGCCACACTGCCTGCACGGTCGCCAAGCGGCTGGGCTGGGGCGGGACCAGGCGCAGCAGACGCGCCCGGAACGCCGGGTTGAGCGGCGCTTGCGCCGCCAGCTTTTGGCTATACCAGCGCGCCAGGCCATTCCAGCTGGCGAAGGCGCCCGTCTGCACATAGGGTGAGGCATCGGTGATGGATGGCCCGTCCGGCTCCCGCCAAAAGGCGGGCAGCGGGCCACTGGACCAATCCCAAACGTACTCGCCCGGGCGGCGGCTGGTGGCGACCGACGCCACGCGCACGGCGGCGGCTGCGATGGGCTTGGGCGAGCAGACCACGTAGCGCACCCGTTCAACTGGATAGTTGGCGCGGAACGCAAACAAGTCGCCCAGGTAGCCGTCGCCCATGGGTTTCCAGGCCGCCGCAGCGATGGGTGTGAGCGTATAGATGATGTCCACGCGATCCCCCACCTGCAGCTTGGGCAGGTGGAGCGCCCGCGCCTGCTCGCCGCTGGCGCCCGGGGTTACATCCCCATCGTCGGTGACCGGCCAGCGCTGGCCGTCGGGCGCCAGGACCACGCCGCGCAGCAGGTGAAACGACCAGCGCGAGGCGTCATACCAGAAATCACCAACGCCAAACGTCCGCGCGCCGAAATTGGTGCGGATGGCGAAGATGCGCTGCACGAGCTGGCGGCTGAGGCCATCGGGTTCCACCTGGTCATAGCGCAGGTGATACAGCTCCAGGACGTCGGCGGAGGGAAACGCGGTGGCGGGTGGGGCGGCGGCGGTGAGGAGATAACGTTGAGCCCGTTGCCACCACTGGGCGGGGGCCGTCGCCACGCTCAAGGCGGCGGGCGGTGGCGGGGCGGGCACAGGGGCCGCCTGAGCGGGCGCTCCCGGTGAATTCGCCGGTGAGGGACGGACGCCCGCGACCAGCGGTGCACAGACCGCGAGCAGGCCAGCGACGACACGGGCGAGACGAGGCAACGGCAACCCTGCGTGGCCAAACGGCCCAGCCGCCCATCTCTGGACGCCCCGCCTAGGGCGGAGCTACGGTTGGGCTTCAACAGCCGGCAACCGATTCACCCTGGCGCACAGGGCAACTCCCGTTGCCGCGAAAGGCTTACGCTCGACTACTACTCTCGCCCGAGTAGGCCGCAATGAACATCCGGTGTTTCTCTTACTCGCAGAGGCCCGGGGGGCGCGGCAGCGGAGCGGGTCAGCGCCGCGATTCTGGACGGCGCTCGCTAGGGTCGCGCCCGCGGCGGTTATGCGCCTGGCCGAGCAGACAGGGGTCGGCCGAGCGGGCGTGCATTGCTGGCCGTCCCACCCCAGCATGCGCCGCTGCATGCTGGCGACCCGGTCGAGGCCCAGCCGCAGCGACCCGGGGTCCCCAGAGCGCGGCGGCGCGCTTTGGGGTGGGACCAGCGGGAGCGTCCAGAATAGGGTGGCTGAGCCGCTGCTCTGTTCCGGGCCATTTTCCCCAGGGCTGGCAAAACCCGCAGTACCCATGGACCGTCCAATGCGGCATGGGAGGCAGTTGGGGACGGCGTCCCGCCGGCAGCTGGGTTGGCCGGTTTGTCGGCGGCCCAGCGGGAGCGCTTTTGGCGGAGGCGCACTATCAAGCCCAAGTGAAACGCGACTACGCGACGGCGATCCGGCGCCAGCAGGCGGCGTTGGCGCAGGCGTTGGCCGACGGCCTGGGGCGGTCGTTCAGCGCCGTTCGCCGCGCCTTGGACATTGCCGGGGGCCGTTTGGTGGGCGGCAACTTCGATTTTTCTTATGATTCAGCGGTGATTGACCCCGGTGCCTTAGGCCTGGGGCCGCCTGGGGGACATTGCCGCTGCCTGGGAGGGGTGCATTTCCCCGGGGGCGGCTTTGTCCATTTGGACACCTGCAATCCTCAGGATGGAAGGGTGGCGTTTCTGCGTCACCTAGGAATAGACGTGGTGCTCGGCCATGTCGTGTGGACGGTGATTCCGCGCCGGGTCGAAGCGGGCGTGGACTGGCCGGGGCAGCCATCCACGAGCTAGGGCCGGGCGGCGCCGCTCTCCCGCAGCCGCAGGCAACGGGGGCGGCGCGCAAGGATGGGCGGCCGAGCCGGCCCCGCGGTCAGGTTGCCCCGCCTCAGCGAGTTCCGGTACTATGGCGCGGGCCGCAAACCCTCGGGTCAGCGGTGCAGTCACTGGGTAGTCACGTGGCAGTCCGCGGGCGGAGCCCGGAAGGAGCGCCGATGAGCTGGTACCTGCAAGCGATCAGGCAATACGCGACGTTTAACGGCCGCGCGCGGCGGAAGGAATACTGGTTCTTTGAGTTGTTCTGTTGCCTGATCACCCTGGGCATGCTCTTGGTGGGCTTTGCGATGTCGGCAGGCTATCCGCCGGCGGTGGCGCGAGGCGTGCGGGGCGGGACCATGGCGCTGTACATCTTGTTTGACTTGGCGATGTTGCTGCCTGGACTGGCAGTTTCGGTGCGGCGGCTACACGACACCGGCCGCAACGGCTTGTGGCTGCTGATTTCGATGGTCCCTCTCGTCGGCGGCATCGTGCTGCTGGTGTTCTTTCTGCTGGACAGCGATCCGGGGACCAACTCGTTCGGTCCTAACCCGAAATTCGCAGATGGGTCGGGGATGATGCCGGGCGCCCGCACCACCGCATCGTATTCGTCCTAGGGGGCGCTGCCGTTGGCATCGAGGCCAGCCGCAAGCCTCGCGGCGCGGTCCTCAAGAGTGCTTTTCCTCCTCGCACCTCACGCAGAACAGAATCTGTCCGATGTGCTGCCGCCGGCCCTCCTCCTCGACGACCCAGGGCCGCGTCTCCCAGGGGGGGCGATGCCGCA
>JBOGKW010000107.1:0-12122 GCA_050746205.1 Terriglobales bacterium | reverse complement strand
TGCTTGGAGTGCAGCTACCGCAACCTGGGCCGGGAGATGGACCTGTTCCAATTCCACGTCTGGAACGACGCCTGGGCGGGACAAGACGAGTGGCTTGCGACGGTAGAGGCCATCCGCCGGTCCGGTCGCGCCCGCTTCATCGGCATCTCCATCAACGATCATCAGCCCAACAATGTCTTGCACGCCCTGGCGACCGGGCTGGTGGACGTGGTCCAGGTCATCTACAACATCTTTGACCAGTCGCCGGAAGACGAGTTGTTCCCCTATTGCCAGGAGCACGACCTCGGCGTCATCGCCCGCGTGCCTTTCGACGAAGGCGCGCTGACCGGCCACATCCACCCAGAGACCGTCTTCCCGCCCGAGGATTTCCGCAACCAGTACTTTACCGGCGGTCGCAAGGAGGAGGTTTGGGACCGCGTCAACCACATCACCCGCGTGCTGGGCGTCGGCATCCAACAAATGCCGGAGACTGCGCTGCGCTTTTGTCTCTCCGCCCCCGCGGTGTCCACCGTCATTCCCGGCACGCGCACTCGCGCCCATGCCCAGGCCAACGCCGCCGCCTCCGACCGCGGCCCGCTGACTGCCGACCAGCGGTCCAAGCTCCGCCCGTTCCGCTGGGAAAAAAACTTCTACGCCGAGATTTAGCCGACGCCCTCTGAGCGTTATGGACTGGAACGCCCGCCGGGTGCGGGACCTCATCGAAGCGGCGCTGCACGAGGACCGGACCGTGGCCGATGCCACCTCCCGTCTGACGGTGGCGCCGGAACAAGAGGCGCAAGCGGAGATCACCGCCAAGCAGGACTGCGTCCTCGCCGGCTTGGAGCTGCCGCCGCGCATTTTCGCCGCCTTCGATGCGCTGCTGCCGCCGGCCGACCGCCGCCCGCCGGTGGTGGTCACCCACGATCGGGAGATCTTCGATGGTGTGCGGCTCGTTCCCGGCCAAGTGATCGCGGTGCTGCGCGGCAACGCCCGCCACCTGCTCGCTTGCGAGCGCGTCGTGCTGAACTTCCTCCAGCGGTTGAGCGGCGTGGCCACGCTTACCCGCCAGTTTGTCACCGCCGCGCAGGGCAACCGTGCCCGCATCCTGGATACGCGCAAGACCCTGCCCGGCTGGCGGGCCCTCGATAAATACGCCGTCACCTGCGGCGGCGGCGTGAACCACCGCGCCGACCTCTCCGATGGCGTGCTGATCAAGAACAATCACATCCGCCTGGCCGGCGGGATCGCCTCGGCCCTGCGGTGCGCCCGGGCCGGCGCCGATGCCGCAGTCGGGCGGATGATCGAGATCGAGGTCCGCGGGCCCGACGAACTGGCCGCCGCGCTGGAGGGCGGTGCCCGGCGCATTTTGCTGGACAACATGAGCCCCGATCAGGTCCGCGCCGCCGTGGCCGCCACCGCCGGCCGCGCCGAGCTCGAGGTCTCCGGCGGTGTCACCCTGGCCAATGTTCGTGCCTACGCCGAAACCGGCGTGGACTTCATCAGCGTCGGCGCGCTGACGCACTCCGCCCCGGCGGTGGATTTGGCGATGCGCATCGTTCCCGTGTAGCGATGCCCGCGCATGCCCAGGACGAGCCTGCGGCGCCGGTCTTTGGCCCGGTGCGGCGCCTGGGCACGGTGGCCTCGACCCAGGATGTCGCCGCCCGCGCCGCTGCCGCCGGTGCGCCGCACGGCAGCGTCTTCGTCGCCGAGGCGCAGACCGCCGGCCGCGGCCGCCGCGGCCATGGCTGGGCGTCGCCGCCGGGTGAAAACCTCTACCTCAGCCTGGTCCTCCGCCCCCTGGCGCCGGTCGCTGCCCTATTGCCCCTCACCTTGGCCACCGCCTTGGCCCTGGCCGAGGCGGTGCGGGCCGAGACCAGCCTCCAGCCGGATATCCGCTGGCCCAATGACCTGCTGCTCGGCGGCAAAAAGTGCGCCGGCGTCCTGGTGGAGACCGCCAGCGAGCCCGGAGGCAGCCGCCTCGCCGGCCCGGCCATTCTCGGGTTGGGGCTCAATGTCAACCAAACCGTTTTCGCCCCCGACCTCGCGCCGCTGGCCACCTCCCTCTCCCAGACGTCGGGCCGGTCCTGGGATCGGGAGGCGCTGCTGGCCGCCATCCTCCGCCAGCTCAGCCGGCGCTATCATCAATGGGCGGCCGGCGGCGTGCCCGCGCTGCTGGCCGACTTCGAGGCCGCCTCCTCCTACGCCCGCGGACGCCGCGTTCGCGTGGACGGCGGCCGCAGCGCTGGGGCGGATGGCTTCACCGGCCTCACCGCCGGCCTGGATGCGAGCGGTTTACTGCGCGTGCGGCGCGATGGCGGCGGGCTTGAGCTGGTGGCCTCCGGCGATGTTCGCCCCGCGGGCGCCGCCGCCCCCGAACCGAACTCATGCTGCTTGCCATAGATATCGGCAATACCAATACCGTGCTCGGGGTCTTCACCGACCGCGATCTGACCGCCTCTTGGCGTCTGACCACGCAGCGGGCGCAGACCGTGGATGAACTGGTGCTGCGCATCCGCGGCTTGTTCGCCGGCGAGGGCCTGCAGGCGCAAGCCATCACCGGCGTGATCGTCGCCTCCGTCGTGCCACCGCTCGATGCGGTCATGCGCGCCGCCATCGCCCGCCTCTGCGGCCGCGAGCCGCTGTTTGTCGGCCCCGGCCTGAAGACCGGCATGGCGATTCACTATCAGCCTCCCGCCGACGTCGGCGCCGACCGCATCGTCAACGCAGTCGCCGGTCACGCCCAGGCCCGGCAGGGCGGCGCCACCGGCGCGGTGGTGATCGTGGACTTCGGCACTGCCACCACCTTCGATGTCGTTTCCGCGCGGGGCGATTATGAAGGCGGCATCATCTGCCCCGGCATGGCCATCGCTGCCGAGGCGCTGTATCAGCGGACCGCCCGCCTGCCCCGCGTCGAGCCCCGCCGCCCGGAAAAGCTCATCGGCTCGACCACCGTGGGTAGCATCCAATCCGGCCTCTACTATGGCTACCTGAGCTTGGTGGATGGCGTGCTGCAGCGCCTGATCGCCGAACTCGGCCCGGAGACCCGGGTAATCGCCACCGGCGGCATGGCTTCGCTGTTGGCCGGCGCTTCGCGCTATATCACCGCCGCGGATGAAGGGCTCACCCTGGAGGGCCTCCGCCTGCTCTGGGAACGCAACGCCGAACCCGCCGCCCCGCCGGCCAAGCCGCGCTAACGAGCTCCCGCCCGCCGCTCGCCCCGACCCAGCGCCCTAGGGGAGGCCCGCGATGATGGCTGCGGTCATGGCCGCAGTGCCGGCGCCGCCGCCCAGGTCGCCAGTGCGTGTTCCCGCCTCCAGCGTGTTCCGCACCGAGCGCTCAATGGCGGCCGCCGCCGCCTCCTGGGCGAAGCTGTGGCGCAGCATCAGCGCCGCAGACAAGATGGCTCCCACCGGATTGGCCCGGTCTTGGCCCGCCAAATCCGGCGCCGAGCCATGCACCGGCTCATACAGGCCCACCGCACCTCCCAGCGACGCCGAGGGCAGCAGGCCCAGCGATCCGGCCAGCGCCCCGGCTTCGTCGCTCAAGATGTCGCCGAACAGGTTCCCGGTGACCAGGACATCGAACTGCCGCGGGTTCAGCACCAGCTGCATCGCGCAGTTGTCCACGTACATGTGCCGCAGTTCGACATCCGGGTATGCGCCCGCCAGCCGTGTCACCGTCTGCCGCCACAGCTGGCTGCTCTCCAGCACATTGGCCTTGTCCACGCTGGTCAACCGCCGCCGCCGCCCGCGGGCCAGCTCGAATGCTACCCGCGCGACCCGTTCGATCTCCGCCGTCGAGTAACGCAGCGTGTTCTCGGCCGTCCCGCCGTCGCCCGTGAACCCTCGCGGTTGGCCGAAGTAAATCCCGCCCGTCAGCTCCCGCACCACCACGAAATCCGCCCCTGCCACGATCTCCTCCCGCAGCGGCCCCGCCGCCCCGGGCAGTCGCAGCATGGGCCGCAGATTGGCGAAGCAGCCCAGCGCCTGGCGCAACGCCAGCAGCCCGGTCTCCGGTTTGCGCTCCGGCGGTTCCGCGTCAAACTCCGGAGCCCCCACCGCGCCCAGCAGCACCGCCTGCGCCCCCAGCGCCGCCGCCCGCGTCGCCTCCGGAAATGGCGAGCCGCCGGCCCGCAGCGCCGCCCCGCCCATCGGCTGGGGGGAAAATGCGCAGCGGAAGCCAAACTGCTGGCCCGCCGCCTCCAGCACGCGCACCGCGGCTTCCGTGACCTCCGGGCCGATGCCATCGCCCGGCAACAGGCAAATGCGCAGGGTGGGGTCGGCGACGGCCGGGGCGTGGAGGGCGCTCATGACGTCGCCTTGATCAGCTCGAGATCGGTGTGGCGGAAATCGCCGCCCCTGAACGACAGCAGCTCCCCGCTGCTCTTGGCCAAAGCATAGGCAAAGCAATCGCCCAGGTTCAGCCGCGCCGGATGGCCGCTACCCCGGCCAAAGTCCCGGTATGCCGCCCGCGCCAGCCGCGCCTGCGCCGCCGTGACGGGCTCGATGGCGACATGGGCTTCGTGCCGCAACTCATCGAACCGCCGGCCGGCGATCGGGCCGCGGCCGCCATCCACGACCGCCGCCGATTCCACGCAGTTCACCGCCGAGATCCGCGCCGGCTGGTGGTCGGCCAGCGCCCGGGCACAGGCCGCCGCCTCCGGCTCATCGCGGAGAACCGCCAAGAGGGCCGAGCTGTCCACGATCATTTCAGCAAGCCCCGCTCGTCATAGAGCAGCGCCGCATGATCGGCCGAGCGGAACGGCTCAGGCAACCGGTGCGCGCAATCCCGTCCAATGGCCCGCATCCGCTCCGCGCTAGGCCGCCGCAGGCGTTCCAGCCGCTCCCGCACCGCCACCGTGACCGCGGTGGTTTGGCTCTCCCCGGTCCGTTCCGCCAATTCCTTGACCAGCGCCTCGGCCGCTGGATTCTTGATGTTCAATGCCATACGCCGGCACTTTACACCATTCCATCCCACGCATACACCTTTCTACACGCCCCAGAGATTGTCATCCCCGGCGTGGGGCTCCGGCCCCGGCGCCTGATATACGGTGGCGTCCTCCAGCGCGTGCAGCCGGTACCGGGCCCGCGCCGGAATCACGGCAACATCGCTGGCGCGCAGCAGCGCCGTGTGCTCGCCGATCTCCAACTCAACGCGCCCGCCGATCGCCGCAATGATGCGCGCCTCGTTGGCCTGCCCCTCGACCCGCTCCCCGCCTCGCAGGGACTGCACGTGGCCTTGCGCCGTGGCGATGCCGCCGCCGTTCATATGCGTTCTCCCCTCGCCACCGCCGCCGTCACGGAGGCCTCGACCAGTTCCCGCAAATCGGCGTCGTTGACCACCTTCTTGCGGTCCGCGACGACCAAAAACCGCTTGTACACTGCGTCTAACTCTCGCCGCTCCAGGCGCGAGCCCAACTGCTCCAGCCGCTGCGCCAGCGCGTGCCGGCCCGAATGCTTGCCCAGCACCAACTGCGTGCGCTCAATGCCCACCGACTGCGGCGTCATGATCTCATAGGTCAGCGGCGATTTCAGCACCCCGTCCTGATGAATGCCCGCCTCATGGGCGAACGCGTTGGCGCCCACCACCGCCTTATTGGGCTGCACCGCGATGCCGGTGACGCCGGCCAGCATTTGGCTGACCGGATAGAGCCGCTCAGTGCGGATCCCGGTCTGGAAGGGCAGCGTATCGTGCCGCACCGCCAATGCCATTACGATCTCCTCCAGCGCCGCATTGCCCGCCCGCTCGCCGATGCCGTTGATGGCGCACTCCACCTGCCGCGCTCCCGCCGCCACCGCCGCCAGCGTGTTGGCCACCGCCAAGCCCAGGTCATTGTGGCAGTGCACGCTCAGCGTCACCCGCTCGGCATCCCGGATCCGGCTCTTCAGAGCCGTAATCAACGCCGCGTACTCGGCCGGCACGCAAAATCCCACCGTGTCCGGCACGTTCAGCGTGGCGGCTCCCGCCTCGATTGCCGCGTTCAGCACCTCAACCAGATAGTCCAGTTCCGTCCGCGTGGCGTCCTCGGCCGAGAACTCCACGTCGTCGGCGTATTCCCGCGCCAGCCGCACCGCGCTATAGACATCGGCGAGCACCTGCGCCCGGGACTTCTTCAGCTTGTGCTGTAGGTGAATATCGCTGGTGGCGATAAAGGTGTGGATGCGCGGCCGTGCGGCCCCGCGCAACGCATCCCCAGCCCGCCGCACGTCCCCCTCGACCGCCCGCGCCAGCGCCGCCACGCAGGTGCGGCGGCAGGCCTGGGACACCGCCACCACGCCGTCGAAGTCCCCCTCCGAGGCGATGGGGAAACCGGCTTCGATCACATCCGCGCCCAGCGCCTCGATCTCCCGCGCCAGCCGCAGCTTCTCGCTGGCGGTCATGCTGAAGCCCGGGGCTTGCTCGCCGTCGCGGAGGGTGGTGTCGAAGATTTGGACCCGCTGCAGGGTCCCCGCTTCCGGTTGGGGGTTCATGGGACGGTTGCCTTTTCGCAAACGCACTCACCTATAGCTTACCGGCCGGTCGGGAAGGCGTCAAGTCCCCGCTGAGTCACCGCCCTGCCGGCCCCGGCCCGTGGGCCTCGGGCGCGAACTAAAATGGGTCTAGGCAACAACATGCACCACACCCACGGGCCAGCCGCCGACGCCGGCAGCCGGGCGCTGCGCATCGGCGCGGCGGTGACGCTTGCCTATGTGGTGTTTACTCTGGTCGTGGGCATTTGGGGCCATTCCCTGGCCCTGATCTCGGAATCGGCCCACAATCTGACCGATTTCCTTGCCCTGCTGCTCAGTTGGCTCGCGGTGTATTTGCAGGCCAAGCCAGCGGACCAGAGCCGCACCTTTGGCTATCAGCGCGCTGGCGTGCTGGCGGCATTTCTCAACGTGCTGACGCTGCTGGTGCTGACCCTGTTCATCGTCGCCGACGCCATCGCCCGCTTGCACGCTCCCGGGCCGGTGCATGCTGGTTGGATGCTGGTCGCCGGCATCGTCGGCGTGGCGATGAACGCCGCCATCGCGCTCTCGCTGCCGCGGCATCACGACCTCAATTTGCGCGGCGCATTCCTGCATATGATGGGCGACGCCGTCTCCACCGGCCTCATTGTCATCGGCGCCATCGTCATTTCCGTCACTGGCAAGACCGTCATTGACCCCGCGCTGTCGCTGGTCATCGCCGGTTTTATTCTCTGGACCAGTTGGGGCGTGTTCCGCGAGACCTTGAACATCCTGCTGGAAGGCGCGCCGCGTGGCATCCTCCCCGATCAGGTCGCCGGCGAGTTACTGGCCCTGCCCGGAGTGCAAGGCGTGCACGACCTGCATATCTGGAGCCTGGGCTCTCAGGCCCACGCCCTCAGCGCCCACATCCGCATCGCCGATATTCCTCCCTCCGAGAGCGACGCCATTCTCCGCCGCGTGCGCCAGAGGCTCGGCGACCGCTTCCATATCCATCACACCACCGTGCAGTTTGAAAACCAGTGGTGCGATTCCGGCGAGTGCTGTCAGCTCCCCCCCAGCCGCTGACCCGCCCGCCGCAGGGCGGCGCGCTGGCTCGCTAGCGCGCCGGGCAACTAGCGGTTCCCGGCGCGAATCGCAACCCACGCATGAGTGGCGGCATCCTTCGCGCCGGCGCCGTCGTGGGGCTCGCCGCTCTGCTTGCCGCCTGTGGTCTGCGCCAAGTGGTGCTTCGCCCCACCACGCTGACCCCTTCGGCGGTGGGTCGGCTGCGCCTCAGCCACACTCCCTCCGGGGAAACATCCGTGTGGCTCCGGGTCCGGGCATTGGCGCGCCCTTACGACCTCACGCCGCCGCGAAGAGTGTATGTCGTATGGATCGAGGCGCTCACCTTCGGCACGCCTATGGACAAGGGCGTGCTACGCATTGGTCCCGATCTGCGCGGTGCCCTGCACACCACCACCGCGCTGCGCCGGTTTGACCTCTTCGTGACGGCCGAAAAACAGCCCCACCCCACCCAGCCCAACGGGCCCGAGGTGCTCCGCGCCACCATCGGCGGCGGCTAGTGCTCCAACCCTGTGGAGGCAATCATGTTCGGCATCGGCCAGCACAAGATTCAGCTCCGTCCCAGCGTTACGGTGCCCGGCGCCAGCGGCCAGGCCAGCTTGGGCCGCGACAAGAACGGCAACTCCGACGTCCATCTCGAGGTCTGGCATTTGGCCCAACCGCAGCAACTGACCCCGCCGGCGGCAGTCTATGTGGTCTGGGCTCGCGCCGTCGGCGCCCCGCCGGAAAACAAAGGCGCATTGCGCGTCGGCGACGACCTGCGCGGCGAATCTCGCTTCATCACCGCCGCCCAGGAGTTCGATCTGTTCGTCACCGCTGAAGTGGATCCCAGTCCGGCCGCTCCCAGTACGCAGGAAGTGCTGCGTGGTTCGATCCCCAGCCAGCGGGCCGCCTAGGAGCCGCCCCGCTCGTCCCTGGGGCGAGGCATCCACCAGCGGGGTGTGCGCCGCGTGCACTCCCAAAACAAACAAGGCGGCCACGGCAGCGGGCCTCGCCCGCCCCATGGCCGCCCGAGGGTGCTGGCGCCGGATACGGCTACGACGCCGCCGGCTTCGGTGCCGTCTGGCGGAAGTGTGGCCGCTTGATCCCGCCGCCGCCGGTGGCGCCGCCACCAATGGCGCAGCCTAGGGTGATCAGCGCAAGCCAGAACATCCCCCCAGCCAACGAGCCGCCCACGTGCTTGGCGCCCCGCGCCGCCGCGCTCCCGGCCCTCGTCGCCGCGCCGCTCAGGCCCGCCGCGGGGCCCGTCGTTTGCAGCCGGCCGATCGCGTTGTGCGCCTGCGCCAGCGAGATTCCCGCATCGCGGCTCAGCGCGGTCGCCGCGGCTCCGGTGTTGCCCGCCGTGAGCGAAGCGCCGATGTCGGCCGCCTCCGCCCGCGTGACGGTGTATCCCTGCGTCTGCAACTGTCCCTGCACGCCGGTAATGCCCGCCGTCGCCGCTGCAGGCGCGGCATTGCCGACCGCCGCCACGCCGCCCGCCGCCACCGTCACCGCTTGGCTAGCGACAAAGGCGACCATGACCATCACGGTCAGCACCACCAGGCCCCAATATGGCAGCGCCTTGGCGATGCCGTGGCTGGTCGTGGCCCGGGGCGTCCGTCCGACCACCCAACCACCGATATAGGTCGCGATGAACGTCATAATCGCGACCCAGATCACGGTGCCGTGGCCGACGCCGGCCCAAGAGGAGGCCCGGAGTGGGTTTACGTTGGAGAAGCCGATCCATAACGCCAGAGACATCAGGATCGCCTCACATCCGGCCCACACCAAATAGCCGGTCCAAATGCCATTCCACTCCAGCCCACGGCTGACCAGGGCCGGCTGCCCCGCCGTCGTCTGGAGATCTCGATCCGCCTGCCGGCGGAGGAACATGCGGCGCTCGATATTCCGGACTGTGCTCATGTGCGCTCACCCTCCCGTTCCACTTGTGCGATGCCGCCAACGGCACAGGGGTGGGTTGTTCAAACCTTCGGCCTGTTTAGGCCAAAAGTGGGGCGGGCGGCTCGCCGCCCGCCGCCGCCCAGCCACGTCGGAGCGGGGAAGGCCAGCGCGGCGGACGCCATGCAGGGCTGCGAGCAGAACCCAGGCCCCGAAATGCATCGCCGCCTTGGAGCGGCGCGCCTTGGCGTGGTGGGGCGGAGGGAGCGTCCAGAATAGGGCGGCTGAGCCGCACCACGCGGCTCAGGCAGTCTCGCGCGTGGTCGGCTCGGGTTTCCAGGCCCAGCTGCGGCCTTTCGCTTCCACTCGCGCCCACGGCCAATCGGGATCGTGCGTGAACGCCACCAGCCAGTTCTCCCGCGCCGCCCGCTCGAGGAACGTCTGCTTGTTCTCCACCGTCTCCAGCGGGAACAGATCGAAGCTCAAGATCCAACTCGGCTTCAGGTGCCAGCGCGTGGGCAGCAGGTCGGAGATATAGCAGGCCGTCTGCCCGCCCGAGCGGATCACCACTGCCTGCATGCCGCGCGTATGGCCGGGAATCGGCAGCACCGTGACGCCGGGGCTGATCTCCTGCTCCTGGCCCACTGGCGTGTTCAGGACCTGCATCTGCCCGCTCTCCAGCAGCGGCTCATAGTTCTCCGTCAGAAAGCTGACGGCATCCCGGGGATGGCGCCGGCGTGCGTGCTCAACCTCGGCGCGTTGCGTGTAATATCGTGCGCGGGGAAACGCCGCCCCCACGCGCCCGTCCCGCCCGCGCACGGTATTCCAGCCGGTGTGGTCGTAATGCAGATGGGTGTTGATCACCACGTCCACCGTCTCCGGCGCCACCCCCGCCGCCGCCAGCCGCTCCAGATAATCCCGCCGCGGATCCACTCCCCAGTTCAGCATTTGCTTCTCGTCCAGCTTGCCGCCGCAGCCGGTCTCGATCAGCACCGTAGTCCCGTTCCCGCGCACGATCAGGCTGTTCAGCCCGCACCAGATGCGGTTGCGTTCGTCGGCGATGGGCGTGGCGTTCCACAGCGTTTTCGGCACCACATTGAAGAAGGCGCCGCCGTCCACTTCATAGCCGCGGTCTCCCACCGACATGAGTTCCAAGTTGCCGAGCGTCAAGCGGCGCACGGCGGGATGGGCAATTTGCGGATTCATCGTGAGTGGTTGGCGCCGTCGGGTGGTAGGGCCCGCTCGGCGACCTTATCTATCTTATGGACACCGTAGAGAATTGCCGCGGCCGCCACCGCGATCAAGACCCACTCGATCCGGCCGGCCGTGTGGAGCACCTGGCGGAGATGGCGGCCGAGCAAATAGCCCGCCGCGGTCACCGCTGCTGCCCATGCCACCGCCCCCGCCGCGTTCCAGGACAAAAACGTCTCCCAGCGCATGCGCGAGATCCCCGCCACCGGCCCGGCGATGACGCGCAGGCCAGTGATGAAGCGGGCGAAAAAGATCGTCGCCGCTCCGTAGCGGCGGAAGAATCGCTGCGCGTAGCCGACCTTCCCGGGCGTCAGCCGCAGCAGCCGCCGGACCCCATCGCCGGCCTCGCGTCCGATCCAATAGCCCAGGTTATCGCCCACCGTGCACGCCGCCGCGGCAATCAGGAAGACCAGCGGCCAAGCCAAGAACCGCCCCTCCCGCGACAGATAGGCAGCGTAGAACAGCGTCGCTTCGCCCGGTAACGGCACCCCGGCGTTTTCCAGCAGCAGCAGCGCCGCCAGGGCCCAGCCCCCGTAGGCGGTGAATAGCTGCTGCAGCTGGCCCAGCCAAGAGTGCATGGAGCAGATTAGCGCGCCTGCCGCCGCGCTGTCAGGCGGCCCGCCGGGGCCACGCGCTCGAGGGAAGCCTTTCGCGGCGACGCGGACATGCCCGGAGCGCTAGCGGGCGTCGGTTGCCGGCCGGCCCACCACAGCATGCGCCACTGCATGCTGGGGACCCCAGCGAAGCCCAGCCGCAGGCCCGGCCAGCGCCGGGGTCCGCAGCGCGCAACGGTGCGCCCGGGCGCGCAGCGGCGCGCCTTCGGGTGGAGCAGCGGGGCCGTCCAGTATCGGGCGGCTGAGCCGCCATCGGCGCGGTCCGCCACTTGATAGAATGCCCCTCAGAAGCTATGACCCCTTCCTCGGCCCCCCACTTGGCCGCCGCCGGCCTCACCCGCCTCCTCCAGGCCAACTTTGACGCCCACGCCGATTGCCAGCGCCGCGTCGCCGCCACCCTACTGCCCGCCCTCACCTGCGCCGCTGAAGCGCTCATCGCCGCCTACCGCGGCGGCGGCAAGGCCATCTTCTTCGGTAATGGCGGCAGCGCCGCCGACGCGCAACATCTGGCGGCGGAGTTCCTGGGCCGCTATTTGCAAGACCGCCCCGCACTGCCCTCCCTGGCCCTGGCCGTCAACACCAGCGTCGTGACCGCCATCGGCAACGACTACGGCTACGACCGGATCTTCGCCCGGCAAATGGAAGGCTGGGCCCAGCCCGGCGATGTGGCCATCGGCCTGAGCACCTCCGGCAACTCCCCCAACGTAGTGGCCGGGCTCGCCGCGGCCCGCGAGCGCGGCTGCCGCACCATCGCCTTCACCGGCGAGGGCGGTGGGAAGATGGCCGCCGCCGCGGAGATCCTGCTCGCCGTGCCCTCGCGGGAGACGCCGCGCATCCAGGAATGCCACATGCTCATGGGCCACGCCCTTTGCCAAGCCGTCGAATCCGC
>JBOGKW010000106.1:0-12188 GCA_050746205.1 Terriglobales bacterium | reverse complement strand
CCATGCGGCCAGCGCCAGCAGCGCGCCGCAACTGGCCGCAGCCAGCGCCCGCGGCCAGCGCCCGCGGCGGGAAAAGTTTGGGCTCCGGGGGGAGGTAGCCCTGGGCATAGCCGTGAAGATCGCGCCCCTAGCGCATAACCGTGAAGGTGGAGGTTGGCGACACCGATTGCCGCGTCAGATCGTCGGTGACGGTGACCGTCAAGCGATAATAGCCGGGAGCCATGCTCGCCAGGGGCAGCGTCTTTTCCAACGTGAGTTGTTCGGCGGCGTTGCTCACCTCGCTGGCCTGCTCCACGTAGTGAAGAATGGTTTTGTGGTTGACGAGATCGGTGATGGTCCACGCAATCGTCGCCTTGGGCTTGTGCGTGACTTTGTTCAGCTTCAGGTTGTACACCTGCATCCAGATGCCCATGGATTGCCGGCGGCTAAAGCGGTTGCCCACCACGGGCCGCACTTTGGTGTCGCCGATGATGAACTCTCCGGTCCCCACCTGCTTGGCCGGCACCGGCTCAATCTGGTCCGCCAGCACGATGCTGGAGCAGGCCAGCGCCGTGTTGGTGTAGTGGGGCACCGTGATGGCGGTGCGCAGCGTGCCCATCTTGTCCGGCGCGTTCGCATCCTTCAGGGCCAGCACCACCTTGTACCGCCCCGGCCGCAGCAGCGCGCCGTGCCAATAGCGGCTGTCCTTGTTGGTGTATTGCGCCATCAACTCCGCCGGAATATCCAGCGCCACCGTGTTCTCGAAGGTGTCCACGACCTGGCCGCTCAGCGTCGAGATCTGCCCCAGAATGTGGATCCTGCCCTGCTCCACGCCGTCGGCCTGATGGAAGGTCATGGCGCTGTCGGGGATCTGCACGGTGAACGGAACCAGATCGGTGTCGTCGGTAATCTTGACGTAATCGGTGCGCAACTCGAACGGCAGCAGGTGATAGCTGACGCTGGCGTTGACCACCGCCTCCAGGTCCTTGAACTTGATTTTCGGCGGCGCCATTTCCTCGGCAAAGGTCTCCAGACGGTTGAACTCGTCCATGCTCTCGGGCGTGAACGGGGTGTAGCCGTCGTGGGTGCCGTCGGTGTTCTCAAACCGCGCCTCCTTGGTGGACATGCCCAATTCTTCGTACAGCGTCAGCCCCGCACCCGGCACCTCGAGCAGCGCGTCCTTCTCCGAGGGGTCGTCGGTCAGTTCGTAGGCGCCGCACATACAGGTGTCCACGAACTCCATCGTGATGTTCTGGCCGATGCCGGGAATGTAGCGGTAGCGCCAGTCTGAGAACGGGAAGGTCGAGGTCTCGCCTCCGCCTTCGTCCATCGGCCGCTCATAGGTGCCACCACTGGGGTGGGAGGTGATCTCGGTCGGCGGGCCGAAGACGATGTAAATGCGCCCGCGGTCGGTATGCCACCCGGCGACGCCGGCGGCGAAGTGGGCGTTGGCGTAAGCCACCCGGCGGTAGAACTGCTCCTTATAGGAGTTGTACAGGGTACCGGGATTGGGATTGCGGCGCGCCCAGAAGGCCTCAATGAACTGGTCTCGCTCTTCGTTGGTCTTGAGCTGGCTAAAGGCCTTCCGCTCCTCCGGCGAGATGATGTAGGAGACGACGCCGTTGAGCCACTTCTTGTAGTAGCCGCCCAACTCCTGCTGAAGCTTCTTGGCCTGTTGGGCCCGCTGCTTGGCCGTCACCTGCGGTTTTTGCCAGGCCCAGGCGGGCACAGCCAGGGCGCCAGCGCAGGCCACAATCAGCAGTGCCGTCACCCCTGCGTCCACGCTCGCAGAGCGCGGGCGGCGGCCTTCGCCCCCCGACCGCATCCAAAGCACACACTTCATCAATGCTCAGCACCTCGCGCGCCCACTCTCCGTGGCAGGGGGAGGAATGGGCGAGTTTGTTCTACTGCCAGCATTGTATGTTCAAGCCAGCATAGACGCAAGCATGGCCGTCCTGCCGCCCGCAGGCCGGGAGGCGCGCCGGCCGGGCCTGCGTCCTCCTTAGGGCGCCGGCCGCGCTCCGCGCGGCTGGGTTGGGCACGGCGGCCGCCCCAGTTCGGACGCCGCCGCCGCCCAGAGGGCGACGGCCGGCAAGGCGGGAGTCTCACTACGCGCGAAGCAAAAGCGGCCGCTGGTGTCCCTGCCGCGGGGAGCCACGGGATACAATGGCGCTAGGGCTTTTTTGAAACAATCCGGCGGGCGGAAACGTTACCTCAGCACGCGGCTGTTCCGCCCCATCCCGGCAAGCCGCGCCCCAGCATGAAACGTTGGAAAAAACCCATTTTTGCCCTCTGCGCCCTGGTGGTGGTGGCGATCCTGGTGGGCGTTTCGGTGGAGCGCAGCCAGGCGGGCGTGGTCAAGGTGCAGACCGCGCGGGCCGCGCGGCGAACCATCCGGGCTGTAGTCACCGCCTCGGGGCAGATCCAGCCCAAAACCTACGCCGACATTGACGCCAACTCCATCGGCCAGGTGACCGCCCTGCTGGTGCAGGAAGGCGAGCGGGTGAAAGAGGGCCAACTGCTGGCGGTAGTGGACAACGTGCAGCAGGCCGCCGCGGTGAACGCCGACCGCGCGGCGGTACGCACCGCCCTGGCCCAATACGCGGCGGCGCAGGCCACGCTGGGCACCTCCAAGGCGACCGTGGCCAACAACGAGGCCCAACTGCAGCAGGCGCGAGCCAACTGGCGGCGGGCCGAGAGTCTATATGGCGATCAGTTGATCTCGAAGCAGGACTATCAAACCGACGAGACCTCCTATGACACGGCGCTGGCGCAAGTCAACCTGTCCAAGGCCCAGGTGCGGCAGTCCGCCGCCGGAGTGCGCAGCGCCGCCGCCGCTATCACCCAGGCCAAGGCCAGCTTGGCGGGGGTGCAACACGCCTTGGCGCTGACCGAACTGCGCAGCCCGCTGAACGGGTTGGTGACCTATTTGCCCGTCCATGTCGGCGACACGGTGGTGGTGGGCATTCAAAATCAGCCCGGCAGCGAGGTCATGCGGGTAGCGGATATGCGCGTGGTGCAAGCCGATCTACAGGTGGATGAAACCGACATCAACAATATCCAGCCGGGCCAGAAGGCTACGCTGACCATTGATGCGTTTGGGGATCGCGTCTTTACCGCCCGGGTGACCGAGGTGGGGGACACGGCGATTTTGCGTTCCACCGGAGAGGCCGCCTCGGTGGACAGCGGCACCGGTAGCGACCAGGCCAAGGACTTCAAAGTGGTGCTGACGCTGGACCACCCGCCAACGCACATGCGCCCAGGGCTGTCCTGCACGGCCAACATCGTCACGGCCACCGCCCCGCGGGCCGTCACCGTGCCGCTGCAAGCCATCGTCGAGCGCACCCGGGCGCAACTGGATCCGCCCTCCGGCGCGGTGCAAGCCGCCCCGCCCCCGAGCGGCGCATCGCCCACCTTGATCCAGGGCCTGTTTGTCCTGCGGCAAGGCCATGCGGTCTTCGTCCCAGTGACCACCGGGGTGACCGGGGTGGATAATATTCAAGTGATGAACGGGGTGAAGCCCGGCGACGCGGTGGTCACCGGGCCGTATCAGGCGCTGCGCACCATGCCCAACCACGCGTCGGTGCGCATTGACAACACCCTGCCCACGCCCAGCTCCACCAATCCTTAGGCCGAGAGATCCATGGCGACTCCCACCATTCACCAGCCCAGCGCCTCCAGCGCCAAGCCGTTCGCGGGCGAGCGCGACATCGTGATCCGCACCCAAAACCTGTGGAAGATTTACCAAATGGGCAGCGAGCAGGTGCCCGCGCTGCGCGGCGTGAACCTGCAGATTTACCGCAACGAGTACGTCGCCATCATGGGGCCTTCGGGGTCGGGCAAAAGCACGCTGATGAACCTGATCGGCTGTCTGGACACACCCACCCGCGGCGAGTACTGGCTGAGCGGACATCTGGCCAGCGCGCTGGACGATGACGAGCTGGCGCGCATCCGCAACCAAGAAATCGGCTTCGTGTTCCAGACCTTCAACCTGTTGCCGCGCACCAGCGCCCTGCACAACGTCGAGCTGCCGCTAATCTACGCCGGCGTGCCGCCGGCGGAGCGCGCCGAGCGGGCCCTTCAGACCCTGCGCCAGGTGGATTTGGAGGCGCGCATTCACCACAAACCCAACGAACTCTCCGGCGGGCAGCGGCAGCGCGTGGCCATCGCCCGCGCCTTGGTGAACCGGCCCAGCATCCTCCTGGCCGACGAACCCACGGGCAACCTGGACAGCACCACCAGCAACGAGATCATGGTCCTGCTGCAAGTGCTGTGGGAGCAGGGCAACACCATCGTGCTGGTGACCCACGAGCACGAGATTGCCGAGCACGCCCACCGTGTGATCCACATCCGCGACGGCCAGGTGGCGGGCGACACGCGCACGCGGCGGGGCGACACGTTGGCGAGCGAGGCGCCCGAACCGCGGGCCTAGCCGCGGCGGGCCGGCGGCGGGCATCTCCATGGGCACCCGCGAGGCCATCCTGATTGCGCTGGAAACGCTGCGGGCGCACAAGCTGCGCAGCTTTCTCACCTTGCTCGGCGTCATCATCTCCGTCTGCACGCTGGTGGCGGTGGTGGCGCTGGTGCAGGGTGTGAACGGCTACGTCGGCACCAAGGTCGCCGGCCTGGGCAGCAATGTTTTCAGCGTCAACCAGTTTTCCCTCGATGAAATGACCAACCCGGTGCGCTTCAATCGCGCCAAGCAACGCAACCCCATCCTGCGCTACGCCGATTACCGGTTCCTGCGCGCCGCCGCCGACCTGCCGCGCGCCGTCGCCGCGCAAGCCGAGCGCAGCGGCACGGTCAAGCACGGCGGGCGTTCGCTCGACGAGGTGGGCATCATCGGCGCCACGCCCAACCTACTGGGCATGTCCCCTTTCCAAGTGGCCCGGGGCCGCTTTCTGGCCCCCACCGACCAGCAGCATCGCACCTACGTCGCCTTTGTCGGCCCGGACGTCGTCTCGCATTTATTCAAAAGCGATAATCCGCTGGGCCGCCATATCTACATCAGCGGCCAGCAGTATGAAGTCGTCGGCGTCGCCACCAAGCAAGGCGATGTGTTCGGCCAGTCCCAGGACAACTTCGTCATGGTGCCGCTGGGCACCTACCAGAAGGTGTACGGCGACGGCGACTCCCTGACCTTCCAGGTGCAGGCGCGCTCGGCGCGGCTATTGCCGGCGACGATGGACGAGATGGAAATGCTGATGCGGGTGCGGCGGCATCTGCGCTGGAACGAGAAGGACAACTTCGGCGTCATTGGCTCGCAGGCGCTGATGAACCTTTGGCACACGCTCACCGGCGCCATCGCCGCGGTGATGGTTTCCGTCAGCGTGGTGTTTCTGGTGGTCGGCGGCATTGTGATCATGAACATCATGCTGGCGGCGGTGACCGAGCGCACCCAGGAAGTGGGCACGCGCAAGGCGGTGGGCGCGCGCCGGGTGGACATCCTGCGGCAGTTTCTGATCGAGTCGGCGGTGTTGTCCACCACCGGCGGGTTGATCGGGGTGCTGCTGGCCTATTTATTCACGCTGGCCGCCGGCGCGCTCACGCCGATTCCCTTCTCCCTGCCCGTGGTGGCGGTGGTGGTGGCGGTGGCGATCTCGACGCTGGTGGGGCTGTTCTTCGGCGTGTACCCCGCCAACAAGGCGGCGCGGCTGACACCCATCGCCGCGCTGCACGCAGAGGGCTAGGCGATGGCGGCGCATTGGGGCGAGAACCTGCACCTGGCCGTGGACACGGTGCGCGAGCACAAGCTGCGCTCGTTTCTGACCATCCTCGGCGTGTTCGTCGGCACCGTCACGCTGATGGCCATCGGCAGCATCCTGACGGGCATGAACAACCTGGTGGTGCAGCAGATTCGCGGCTTTGGCACCGATACCATCTTTGTCTACAAGTTCAGCCCCGGCATTCACGTTGGCGGGCTGAGCCGTGCCGAGCGGATGCGCAAGCCGATCAGCCAGGCCAACATCCGCGCCGTCGAGGAGCAGTGCACCGCCTGCCAGGCGATCGGCGCCGAGGTCTTCACCGGCTTCACCAACTATGGCACCGCCGACGACGCGGCGCAGTACCACAACCGCGACGCCTCGCCGATTCAATTCACCGGCGCGACCCCCAACCTTCCCGCGGTGGTGAGCCGCACCCTGGCCAGGGGGCGGTATTTCAACGCCTTTGACAACGACCACCGGGAGCGGGTGGTGGTGATCGGCCATTCGGTGGCGACGGCGTTGTTTCCGCATGGCGGCGCATTGGGCAAGACGATTCAGGTGGATGGGCTGGATTTCCGAGTGATCGGCGTCTTCGCGCCGCAAGAGATCACCGGCAACCGGCAGGACCTGTCGGTGCAGATTCCCTACGAGACCTATCACAAGCTCTACCCCGAGGCGCGGGAGCACTTCTTCGCAGCCGCCGCGCGGCCGGGGGAGATGACGGCGGCCATCGGCCAGATCCGCGGCGCGCTGCGGCGTTCCCGCGGCGACAAATGGACTGCGCCTGACAGCTTTGGCATCGCCACCGCCGACAGCATCATCGGCCAATTTCACGACATTACCGCCGAGATCGCTCTGGTGATCGTCATCATCGCCTCGATCGGCATGCTGATTGGCGGCGTGGGGGTGATGAACATCATGCTGGTCTCGGTCACGGAGCGGACCCGGGAGATCGGCGTGCGCAAGGCCATCGGGGCCAGACGCCGGGACATCATCGCGCAGTTTCTGTCGGAGGCCGTGGTGCTCACCGCCGCCGGCGGCGTGCTGGGCATCGTCGGCGGCTGGCTGATCAGCCTGCTGATCAACGTCCTGCTGCCCACCCTGCCCTCCAGCGTGCCGCTGTGGGCGGTGGTCGCGGGGCTGACCATCTCGGCAGGCGTCGGCGTCTTCTTCGGCTTGGCCCCGGCGGTCAAAGCCAGCCGCCTGGACCCGGTCGAAGCCCTGCGCTACGAGTAGGCGCGGGCGGGGCGATCACGCCTCACGGCGACATTCCCTCCCAAAGCCACAGGCGGCTTTGAGGCCCCGGCCTGGGCGCCGGCGCGGCGGGCGAAGGTCGGTTGCGCGCAATGGGGGGAACCTCGCTAAAGCCGGACGTCGTTTTTGACGGGTAAAGGTGAAACCTCCGACCACCGCAATCGTCCATGTCTATGCGTGTGCGGCAGCGATCTGGGCAAAGCGGAGGGTGGAGCCCCATCGGCCGGAACCGCATCACCGGAACCGCATCAAGCGACCCGGCTCACTTTCAACTCCACGCTCCATATCGCGACCCCAGGGCTCGCGCCTCACCTCGGATGGTGGGCATTAACGCCTATGTCTCTTCCCAAAGATCACCGCCCCACGCTGCCCGGCTTCGCCACGGCGGCTCAGCCGCCCTATTCTGGACGCTCCCGCTGGTCGCTGCGGCTGGGCTTCGACGGCCGGCAACGGTCGCCCGCTGGCGCTCGGGGCGTCTCCAAGTTGCCGCGTGCGGTATTGGCACTGACAATCTGTGCGTGTGTATCGCCGCTGTTGGCGCAGGCCGGCCACGGCCGGAGCTTCAAAACTCCGCCCGTGAAGATCCCCCTCAATATCGCCGGCCATGCCACCGACATCGTGGCCTGGGCCCGCGTCAGCGTCGCGGGCACGGGGCAGGGATTGTACCTGCTGAACGTGCAGCTCACCGCCGACCTTTCGGACCTGCAACGCCACATGACGGAGGTCCTCGCCGCCGAATTGAACCGCGACGACCGCTGCGGAGACCGAATCAACATTCAGAACGCCACGCTCTTGCCCCAGCCGCCCGCCCTTCTATTCGTGGTGCGACTGCATTACGAGCGTTGGGCTTGCGCCAAGCTGCTCGGCCGGCAGCATGCCCAGAAACTGATCGGGGGCAATGCCGTATTGCAAGTCAAATTGACTCCGGTGATCGCTCGTGACAGCTCGGAACTACGCCTGGTGCCGCGGATTGGGCCCATCCAGGCGGATGGATCCCTAGGCGCACTGCTCCGCTCCGGAGATCTAGGCCGCCGCGTCCGCGCCAAGATTCAAACGAGCATGGCGTCCGCTATGCAAAAAGGAACCGATTTTGGCCTCACGCTGCCCCCCGCGATACGCAGCCACCTCGCGCTCCAAAACGCGGAATTCCGGCCGGCCGGCTCCGAGGGCCTTGAGGCAGTCGTAGACGGGCAAGTTCGTATCACCGCGCAGGAATGGCAGTCGCTTTCCGGACATCTCGCCCGCCTGGGCGCGCGCTAGCGGTTTGAGACCGACCGCGCCGTTTCTTTGGGTGCAACCGCGGTTGATGCGCGGCCGCTCCCCGGCGGCACCCGGCGGCTGCCCGGCTTTGACCCCTGGGTGCGGCAGGTGTATAAAACCCACAGCCGCGCCCGGCCGCTGAGCTTCGCGCGCCGCGGCGGGCGGCTCAGCCGCCCTATTCTGGACGCTCCCGCTGGTCGCTGCGGCTGGGCTTCGACGGCCGGCAACGGACACCCGCTGGCGCTCGGGGCGTCTTCAAGTTGCCGCGTAGAGGGCTATGAGCGAGCTGACCGAATCCGTCCGCATCCAGGCCCGCTGGCTGTCGGCGGAACCCGCCGGGGCGGCCGCCGCCAACCCCGCCAACCCGCAGGCCTGGAAGCTTGGCAGGCGGGGACGCGTGCCCCACGGAGTTTACCCCGCCGACGGCGTCGCCCACCAGCCGCTGCGCTTCACCGACCCCCTGGGGCTGTCCGACCCGCCCGACCCCTCGGCGCTCTGCGCCGGGTCCCAGGGTTATGTCCTGGAGGCCACGGGCGGCTTCAAGGGCGGCGAGAACGAGTTCCAACTCCGGGCCATTCCCGTGCGGAATTTCGGCAGAAAACCGGGCCCTGTCTTCTACTTTACCGGTGCGTCCTCGAATTTCTTGGGCACGGTGAATGAAGCCGTGGGGTTTTATTGGAGCACGGACCACTCTATAATCGGCACCGGCGCCATGCTGTTTGGCGGCCCCGGCCCCGGCCGGCGGCAGGTTCCGCCAGCGGTCCCGCAGCCGGGAACCGTGTAATGCAGGCAACCGAAAAGCGGTCCGGGCCGGCGCTGCAGCAGTCCCGATGCTCCGAAGCGCTACACCTTGGCAAGGCCTTAGGGGCGGATGCGGCCATGAACTCGCTCGGTGCGGTCCTCACGGCCGAGTTCCTTCCATTTTCGGCGATATCCGCGGGTATTGCAGCCGGAGACGGGATTGGGACTGGCGTCGCTGCCATTTACGCGGCGTGCGTGTGCTTTCAGGAGTGAGGAGAAAATTCGTGCGTAAGTCTACCAACGACTTTGCGAAAGGCGACCCGGGAACCGCGGTGTATTTCGCCCTTATGACCACGCTTGCGTTGGCGGTCGAAGCGTTCCTGGTTGTTCTCTTTATGCGGGCCCCGGTGATACGCGGTGGTCCCGCTATAACCTACTATCCAGCCCTGGTGATCTGCCTCCTCCCGTGGCTGTCGGGGTGCGCGTATTGGGCCAGGGCCAGCCGACGTGCTGCCCCAGGCGATGCCGACCGGGGCGCGCCCCGCACGTACTACCAAGCCGTATTCACCATTGTCGCTGCGGCGTACCTGGCCGTACTCTCTGTTAGCCTATTGCTGCTCCAGGTCTCCGTCAGCGCCAGGTGAGGGCCATGAGCGAGCCCACCGAATCCGTCCGCATCCAGGCCCGCTGGCTGTCGCCGGACCCCGCCGCGGCGGCCGCCGCTGATCCCACCAAAGGGCAGACGCAAGGAAAGTCCGCGGGAAATTCCGCCAGTAAAATGCCCGCCTACGCCTACGTCGGCGGCCGGCCGCTCCAGGCCACCGGCCCGCTGGGGCTGTTTATGCCACGCGGCGGCTTCGGCGACCCGTGCGGCAGTGGTGGCGGCTGGGTCCCCATCCTCTACTCCGTCGGCGGCGGTGGTGGCGGGGGCGTCGTCATCAGCACACCCTCCGGCACCGGCTCCGGCGCCTTGCTCACGTGCACCGCCGGAATTTGCTCGCCCGACGGATCCGGGTCCGGTCCGGCGGTCGCCAACTCGTTCCTGGGCTTCCACCTGGCGTGCGAGCAGGCGATATTGCTCCCCTCGGCGACGGGCCCGATCAGCTGCCGGCTTTTCTTCCTCGGGGTTAGGCTAGGCTCCGCCGACATCACACGCCTGCTGGGCCTGACGCCAATCGCCGTGAGCTTCACCGGAACGCCGCCCGTCCCGGCGTTCCCGCTGGTTGGCGCTGGCGTTGAGGTGCAGTATGCGGTAGCCCCGGCTGAGCGGTTCCAATGGCTCGGGCTAGGGGCGGCTGCGGCTTTTCCGCCCGTTCTCAAGGCGAGCAACGGCGGGCCGCTGCTCTTTGGCGACGTTTGGAATGCCGGGCCAATTTTGAGCGGCTGGGTCAGCTCAATGGACGTCCAGCCGGGCCCCTTTTTTGGTGCGCAGGCAATCTGGGGTGGCGCCGGTGCTCTCGGCGGTCCCACGATCGGGAGACCGGGGATATCGGCGAGCGGAACCTGGCCCAGATGCTCGCCACTCTAGGGTTGTGGGGAGCCCCGATGTTCTTACTCGTCATTGTAGCGAGCCTCGTTGCAGCCTACGGCATCGCCGAGGTTTCCTGGCCAAGCGGATTTGAGCGCCGCCTCGCCCGCCTTAGCCGCAGCCTGGGCGGTCGGGGCGAACCGTGGAGCTGGCCCTCGCGTCCGCCGCGCCGGTGGGAACACCGCCTGGGCGGCATCCTTGCGCTGGCCTTGGCGGCCTGGATACTCTGGGCCGGCCTCGCCGCCCGCGGAGGCCGCCCTCCGGGGCCGTTACCGGCAAAGCCGGGTGCCGGCGTAGCACCAGGACTGCCGCCGGCCACCGTCTGGCCCCGCACCGGCGGCAGCAGAGCCAGCAGTAGCGGCACCGCCCCAAGTAACGGCACGCCGTGGTACACCAATTCCTGCATTACGAGTGCTCGCGCCCAAGGCGCTTTGAGCGCTGGCGTCGATGCGATAGGGCCGATCCCTGAAGCTGGCGGTGTTGCCAGGATCGTCGGCCATCCGGCCGGATACGTTGGGGTCGTGGCCGACCAGTTTGGAGCCGGTATGCTCAATGCGGTTGGGCATACGGGGACCACCGTTCAGGGCCTGAATGGCCTGGCCGATGCGTCTCCTACCGGGCTGCTTTCAACTGGCCTTACCGTTGCTGGATTTATACCTGGCGTTGGCGATGCCGCGGCGGTGCTCTCAATTTCTCCCGACGTCTTTTCGACAGTGCAGGCGGTGGGCGCGTGCCCCTAGCCCGCGAGGTGAAAGGCGAAATTGCTGCGGCCAAAAAGATGCGGCTGCCGTGGTGGGCACTGCTCTGCATCGGCGTCGGCGCCCTGCCCATTTATTGGCTGTTCGATCATTTTGGAAGACTTAATATCGCATTGCCGATCCTGAATGTCATTGTGGTGCTCGGTTTCATGCTTGCTTTAAAGCGAAGGCTGTGGCCGCACGCGTGGTTTTGGATCACCATGGCGGTCATCGCGGCGCTTCATGTCCCGTTGATTCTGCTTGTCCCGTGGGGAAACCGGTGGGTTCCCGCATTGGCGATTGCAGGCATCGACTCGGTGGATTTTTGCCTGATCCTCTGGATTCTTGCGTTCGTTGGGAAGCTCACGGGGGGGCCGAGGGAAGGGCCGAGGACCGCTGACAGATGAGCGTGACCTGTTCCCCAAAAACCGACCCGCAGCCGAGTAGGATTTGAACGGCCAGCGCGCCCGGGGCCGGGTAGCTTGTGCCGCGATTGTGACGTAATCCCGCCGCCCATAACCGTATTTCACGGGAGCGGGCGGTTGCGCTCAGCAGGCGTCGCTGACGGGCCGCTCGGGAAAGGGGCGGTCGGGGACGACTGCGGCGACCGGCGACGGGCCGATCTCTCCACGCGGCGCCCGCCGCAGGGCGCTCCGCCGCCTTCCCGCTCAATCTCGGCGTCGCCAGGCTTGGCGGTGAACTCGCGGGCCGCCGCCAGGGGATGGCCCCGGATGGGCGCCTCGCGTGGGCACCTCGCGTCTCTACGCGCCCCCCCGGGCGGGCCCTTCCCCGGGGCTAACCTAAAGGCATGGCCGCTCGCATTGCTTTCCACACCGTTTCCCCCGGCGCCCTTGAAGCCCTGCTGCAATTCCAGCAGTTCGTCAGCCAGAAAAGCGGGATCGAAACCTCGCTGCTCCAGCTCATCGAGCTCCGCGCCTCGCAAATCAACGGCTGCGCCTTCTGCATCGACATGCACGCCGCCGA
>JBOGKW010000105.1:0-12221 GCA_050746205.1 Terriglobales bacterium | reverse complement strand
GTAGACGACCGACAGCGGCTGCACCCACTCCGCGTGGAAGGCGCGGAAATCGGCCAACGTGACCGGGCTGCCCTGGCGGCGCATGAAGCGCACGATGCGCTGGGCCAGCGGGCCGTCATAGAAGGCGCTGCGGCCGCCCTGGGCGAGCAACGTCAGGGAACGGGCCAGGGTGGGATTGCGAAAGACCTGGCCTTCGGCCGGCGGCCGTCCGCCGGGCAGATAGATGTGGGCGGCGGTGGGATCGCCGCGCAGATGCGAGCCGTAGCGCCAGTAGAGCGCGTCCCAGGCGGGCACCGGAAAGCCGGTTTGCGCCAAGGCGATGGCCGGGGTGAGGATCTGCCGCCAGCTCATGGTGCCGAAGCGGCGGCGCAGTTGCGCCCAACCGGCGACCACGCCGGGAACGGTGATGGAATACACGCCGTGCTGCGGCATGTGGCGGAAACCATGCTGATGCAGGAAAGCGATGGTCAGCCGCTGGGGCGACCAGCCGCTGGCGTTCAGGCCATAGAGTCGGCCGGGCTGCCCGCCGTGCGGTGCGATGTAGACGATGGCAAACAGATCGCCACCTAGGCCGTTCATCATCGGCTCGGTGACGCCCATGGCGGCGTTGGTGGCCAGGATGGCGTCCACGGCGTTGCCACCCTCGGCCAAAATCTGGGCGCCGATGGCGGCGGCCAGCGGATTCTCCGCCGCCACGATGCCTTGCCGGCTCATCACCACGCTCCGGCCTTGGCCGGTTCGCTCCGGCCACGCCCGGCGCGGCGGGGCGCCTGGCCCGGCATGGCCCTGGGCCGCGAGTAGCCCGGCGGAGATGAGGATCGCCAGCGAGGTCAAGGTAAGTCGCCGCATTTCGCCCTTCATCATAGCGCGATAGGTCGCAAAGGCTGGAGCGCCCACGGGCGTCCGCCGCCGCCCGGCGAAGGTCAGCCGCAGCCCCGCGCAACGGGGCGTCCAGAAATGGGGCGGCTAAGCCGCGTCCGCGGCGGGCACTGTGGTAGCATGTGGGCGCGATGACATCACTGACTCGGCGGCAGTTTCTCGGGGCCTCGGCGGCGGGCGCAGCCGGCCTGGCGGTCGGTCCGCTGGCGGCGCCGTTGTTCGGCGCGGCACGCGGCAACATCCGCTTTCCCGGACCCTATGGCGTGCAAATGTACAGCATCCGCAAAGGGATGCAGACCGACCCCGCGGCGGCGCTGAAGATGGTGCGGTCCATCGGCTACACGCAGATCGAATGCTGGCAGCCGACCGGCGTCAACGCCAAGAAGCTGAAGCCGCTGCTGAAAGCGGCGGGCCTAGTGGCGCCGGGCATGCACACGGTCTACGACGCCCTGGACCATGACATGCCGTCGCTGATCCGCAACGCCCATGGCATCGGGGCGGAGTGGGTGGTCTGCGCCTGGGTGGATGCGCCGCTGCGGCAGAGCGGCGCCGATTACCTGCGGCTGGCGAAGCGCTTCAATCAATTCGGCCGTGAGCTGCGGCGCGCCGGCTTGCGGCTGGGCTACCACAACCACACGCAGGAGTTCATCCGCTTCGGCGGCGTGCCCGCGCTGGACATCTTGATGCGGCATACCGATCCGAATTTGATGTGGCTGGAACTGGATATCGGCCATGTGGTGCGGGCTGGGGCTAACCCCGTCACCTATCTCCGCCGCTACGCCCGGCGCACCCCGCTGCTGCATTTGAAGGACGTGGCGCCGAACGCGGGCGTCACCCATCCCACCAAGCCGACGCAATACCACGACGTGCCTATGGGCACCGGCATCATTGACCTGAAGGGGGTGCTGCTGGTGGCGCACCAAAACCACGTGCAGCACTACTACGTCGAGGATGAAGCGACGGGCCCGGTGCGGCCGGAACTGACCGACGATTACAACTACCTGCGGCGGGTGCGGTTCTAGCGCGGCGGCGTGCTGAAAGCCTGCCGTACGCGACAGCCTAGATAAGGCTGTCCCACGCGCGTGCAAGGCTAGGGCACGGCCGGGCCGATTTAGTGCAGTGGCCGCGCCCAGGCTTCGATCCGGCCTAGGGCTCTGAGCACGTAGGGCATGATCTGACCAGGCGCCGCCACGGCGCCATCGAGCCGATCGTTCCGCAGCTCCGCTTCGGCCACCTGCACTGGATAGGCCGTGCCATCCCGGCACTGCGGGCTCGCGGCCTCTGAGGCGGCGTTCTCCTCCGCGGCGAGCCCAGCGAGAATGGTCGCCCGCGAGGCGCCCGCGGCGAGGTTCCGCTCTAGCTCGATTTGGACGGCCTGGGCTTCGTGCCGCATGCACCGCCGCCGTGATTGCAATTTGGCCACCTCCGCAGGCGCACCCAGCGTGCTGCCATCGTCGAAGAGGGCGGCCATAATTTTCGGATCGAGGCTGGTCAGGCTCGCGCCCAGGCGGAACGGAACCTGAATCTTCATGGTCTCGCCCGGCCGAAGGGCGTGGTGCGGCGGCGAAATAAGCCGGTCAATCAATCTTCGGCTGGCCACCCTCCCCGCCGAATTAGTCGCCACCAGCTCCAAAGCCACCAGGCCGCTGTTCCTTTCGTTCGTGACCTCGACAGTCGGATCGGGTATTACCCTGCCGCCAATCTGAAGGGCGTGGCCGGGTTCATAGGCAACGGCGAGTGGGCCGCTGGCGGACGGAGGCGTCCCGCGGGCAACGAGGCCCACCGCTAGCGCCAGGCAAGCCACCGCTCCGACGCCCGCTCTTAAGACAACGCCCATTCTCCGCTGCTGCCCTCGACGGTGAACTGCCATTTGTTCAGCCCGCAATTGCTATGTGAATCTGCGGAGAACCGTCCTGGATGTCAAGACCGCGCTGCGGAGCAGCGACGGTAAGCTCCTTGGACGGATGTCAAGGGGAAATACGGCTCGTGCGTCGCTAGCACATGCTTTGCCCGGCGGTCCTAGCTGGCGCTGTAGACTAGCCGGCCGGCGACGATGGTGTGGCGGACGCGGCCGACCAGGGTTTGGCCGGCGAAGGGGGTGTTGCGGCTTTTGGAAAAGCCACGCGCCGGATCGCAGAGCCAGCGTTCGGCGGGGTCGAAGACGGTGACATCGGCGACGGCGCCCGCCGCCAGGCGGCCGCCGGGCAGGCCGAAGGCCGCCGCCGGACCGGCGGTCAGCGCCTCCAGGGCGCGGCGCAGCGTCAATCGTCCGGCCGTGACCAGGTGGAGCAACAACGGCAGCGCCGTCTCCAAGCCGATGATGCCGAAGGGCGCGCGGCTGAACTCCTGTTGTTTTTCATGCGGCGCGTGGGGGGCGTGGTCGGTGGCGACCGCGTCAATCGTCCCATCCGCCAGCGCGGCGATCAGCGCCTCGCGGTCGGCGGCGGCGCGCAGCGGCGGGTTCATCTTGTAGTTCGCGTCGTAGTCGCGGATGTCCTCGTCGGTTAAGGTCAAATGATGGGGCGTGACCTCCGCGGTAAGCGGCACGCCGCGGGCCTTGGCGGCGGCGATGAGGCGCACGGAGGCGGCGGTGGAGACATGGGCGATGTGCAGCCTGGCCCGGGCCTGCTCGGCGAGCAAAATATCCCGCGCCACCATGGCCGCCTCCGACTCCGCGCTGATGCCGCGCAGGCCCAGCCGCAGCGCCGCCGCGCCCTCGTGCATAACGCCGCCGGCGGAGAGGTGCAGATCCTCGGCGTGCTCCACCACCGGCAGGCCGAAGCGGGCGGCGTACTCCATTGCGCGGCGGAGGATTTGGCCATTCATCACCGGGCGGCCGTCGTCGCTGATCGCCACCGCGCCGGCGCGGCGCATGGCTCCGATCGCCGCCAGCGCCTCGCCGCGGCTGCCCTGGGTGATGGCGCCGACGGGATAGACACGGGCGGCGCCGATCTCCCGCGCGCGCTGGATCAGGTAGGCGGTGGCGCCGGCGCCATCATTCACCGGATGGGTGTTGGGCATGGCGCAGACGGCGGTGAAGCCGCCCGCCGCCGCCGCCCGTGTGCCGCTCTCGATGGTCTCCTTGTACTCCTGGCCCGGCTCCCGCAGGTGGGCGTGCAGGTCAATGAAGCCGGGACAGATGACCAGGCCGGAGCAATTCAGCACGCCGGGGCCGGCGGCGGCGATGCCGGGGCCGAGATCGCGGATCTTATCCTCCTGGATGACTAGGTCGCCGATCTCATCCCGGCCCGTGGCCGGGTCGAGCAGGCGGCCGCCTTGAAGGATGAGGCTCACCGTGCCGCCCCCGCCGGCGCGGGGGCCGGCGCCGCGTCGGGGGCCAGCAATTGCTCCAGCGCCGCCATGCGGATGAGCACGCCGTTCTCCACCTGCTCGCGGATCACCGACTGCGGCGAGTCGGCCACCTCGGCGCCGATCTCGACGCCGCGGATCATCGGCCCGGGGTGCATGACGATGGCGTCGGGCCGGGCCAAGCGCAGGCGCTCCGGCGTGACCGAATAATACTGGACGTACTCGGCCTCGCTGGGGAAGAAGGCCTCGCGCATCCGCTCCATCTGAATGCGCAGCACCATGACCACGTCGGCCCCTTCCAGCGCCGGTTCCAATTGATGATGGCATTCGACGCCGGGGCCCAAGGCGGCGAAGCCTGCCGGCAGGAGGCTAGGCGGCCCGCAGAGCCGGACCCGGGCGCCGAAGCGGGACAGCAGCCAGAGATTGGAGCGGGCCACGCGGCTGTGCAGAATATCGCCGACGATGGCCACAGTCAGGCCGTCCATGCGGCCTTTGTGGCGCAGGATGGTGAAGGCGTCCAGCAGCGCCTGGGTGGGATGCTCGTGCATGCCGTCGCCGGCATTGATCACCGGCACGTCCACGTGGCGGGCGACCAGGAACGGCGCGCCGCTCTCGCCGTGGCGCATGACGATGGCGTCCACGGCCATGGCCTGCAAGGTGTAGACGGTGTCCAGCAGGGACTCGCCCTTTTCAATGCTGCTGGCGCTGGCGGTGACGGCGACGGTTTCCGCGCCCAGGCGGCGGGCCGCCACCTCGAAGGAGGTGCGGGTGCGGGTCGAAGGTTCGTAGAACAACAGCAGGACGCGCCGTCCGGCCAGCCGCTTGTCCGGCGGCCGCCGCTGCATTTCCGCCGCGCGGTCCAACAAAGCCTGAATGGCGGGCCGCTCCAGCCCGGCGATCCCCAGCAGATGGCGCGCCTGGCTCTCGCCCATACGCTCAGCCCGTGGGCTCAACCAGCAGCACGCGCTCGCTACCGTCCACTTCCCGCACCTGCACCTCGACGATCTCGCGCGCGGTGGTCTGCACGTACTTGCCCACGAAGGTCGCCTCAATGGGCAGCTCGCGGTGGCCGCGGTCCACCAACGCGCACAGTTGCACCAGCCGCGGGCGGCCGTGGTCAAACAGCGCGTCCAGGGCGGCACGCGTGGTGCGACCGGTGAACAGCACGTCGTCCACCAGCACCACGGTGCGGCCGTTGATGTCGAAGTCCAGCTGCGCCGGCTTGACCACCGGCGCGGCGCCCAGCGTGGAGAGGTCATCGCGGTAGAGGGCGATGTCCAGCACTCCGACCGGCACTGGGCGGGATTCGATGCGGCCGATCAGCGCGGCCAGCCGCTCGGCCAGGGGCACGCCCCGCCGCCGCACGCCGATCAGCGCCAGGCCTTCGGCGCCGTTGTTCTTCTCGACGATCTGATGGCCCAGCCGCACCAACGTCCGCTCGATTTCGGAGGCGGACATCAACTGCGCCTTTTCTTGGAAGATCACTCGGCCGCCTCGCGCCTCCGCTGCCATCGCCGTTCATTCTAGCAGGTGCGCAGCCGCCGGGGCGCGCCGGACGGTGGGCTGCCTCCGCGAGCGCCCCGCGGGGAACGCCCGGGGCGCTCAGAGCTCTTGGCGCGTGGGGCGGAAGAGGATCTCGTTGACGTCCACGTCCTCCGGCTGGCTGATGGCGAAGACCAGCGCCCGGGCGAAGGAATCCGCGGGGATGGCGACCGCCGCGTAGAGCTGTTGGACGCCTGCGGCGGTCTCCGGCTCGCTCACGCTGTCGGGCAATTCGGACCAGACCGCGCCGGATCCACCCGAACCTGTCCGGTGAAGTTCTCGGCCGGTCCCACGCCTGAAGGGCGCGCTCCGGCCCGTTCGGTCTGCATGACGTCACCTCCCGTTACGGTTTGGTGAATCCCAAGGGCCCAGGCGGGTCCACCAGCGCGGCCGAAGCCCCAGCCGCAGGCCCCGCGCCAGTGGCGGGTCCTGCGGAATCGGGCGGGGCTGAGCCGCCACGCCTCGCGGCGGCCGTCTGCCGCCAGCGGGCGGGCTTTAGCTGGCGGCCTGCGCCTTGGCTGCCACCGCCTCGATCTCGATGGCGATGTCCACCTGGTCGCCCAGCAGCGCGCCGCCGGTCTCCAGCGCCTGGTTAAAGCTCATGCCGAAGTCCTTGCGGTTTAGGCGGGCGCTGGCGGTGAAGCCGGCGCGCTCTCCGCCCCACGGGTCGCGGCCCCGGCCGGCGTACTCGACTTCCAGCGCCACGGGCCGGGCCACACCATGCATCGTCAGCTCGCCGTGTACGCGGAAATGATCCTGGTCTACCACGTCAACGCTGGCGCTTTTGTACACCAACTCGGGATATTTCTCCACGTCGAAAAAGTCGGGCGATTTCAGGTGCCCATTGCGCTGGGGCTCATGCGTGTCCACGCTGGCGGCTTGAATGCGCACCTCCATTTTGGCCGCTTGCGGTTTGGCCTCGTCAAAGTCGAGCGTGGCGCCCCATTGGGTGAAGCGCCCGCGCACTTTGGAGATGACCAGGTGCCGGATGGAAAAATTGATGCTGGAATGAACCGGATCGAGTTGCCACGCTGCCATTGTCGTTCTCCTTTTACGAATTATTGGAATCGGGTTTGGGATGAAGGCCGAACTGTTGTTCCGCTCCCGCCAGCGCCTGCCGCAGCACCGCGCGGTCGAGGGACAGATAAGCGTGCTGCCCCTGGCGGCGCACGCGCAGCAGGCCCGCCTCGGTCAGGATTTTGATGTGATGGGAGATCGTCGGCTGCGCCAGTGGGAAACGCTCGCCCATCTGGCCGCAGGAGAGCTCATCCGCCGCCGCCAACTCCGCCACCATGCGATAGCGCGTGGGATCGGCGAGCGCGCGGAGCACACGCAGCCACTGGGCAGGCGGGATCGGATCGCTGGCTGGCACCTGAAGTCTCATACATTCGAATATTTGCAGATTTAAATATTTAAGTCAAGCAAAAAACCGCTGCCGTACCGCGGCCGATCCTGAGTTTTAGGATCCAGCCGGAGGGCAGGCGTACTGGCCTGCCCCCAAGCCGGCTGAGTCGCTACGGCCGCACCCGGCAGCTAGTGCCGATGGCCACCGCCCCCGCCGCCGCCACGGGACGCCGACCCGTGGAAGGAACCTCCACCGTGAGATGCCGGCGCGCTGTAGGACCGGCCGCCGCCGTAGGAGCGGGCTCGGCCCCCGCCATAGGAGGGCGCCCTGCCCCCGCCATAAGCCCGGCCGCCGCCGCCGGAGCCGCGGTAGGCCGGCGCGGCGTAGCCACCACCACCCATCCGCCCGGAGGAGCGACCGTAGCCGCCGCTGTCCCGCGGCACCGTGGCCATGGGGTGGTTCTCGAAGCCTCGGTTGTTACGGCCGACGCCGGCGTTACCGGCGCGAGCGGATTCGGCGGGATGATTTTGGAAGCCGCCGGAGCGTCCAGCACCGCGGCTGAAGTCACCATCACCATCGGTCCGGGCGGAGAAGCCACGCCGCGCCGCGCCCATGCCGCTCATGGGGTGGTTCTCAAACCGCGCTTCCAGCGTGCCGCTGGCGGAGCCGCGGGCGGATTGGAAGCCGCCACGAAACGCGCCCACGCCGTCCGAGGCGCGACCGCCAAAGGAGCGCCAGCCGCCGCTGTTGCTGGCCAGCTCTCGCGTGCCGCCGCTGGACCCGATGATGCGGTAGCTGCGGCTGGACCCGGCGGCGGCGGCCCGCGCCCGGCTGGCGGACGCGGCTGCCGTCAAGCGCGATTGCGCCCCCGTCCGTGCCGACCCGAAAGCGCGACTGCGGGCCACGGCGCTGCCCCGCCCGGTTGCCCGCACGCCACGCGATCCGGCGCCGATGCCGGCCCGGCTGCGGGCCGCGATCATGGCGCGATCCACGCTGGCCAACGAGGCGCCGCGCGCCGCCGGCCGGGCGCTGCGCCCGAATACGTGCCGCGCTTGAACTGCCCGGGGCGCGGCGACGCCGCGCGCGCCGAATCCCAGGCTGGCGCGCGACGGCGCTACCGGGGCCGTCCCGCGGACCACCGAAACGCCACGCAGCGCGCCGAAGCCCACCTTGCGGCCCATCTGGTCCACCCGCCCGCTGGCGAAGCCGCGCTGGGAGATGGCGACCACACCGCCCGGCGCGTGGGCGTTACGCAACCGGCCCAGGTTCCGCAGACGCCCGACCGGCATGCCGTTCACTGTGCGCACGCCGTTCACCGTGCGGACGTCGTTGATGTTGTAAACACGGGCCACATTGCGAACGCCGACCATGTAGTGGCCCCGGTTGTAGCCGTAGTAACGCTCATGCGGTCCCAACGGAATCCAGCCGATGCCGCCGTGGCGGAAGCCATAACGCCAGCCCCAACCCGGGCCGCCCCAGAAGAAGGACACATACGCCGGGGCCCAGAAGTTCGGTCCCCAGAAGGCCCCCGGCCACCAGCACCAGCCAAAACCGGCCTGGAAAAACCAGCGGCCCCAGTGATAGGGCGCCCAACCCCAGGGCTCATAGGAAACCCAGGTCCAGCCATAGAACGGAGTCCATTCCCATTGGCCGTAGTAGTAGGGGGACCAGCCGACGGCCACATCCGACGGTTGCCAGCAGCGCCCGTAGTTGGCCACCCAGACCCAATGGCCGTAGGTGTCCAGATCCGCTCCGCCGTCCACCTGCTGGCTGAGGTAATGGTCGTTGTAGTCGGCGGCTTCCAGCACGCGCTGCTCGCGCTGGTTCACCCATTTGTCCCAGGCGTCCTCGGCGGGCGCGGACACCACGCGGAACTGCGGGTTGGTGCTACCCGCCACCTGGATCTGCTGGCCGGCATCCACGTCCACCGATCCTTTCGGCGTGGATACCTCGGCGGCGCCGCTCCGCACCGTGGCGCTGGTGTGGCTGGCGTCCACCACGTCCATCCGCACCGTTCCGGCACGGAGCACGTGCACGCTCATGTTGGGGGTGTCAATGACGGATTGTAAAAACTTATCGCCGATGGCGGTATAGCTGGCCGTACCGCCCTTCAGCTCCAACTGCAGCCGGCCATGGTCGAAATTGCTGATCTTGACATCGGCGCCGTTGGCCAAGCGGATCGTGTCGGCGTAGTCGAACTCGATCTCGGCCCGGCCGCCGCCAGCGACGTAGACCTCATCGCCCTGCACCAACGGCGTATTCAGCACCGCCTTGGTCCACTGACCCTGGCCTTGGCGGAGAACGCTCACCTTGCCGGCCGCCAGGCTGATGCGGGCCACGCCGGGACCCTGGTCCGCCCGTGCCCGCGGCGCCGCCGCCAGCAGCATCACCGCCGCCACCAGCGCGCATCCCCACCACCCCGCCCCCCACCGTGACGTGATCGCCCCTGCCTGCATAAGCACCTCCGGCCCGCCGGCATTCGGCTGGCGCCCTGCCTATATCCTGACGCTTTTATGGATTGTATGAAAGAGCGCCGCGTTTCAATTATTTTCCGAAATCGCTGAAAACAACGGCGCTTCTTCAGGCAGGCTTCAGATTTCGGCGGCTTTTTTCAGCCGGCCGCCATCCCTCCGCGGTCCGGCCGACCGTTCTTCAGCGCCGCGGGGTAGCAGGGGCCGGTACCATTACCGTATGGCCGGTATCGCGGTGGCCGCCGAGGGGGTGGAAAAGGAATATCCCGGGGCCGACGGCGAGGCGCCGATCCCGGTGCTGCGGGGCGTGGATTTTGCCGTCGCAAGGGGCGAATGCGTGGCGCTCACCGGGCCCAGCGGCGGAGGCAAGACGACGCTGCTGAATCTACTCGGCGGCATGGACCGCCCAACGCGGGGGCGGATTGTGCTGGCCGGCACGGACACGGCCGGCATGGACGACGCCGCCCTGACCCGCCTGCGGCGCCAGGCGGTGGGGTTCGTCTTCCAGTTCTTTCACCTCTTGCCGGCATTGACCGTGGCGGAAAACGTCGCGTTGCCGCTGGAACTGGCGGGCCAGCTGTCGGCGGCGGCCGTCGCCGCCAGGGTGCGGGAAATGTTGGTGAGGGTGGACATGGCAGCAATGGCGGCGCGCTATCCCGGCCGCTTGTCCGGGGGCCAGCAGCAGCGCGTCGCGCTGGCTCGGGCGCTGGCGCCACAGCCGCAACTGATCCTGGCCGATGAACCCACCGGCAACTTGGATCGCCAGGCGGCGCAACAGGTGCTGGCTCTGTTGCGCGAGCTGAGCCGCGCCGCCGGCACGGCGGTGGTGCTAGCCACCCACAGCGCCGAGGCCGCCACCTTTGCCGATCGCGTGCTGCCGCTGCGCGACGGGCGGCTGGCGCCGGCGGATGATGCCGCGTCGGCGCGCCGGGGCGGCCGTTGACGCCGCATCCAGCGGTTGCGCCGCCGCGTCCGGCCCGCGGGCAGGGCGCCGTGCCGGGCCCCGTCGTTTCCCGGCTTTTGGCTGCGCGCGCGCTCGGGCGGGCGTTGGTCTGGCGCCCGCTGCGGCGGTTTCCGGCGCGGGCGTTGGTGAGCGGCTTGGCCGTCGCCCTGGGCATCGCCGTGGTGATCGGCATCCGCATGGCCGATCGCGCGGCGACGCAGTCGTTTCGCGCCACCGACCGCGCCCTGGCCGGGCAGGCCGATTTGCTGGTGCGCGGCCCGGCGCCGATTCCCGCCTCCGCTCTGGCGCGGCTCAATGCCTTGGGCGGCGAAGCGCAGATCCTTCCCTATATTCATCGCCTCGCCTACGATCCTGAGGCTCAGGACACGCTGGACCTGTACGGCGCCGATTTGCTGGCGGAGGGCCAGGGGTGGCCCGGGCCGGCAAGCGCGCCCGCCCCACCGCCCCGGGGAGCGGCTACGCCGGCCCGTGGGCCACGGCCCCCGCCGGTGCTGCTTGCCGCCGCCTATGCCCGTCAGCACGGCGATCGCGTGGGGGAAGTCCTGATTTTGATTCTGGGCGCGCGGCGTATTCACCTGCGCATCGCCGCCCTGCTGCCGGCGCGCGGTCTGGCCCGGGCGCAGGCGGGCCATATCGGCGTGCTGGACATTGCCGCGTTCGCCCGCCTGCTGGCCCGCGGGGACGGCGTTGCGTCATTTGACGGCCTGGACATTCGACTGGCTCCAGGCGTCTCCGCCGCCGCCTTCGCCGCTCGCTTGCGGCCACTGATTCCCGCCGACGACGTTGTCCAGCCGCCGGCGGCGCGGGAGCGGCAAGCGGGTAAGATGCTGGCCGCCTTCCAGGCCAATCTGGTGGCGCTCAGCTTCGTCAGCCTGCTGGTCGGCGCGTTTCTCATTTACAACGCCATGTCGCTGGCGGTGCTGCGGCGGCGGGAAGCCATCGCCGTGGTGCGCGCCCTGGGGGCGCAGGCGGGCGCCGTGCGCCGCGCGCTGCTGGCGGAGGCCGGCCTGCTGGCCACGGCGGGCGCGCTCGTGGGTTTGGGGCTGGGCTGGCTCTTTGCCCGTGCTGCCGTGGGTCTGTTGTCCGCGACGGTCAACAACCTCTACGCCGTCAGCCATCCCCTTCCGCCCCGCCTAACCGGGGCCGATCTCGCCTGGGCGCTGGCGCTGGCGTGGGTGGTGGCATTGGCGGCGGCGTGGGTGCCGGCGCGGGAGGCCGCCGCGATCGCTCCTGCCGCCGCGTTGCGCCCGGAGGAGCCGGAGTTGGCATTTCGGGAGCGCCATCGCCGCTGGGCGGCGCTGGCGCTGGGGCTGGGCTTGGCGGCGTTGGCCGCCGCCTGGCTGCCGGCGCCCTACGGGCTGCCCGTAAACGGCTATCTGAGCGCCCTGTTCGCGGTGTGCGCCGCAGCGTTGGCGGCGGCGCCGCTGTTGCGCGCGGTGCTGCCCGCCGCCCGCGGTTGGCTGTTGCGCCGGCGTTGCCCGCGGCTGGCGCTAGCCGCGGCTTCGTTGTTGGCGGCGCAACGCCGCGTCGCGGTGCTGGTCGCCGCCTTGGCCACCGCCATCGCCATGGTGGTCGGGGTCGCGGCGATGGTCGGCAGCTTTCGCCAAACGGTCCGTGTTTGGCTTGGCGAGACGCTGCAAGCGCAGGTCTATGTCCGGCCGCTGGCGTGGTCCCGCCGCCATCCCGTGCCGATCTCAGCGGCCATGGTGCA
>JBOGKW010000104.1:0-12233 GCA_050746205.1 Terriglobales bacterium | reverse complement strand
TGCCAGCGGCCCTGGCGGCGCGGTTGAAAAAGTTGGCCGCCGATGATCACACCTATGCCCAACTGGGGCGCCAGCGCCGCGCCCTCCGCGGCCTGTACACCGAGTACTTGCTGCTGCTCACGCTGGCCATTCTCTTCGCCGCCACCTGGTTTGCCTTGTTCTTGTCCAAGCTGGTCACAACGCCGATCCAGGCGCTGTCGCAGGCCACGGAAGAAATTGCACGCGGCAACCTCGGCCACCGGATTCAAGTCGCGGCCAAGGATGAGGTCGCCACGCTGGTGGGCTCGTTCAACCGCATGGCGCGGGACCTGGAGGCCAATCGCCGGGAACTGGACATCGCCGGGGAGCGCGAACGAGCGGCCCACGCCGAACTGGAGGCGCGGCGGCGCTACACGGAGACGCTGCTGGAAAGCATACCGTCGGCGGTGATCTCGTTGGACAGCCGGCGGGTGATTGAGCGGATCAACCCCGCCGTGGTGCGCCTGTTTGGCGAGCGTGCTCGTGCCGCCCGGCGCCTGGACGAACTGGTCGAGGGGGACAGCCGCCGCGAGATGCACCGCCTGCTCCGCAAGGCGGAGCGGCTGGGGGCGATCGCCGGGCAAATGGATCTGGCTGGGGCCCAAGGCGGGACGGTCACGGCCGCGGTCACGGTTTCGGTGATCGGAGGCAGCGCCAACGGCCGGCGGGGCGGCGGCTTTGTGCTGGTGCTCGAGGACCTGACGGACGTGCTGCGCATGCAGCAAATGGCCGCCTGGCGGGAGGTGGCGCGGCGCATCGCCCATGAAATCAAGAACCCGCTGACCCCCATTGCCCTCTCCGCCGAGCGAATCCGGCGCCGGCTGGAACGCGATCCGGAGGGCGCACCGCCCGCGGCGGACACCGTCGAGGTGATTGGCGAGTGCGCCCGCACCATCCAAGCCGAGGTGAAATCGTTGGAGAGCCTGGTGGGCGAGTTCAGCGCCTTCGCCCGGTTCCCCGCCGCCAAGCCGGTGTCCTGCGACCTGAACGCCGTGGTGGAGCGCGCGTTGCGAGCCTTCGACGGACGGCTGGATGGGGTGCGGCTGCGCAGCGAGCTGCAGCCCCTGCCGCCGCTGTGGCTGGATCCGGAGGAGTTACGCCGCGTCTTTGTCAACTTGATTGACAACGCGGCCGAGGCGGTGCGGGGCGCCAGCGTGCGCGAAATCGTGGTGGGCACCGAATGCGGCGACGGCTTCGTCGAGGCCTACGTTGCCGACAGCGGGCATGGCATCCCCGATGCGGTCAAGGAACGGCTGTTCCTCCCTTACGTCACCACCAAGCCGCAGGGCAGCGGACTGGGCCTGGCGATCGTTAGCCGCATCGTCTCCGACCATGGCGGGACCATTCGCGTCGAGGAAAACCGCCCCGTCGGCACGCGCTTCGTCATTGAGTTCATTCCTGCCGCCGCCGCCGGCGCCTAACCGGCGGGGGCTCCTCGTCTCTCGCCTGGCCCTACAGGTACCGCGCCCGGCTCTCCGGCGTCTCCGCCACTTTGGCGACCACGGTGATACCGCTGGCGTCGCGATGATAACCGTGCGCGCGGTCCGCCGCGGCATTCAGGCCCACTTCGCCCCCGGGGGGAACATGCACATTCTTGTCCAAGATGGCCCGGTGGACGCGCGCGCCGCGCCCCACGACCACGCTGTCCATCAGGATGGATTCGGAGACCTCGGCGTTCTCATCCACCGAGACGTTGCGGGCGAGGATGGAGTCGCGAACGAAGCCGCCCGCGATAATGCAGCCGCCGCTGATCACCGACTGCAGCGCCCGGCCGGTCCGCGCCGGCTCCTCGAAGACGAACTTCGCCGGCGGCGTATTGAAATTGGCGCCGATGATCGGCCAGGCCCAGTTGTAAAGGTTCAGTTCGGGCAGCACGCTCTTCAGATCCATGTTGCAGTTGTAATAACTCTGCAGGGTGCCGACGTCGCGCCAATAGGGCTGTTCAATTTCATGGCCGTGGTGAACGGGAATGCGGTTGGAGGTGAAGTCGTAGGCGTAGACGTCCATCCGCGAGACCATGGCCGGAAAGATGGTGCGTCCGAAGTCATGCGCACCGCCACGGCCTGAGTCCTCCAGCAAGACATCAATGAGCACGTTGGTGTCGAAGACGTAGTTGCCCATCGAGACGAGGGCGTCCTCGGGCCGGCCGGGCATGGGCGGGGCGTCGGTGGGATCGGGCTTTTCCAGAAAGCGGTGGATGCGGAAATCGGCCCCGGCCTCGATGACGCCGAAGGGCCGCACCTCCGCGATCGGTACCGGCAGGCAGGCCACGGTGGCCGCGGCGCCGTGCTCGAAGTGGTACTCCACCATCTGGCGGATGTTCATCTTGTAGACGTGGTCGGCGCCGAAGATGACCACCGCGTCCGGGGCGTACTGCTCGATGAGATTGAGGTTTTGGTAGATGGCGTCGGCGGTGCCGCGGTACCAAACATCGCCCATCTGCATCTGGGCCGGGACGATGGTGGCGAAGGCGTCGCGCGCTTGGTTGACGAAGCTCCAGGCGCGTTGAATGTGCGTAATCAGAGACTGCGCCTTGTACTGGGTCATCACATAAATGGCGTCAATGCCGGAATTGACCAAGTTGCTGAGGACGAAGTCAATAATGCGGTAGCTGCCGCCAAAAGGCACCGCGGGTTTGGAGCGGTACTGGGTGAGGGGGTAGAGGCGCTCACCCTTGCCACCGGCGAGCACCAGAGCGAGGACGCGATGCCGTCCCTTCGCAGGTGCCATGGCCGGATTGTAGGCGAGGCCTCGGGGCGGCACAAGGGCCGCCGCTCGGGCCCAGCCCGGAGGCGCGCTCTCCATCGCCTGCGCCACCCCCGTTCTGGGGCGGCGGCGCGCGGCCCATGGCACAATAGCCGACGTATGGCGGTGAACATTTTGGCGGTGGACGCCCACGCGGCGGACATGGAAATGACCTGTGGCGGCGCGCTGGCGCTGGCGGTGAAGGAAGGCGGCGCGGTGACCCTGCTGCATCTGACGCTGGGCGAGAAAGGCTCCCCGACGCTGACGCCGGCCGAATACGCCGTGCAGAAAAAGCGCGAGGCGCTGCTGGCCGCCCAGCGTCTGGGCGCCGCCGTCCGCTTTCTCGATTATCCCGACGCCGAGATCCCGTACAACGAGGCCGCGGCGCTCAAGATAGCCGCCGTCATTCGCGCAACGCGGCCGGACATCGTCATCACGCAATGGGGCGGCAGCAGCGAGCGCGACGACCGCAACACGCATTATTTGGTGAATGATGCCGTCTTTTACGCCGCCCTCCCGGCCATGACGCAGGTGCCGGGCCAGGCCCATGAGGTGCGCCAGGTCTACTACACCGACAGCTGGGAAGATCCGCTCCATTATCAGCCGGATACGTTTGTGGACATCGGCAGCGTCTATGACACCTGGCTGCATGCCGCCAGCGCCTACCAGATCTGGCGCGGAGGCATCGAGGACTTCCCGTTCGCCGCTTATTACGAGGCGCTGACCGTGACCCGCGGCGCGGTGGCGGGGTTCCGGCACGCCCAGGCCTTCAAGGCCGCGGAGCACCAGCTGAACCTGCGCAGTTGGCGGGAGGCGAAATGACACGGATGGATCGGCGGAGCTTCGTGGCGCTCAGTTCGGCGGCAGCGCTGGCCGGACCGCTGGCTACGAGCGGTGCGGCGGGAGATGTCGCCGTGCGGCGCCGCCCCGGCGCGCCGCCGCAGCCACCGGTGGGCGCCGGTTCTGCGGAGGGCCTCTTTCTTGGCTCCTCGCCTAAGCTCGGCGGGGCCTCACCTCTGGCAGTCCGGGCCCGCGGCACGATGCGCAAGAATCGGATAGCGCGGCATCCGCCGGGCGGATAGATTGATGCCATGAGGGAAGTCATGCAGCCGGCAGTTTCGGATGGCACGCGGATGGCGGCCTTGGCCACGTGGATCGAGCGCGGGGTGGCCAGCGGCGAGGGGCTGAGCCTGGCGGCGCTGGGGCGGCGGGCTGGGCTCAGCCCGTACCACCTGCAGAGGCGGTTTAGGGCCGCGCTGGGGCTGACGCCGCGGCAATATGCCGAAGCTTGCCGGCTGGGACGGCTGAAAGCCGCACTGCGGGAGGGCCGTCCCGTGACGGACGCGATTTATGAAGCCGGCTATGGCGCTCCCAGCCGCGTCTATGAGGGCGTGGATGCCCGAATGGGCATGACACCCGGCCAATATCGCCAAGGCGGACGGGGACTGGTGATCCGTTATGCCGCAGTGGCCAGCCCGCTGGGCCAGATGCTGGTGGCGGCGACGGAGCGGGGCTTGTGCGCTTTGCAGTTCGGGCGGGCGATCGGGGCGCTCCGGTCCCGGCTCCGCAGGGAGTTCCCCGCAGCCTGCCTGCGGCCGATGCCGCAGCCGGCCGGAGAGCCGTTCGACGCGTGGTTGCGGGCGCTGGACGCCTTTTGGCGCCAGGAGGAAAAGCCGCCGCGGATACCGATCGCCGCCCGGGGCACGGCCTTTCAGTTTCAGGTGTGGCGATTTCTCCAGGGCATTCCTCCCGGCCAGACCCGCAGCTACGCCCAGGTGGCGGCCGGCATCGGCCGGCCCACCGCAGCCCGCGCCGTGGCGCGCGCCTGCGCGGAGAACCCCGTCGCGGTGCTGATTCCCTGCCATCGCGTCATCCGGGGCGACGGCGGCTTGGGCGGCTACCGCTGGGGCCTAAGCGTAAAGCGTCGGCTGCTGGCCCACGAGATGCGCGCTGGGCAATGAAGCAATGCCGGGGCTGGCCGTGGCCGCCCCAGGACTGGCGCCCGCGCGCCGCCGGAGCGATGATACGCTATGGCGCATCGCTTCACCACCTCCCCTCTCAGCGACGCGATCGAGTTGTTGCGCTACTACCAAACGCTGGGCGAACGCGCGATGGCGCAATGCCCCGACGACGGGCTGTTCACCTCGCTGGACGCCGAATCCAATTCCATTGCCACGATCGTCAAGCACCTGGCCGGCAGCATGCGCTCGCGCTGGACCGACTTCCTCGACAGTGACGGCGAAAAGCCGGACCGGGACCGGGACAGCGAGTTCGAGGCGCCGCCAGCCACGCGCGCCGCGGTCATGGCCGTTTGGGCCGCTGGCTGGAAAGCTCCGTTCGATGTCCTGGCGGGCCTGCGTGACGCCGATCTCAACCGCAGCGTGACCATCCGTGGCGAGCCGCATTCGGTGACCCAGGCGATCAATCGCCAGCTGGCGCACTGCAGCTATCACATTGGGCAGATCGTATTTGTGGCGCGCCATTTCGCCGCCTCAGCTGGGCAGTGGCAGTCGCTGACCATTCCGCGCGGCGGCTCGGCCCGCTTCAACGCCGCCGTCCGCGCTGGAGAGAAATCGCAGCGCTGAGCCCTGGGCGCTAGGGGGAACGGAGGGCGCGGGCGCGCCCACCGGTATGGCCGCGCCGAGACTTTGCTAGTGCCGGCAGCGGCCGTTGCGTGGTCGGAATTTTGCCGCCTGGCCTGCCCTCAGCCGTTCCCCGCGCCCACTGCGCTGGCTCGGAGGAACATGCGATGCAGGCCGAGGTCGCTGCTCAGTTCGGGATGGAATGTGGCGGCGAGGATGCGGCCCTGGCGCACCAGGACGGGCAGGTCCGATTCGGTGGCTAGGACTTCCACGCTGGGGCCCATGCCAGTGATCTTGGGGGCGCGGATGAAAACCATTTCCAGGGGTTGGCCGGCGTTGGGCGCGGCGGGTGCCCAGCAGCCCTGCCGTATGGAGCTGTCAATTTGCCGGCCGTAGGCATTGCGCTCGACGGCGATATCCAGGGCGCCAAGGGACCGCTGTGGCGGGTTGCCCACGTCGCGAGCCAGGAGGATGACGCCAGCGCATGTGGCCAGAACGGCGCGGTGGCGCAGCAACTCTGTCATCTCCCGCCAGAAGGCTGGGTCCCCTAGGAACTTCAGCATGGTGGTGCTTTCACCGCCGGGCAGGACCAGACCGTCCAACCCCGCCAGGTCCGCGGCGGAGCGGACGAAGCGCCAACGACCGGTGAACTCCGGCGCCGCGACCAGCGGGGCTGACGGGGAAAGACGATCAGGCTCGCGCTCCGCGGTCAGACCGAGGGCGGCCAGGGCGCGGGCGTGCGCCTCGTAATCGCCTTGCAGGGCCAGAATGCCAATGAGCACAGGGGTCAACAACCGCGTGCCGTGGAGCCTTACCAGCCGCGGGTCTGTAGCTGCTCCTCTGGGCGAAGCGCGGCGGCATCCAGGCCGCGCATGGGCTCGCCCAAATCGCCGGAGACCTCCAGGAGCACGTGCGGGTCGCGGTAGTGGGTGACGGCGCGGACAATAGCACGGGCGCGGGCCGCAGGGTCTTCGCTTTTGAAGATCCCGCTGCCGACAAACACCGCCTCGGCGCCGAGCTGCATCACCAAGGCGGCATCGGCGGGCGTGGCGATGCCACCGGCGGAGAAGTTGGGCACCGGCAGGCGGCCCTCGCGGCCCACCCAGCGCACCAACTCCACCGGCGCGGCGAGCTCCTTGGCGCGACCGAACAGTTCCTCCTCTCGCAGTAGCGTCAACTCGCGTAGTTCCCGCACGATGGCGCGGATGTGGCGCACCGCGTGGACCACATCGCCGGTGCCGGCCTCGCCCTTGGTGCGGATCATGGCCGCGCCTTCGGCGATGCGGCGCAGCGCCTCACCCAGGTTGCGGGCACCGCAGACGAAGGGCACGGTGAAGGCGTGCTTGTCCACGTGGTAGGCCTCGTCGGCGGGAGTGAGGACTTCGCTCTCGTCAATGTAGTCCACGCCCAGGGCTTGCAAGATCTGGGCCTCGGCGAGGTGGCCGATGCGGCATTTGGCCATCACCGGGATGGTGACGGCCTCCATGATTTCGCGCATCTTGCGGACGCTGGCCATGCGGGCCACGCCGCCCTCTCTGCGAATGTCGGCGGGCACGCGCTCCAGGGCCATGACCGCGGCAGCGCCGGCTTGCTCAGCGATTTTGGCCTGGGCGGCGTCGGTGACGTCCATGATCACGCCGCCTTTCAGCATCTCGGCCAGGCCAGTTTTGATGCGCACTTCGGGGGTAGGCATAAAGAGGCTCCGACTACCTATTATGAAGCACTGTTCCTGGCGGGCGCGGGCGCCGGCCCGTGCCGCCGGCTCCCAGGGGCAAGGCTCTTGTCTGGCGCGCCGTAGCCCACCTGGGTGGCGGCATCAGCCGGCGGTGGGATGCCCCGCCCAGCCCGGCCGCGTGGATGGCGGCTGACACGCAAGCCGAAGGCAGACCCCACCTGCGCCCGGCTAGTGCGGGTCCGGGCTGGCGGCGGCGAATCCCCGCGTCGGCCTCGACCACAAGAGCCTGTCGCAGCAACTTGGAGACCCCCCGAGCGCCAGCGGGCACCCGTTGCCGGCGGTCGAAACCCAGCCGCAGCGACCAGCGGGTGCGTCCAGAATAGGGCGGCTGAGCCGCCGGCTTCGCGCGGCTCCGCAGGACGCAGGCGGCCGCGGGCAACTGATATTCTGGTCTCTCCCATGAGCACTCGATATGCGTACTTTTTCGGCGGCGGCAAAGCCGAAGGCAATGGCCAGATGAAGGATGAGTTGGGCGGCAAGGGCGCAGGCCTGGCGGAGATGACCAACGCCGGTTTGCCCGTGCCGCCGGGGTTCACCATCTCCACCGAAGCCTGCCGTGAGTACATCCGGCGGGGCCGCAAGGTGGCGCCGGAGGTCGAGCAGCAGACCCGCGAAATGCTCGGCCGCCTGGAGCAACTGCAAGGGCAGAAGCTGGGCGATGCCGAGCGGCCCCTGCTGGTGAGCGTGCGCAGCGGCGCCAAATTCTCGATGCCGGGAATGATGGACACCATTCTGAACATCGGTTTGAACGACCACGCCGTGGAAGGGCTGGCGCGGCAGGCCCACAATCCCCGCTTCGCCTATGACAGCTATCGCCGCCTGATGCAGATGTTCGGCAGCGTCGTGCTGGAAATGGACAAGAAGACCTTTGACGCCGTGTTCGATGCCCAGAAGCGCAAGCGCCGGGTGAGGCTCGACACCGAGCTGAGCGCGGAAGATTTGCGGGCCGTGATCGCCGGATACCGGGCCGCTATCCGCAAGCACACAGGCGCGGACTTCCCGCAGGATCCCTACCGGCAATTGCAGATGGCGCGGGACGCGGTCTTCCGGTCCTGGTTCAACGATCGCGCCCGGGCCTACCGCCGGATGCAGAACATCTCCGATGATCTGGGGACCGCGGTGAACGTGCAAACCATGGTCTTCGGCAACCTGGGCGAGACCAGCGGCACGGGCGTCGGGTTCACGCGCAACCCGGCCACCGGGGAGAGCGAGTTCTACGGCGAGTTTCTGATGAACGCACAAGGCGAGGACGTGGTGGCCGGCATCCGCACGCCGGTGCACATCTCCGAATTGCGCAAGGTGCTGCCGGCGGTGTACGACCAGTTGCGCGAGATTACCACGCGTCTCGAGAAGCACTATCGCGATGTGCAGGATTTCGAGTTCACGATTCAGGAACAAAAGTTGTACATGCTGCAAACGCGGAATGGCAAGCGCACCGGGCGGGCGGCGCTGAAGGTGGCCATGGACATGGTGGCGGAGAAGCTGATCACCAAGGCCGAGGCCATCTTTCGCGTGGACGCGAATCAGCTCTATGAATTGCTGTTCCCGGGTTTCGATCCCAAGGCTCTCAAGGCGGCCGAGGCGCTTACCCACGGGCTGCCCGCCTCGCCCGGCGCGGCCGTGGGGCAGGTGGTGTTCACCGCGGAGGCGGCGGTGGCCTGGTCCGAGGCCAAGCGTGGCCCGACGGTCCTGGTGCGGGCGGAGACGACGCCCGAGGACATCCATGGCATGGAGGTGGCGGCGGGCATCTTGACGGCGCGCGGCGGCATGACCAGCCACGCCGCCGTGGTGACGCGCGGCATGGGCAAGTGCTGCGTCGCCGGGGCGGGTGCGATCGCCGTGGATGAGCACGGGAAGACCCTACGCATTGGCAAGAAGCTCTACCGCGAAGGCGACTGGATCTCGATTGACGGTTCCAGCGGCGCCGTCTACGACGGCCAGTTGCCCACCCGCCCGGCCGATCCCAAGGATCCGATGCTGCTCGAGTTCATGAGCTGGGCCGAGCCGCACCGCAAGATGGGCGTCCGCGCCAACGCCGACGTGCCGCGCGACGCGCAGGCGGCACGCGCCTTCGGCGCCGAGGGCATCGGCCTGTGCCGCACCGAGCACATGTTCTTCGGCGAGGGCAAGATCGAGCACATGCGGGCCATGATCCTCGCTCCGGACGAGAAGGCGCGGCGGCGGGCGCTGAAGCGCTTGCTGCCCCTGCAGCGGCGCGACTTTGCTGGCATCTTCGCGGCCATGGAGGGCTTGCCGGTGACCATTCGGACACTCGATCCGCCGCTGCATGAGTTTTTGCCGCCGCGCGAGGAGATCATGCTGGATCTCGAGCGGCTGAAGCTGGCGCCCCCCGCCCGGAAACGGAAGCTGACGGCGGAAATCAAGAAGAAATACGCCGACTACGGCATCACCGGCGCTACCGGCTTAGAGACTTTGCTGCAGCGTGTCCAGGAATTGCATGAGGTCAACCCGATGCTCGGGCTGCGCGGCTGCCGGCTGGGGATTCTGTACCCCGAGATCACCGAGATGCAGGCGCGGGCGATCTTCGAGGCGGCTCTGGCGGTGGCGAAGAAAGGCAAGGTGGTCAAACCGGAGATCATGATCCCGCTGGTGGCGACGCCGAAGGAGTTGGCGTTGCAAAAGGAGATCGTGCAACGCGTGGCGGAGGAGGTATTCGCCGGCGCCGGCGCCCGGGTGGACTATTTGGTCGGCACGATGATCGAACTGCCCCGGGCGGCGCTGGTGGCCGGCGAAATCGCTGCCGAGGCGCAGTTCTTCAGCTTTGGCACCAACGACCTCACCCAGACCACTTATGGCTTCTCCCGAGACGATATCGGCAAGATCCTGCCCTTCTATTTGCAGCAGGGCGTGCTGAAGCAGGACCCCTTCGCCAGCCTCGACCAAACCGGCGTCGGTCAGCTGGTGCGGCAAGCCACCGAGGCCGGACGCAAGGCGCGGCCGGAGCTGAAGGTCGGCATCTGCGGTGAGCACGGCGGTGACCCGGCCTCGGTCGCGTTCTTCTTCAAAACCGGACTGAACTACGTCTCTTGCTCACCGTACCGGGTGTTGACCGCTCGGCTGGCGGCGGCGCAAGCGGGCGCGGCGGAAAGCAAGGCGAAGGCCGAGGCGGGCCGCACCGCCTAGCGGGGCGGGTTGCCCCACCGGCCCGAGCGTGAGGCCGGCGTCCCGAGGCCGCCGATCAATCCCCACATCCGCCTGGGAGCCCGAGCACCGTGCCCGCCTCGCATGGCCGTGAACCTTTGGGCCGGGATCCGCGTATATTCGGCTGAACCGCACATCGGGAACGGAGATGCCCATGCCCATGTTCTGCAACCGCTGTGGCCAGCCGCTGGACTCCAGCAGCGCCTTTTGCCCAAAATGCGGCCATGCGGCCGGAGCGGCGGGCACTGCGGGCGTTCTTTCCCCGCCTCGACCGCAAACGGTGATGGAGGCCGGTAACGCGAAGGCAGGCCGACTCCGCCGCCATCTGACGGTCATGGGGGTGCTGTTGCTAATCGCGGGATTCTTGCGCCTGCCGGGCGGGCTATTCCTGTTCGGCGCCATGCAGTTCCGCATGCCGTGGATGCACTACATGGGCATGCCCTGGGGTGGAGTTGCCGGGATATTCCTCGGCTGGATCGGGGCCTGGCTGCTGGTGGGCGCGGTGCTGGCCATCGTGGCCGGCATTGGGCTTCTGCAGCGGGCCGCCTGGGCCCGGATGACGGCGATCGTCGCCGCTATCGTGCTGCTTCCCGGCTTTCCGCTGGATATGGCGCTGGGAATTTATGTGCTGGTGATCCTGCTGGGCCAGGCGGCGGAGACAGAGTGGGCCGAGTTGGCCCGGGCACGAGCCTAGGCACAACGGCCCCGCGGCCCTGGGGCGCGCGTCCCGCCGGCGGATGGACCCAGGCATTGCGCGGGGCGGTACATAGGCATCCTACCCGCCGCGGCGCGGTACAACCGCCGCCAATGCGCTACTGGTCTTCGCCTTCCCTTCCCGGGGCCTACGCGATCTTGATGATCTTGCGCTTGATGGCGTATTGAACGAGCTGCGCCTTGTTGTGGATGTCCAGCTTGCGCATCAAGTTGAACTTGTGCGCCTCGATCGTCTTGATGGAGAGATCAAGCCGGGCGGCGATCTCCTTGACGGAAAGGCCTTCGGCCAGCAGTTTCAGGACCTCGCGCTCGCGGGGCGTGAGCGTGCTTAGGCGCGGCTTGAAGCGTTCCTCGGGGCGACGGCAGCGCAGGTCCTCGACTAGGCGGGCGAGAATTGGCGGGCTAAGATACTTCCCTCCTCGGCGGATTTCGCGGATGGCAAGGATGAGCTGCTCGGCGGGGGCATCCTTCAGCATGTAGCCGGAGCCGCCGGCTTCCAGGCACTCGGCGAGGTAATCTTCGTCATCGTACATGGTCAAGAAGAGCGCCTTCAATTCCGGCCGTTCTTTGCGCATTCGGCGCACCGCCTCGAAGCTGGAAAGGCCGGGCATGCCGATGTCCATGACCACCAGGTCCGGCGTCAGCTCTCGCGCCTTGGCCACGGCTTCCTCGGCGTTACGGGCCTCACCCACCACCTCAAGGTCCAGTTCGGCGGAGATGAGGTTGCGCAAGCCCTGGCGGAACAGAGTGTGGTCGTCGGTAAGGAGAATGCGGGATCGGGACATGGATGGAATTGACGAAGGGAAAAGAGTGGGTTGGATACCAGAGCCGATTTGCATTCAGGCGTGTGCCCTGAGAGTCAGATCCGGCGGTTTGCCAGCGGGCGAAGCGGCCGATTCGGGCCAAGGGATATCGGCGGTCAGCGTTAGGCCGCCGCCCGGAGTGGGGGCAAGATGCAAGGCGCCGCCGGCCAGCTCGACGCGCTCCCGCATGGCCTCGAGGCCGAAGCCGTCCGAGCCTGCGCGGCCCAGGTTGAGGCCCTGGCCGTCGTCGGCCAAGCGCAGGTTCAGACGGCCGTTTTCGCCGCCGACCTCGATCTCGACGTGGCGGGCCTGCGCGTGACGGGCAACGTTGGTCAGACCTTCCTGCACCCAGCGATACGCCAGGGTTTCCAGTTCCCGCGGCGGCCGGCTGGGGAGATAGACGCGGAGCCGGATCGCAATGCCGTGCGTCCGCTCGAAATCGGCGGCCTGGCGGCGCATGGCCGCCGCCAGGCC
>JBOGKW010000103.1:0-12279 GCA_050746205.1 Terriglobales bacterium | reverse complement strand
CCTCATCGTTGACCGAAGCACAAAGCACGCAAGGGTAGCCGCGATAGCCGCGGAAGGCCGGCGTGGCGCCGCGCTCGCGGATGGCTTGCTCGGCAACACCCTCCAGATCCCAGGTGCTGACGCCGGGAGCGACGGCGGCGACCACCGCGCCGAGGACCTCGTAGACGGCCAAACCGCTGCGGCGGAGCCGCTCCAACTCGCGGGGCGAACGGCAGGGAATCATGCGGCCCCGTCCCGGCAGGACTCCAGGGCCCAAAACACGTTTTCCGTGACCCGCGCAACGGGATCGGCGCCGTAGATCTGGTGGAAACAGCTGCGGCGGCGAAGGTGCTCGATCAACGGCAGTGTGCGCTCCTCATACGAAATCAGCCGTTCGCGGATCACCTCGGGGTCATCGTCGCGACGCTGCACCAGCGGGCTCCCGTCCAGGTCACAATGACCCGGGCGCCGGGGCGGCTGGGAAAAATCATTGTAGATGCGCCCGCACGCGGGACACGACCGCCTTCCGGCCAAACGGCGGTACAGATCATTATAGCCGACGGTCAAATAGACCACAATCGGCCCCCGCGGGCCGCTCAGGCCGTGCTGGGGAAGGAACGCCAGCAGCCAATCCGCCTGGGGGACGGTGCGCGGAAAGCCGTCCAGGATAAAGCCCTGGCGGCAATCCGGGCGCTGGAGCCGGGGGCCGATGATGGCGCAAACCAGCCGGTCTGGCACCAACTCGCCGCGCTCCATGTAGGCGGCGAGTTCCGGGCCCCGGGGCGTGCCGGCGGCGGCGCGAAAGATGTCGCCGGTTGAGATTTGGGGAATGGCGTAGTGAGCGACGATGCGCTGGGCTTGGGTGCCCTTCCCCGCCCCCGGTACGCCGAGCAGGATCACCGGTCCCAAGGCGGGTCCGGCGGCAGGGGAGGCGACGTCAGACATGGGCGGAAGGAAGGGCCAGGAAAGCAGGGTTGGAGCAGCGGCGGCCAGCCCCGCCGCTGCCAGGGCAGGGGCTAGACCCACGTGGCGCGCCGGCCCCGAATCCGGGTGGAGCGGGCGGTAAAGCCCTCATAGTGGCGCATGATCAACTGCGCCTCCACCTGCTGTACCGTGTCCATGGCGACGCCGACCACGATCAGGAGCGAGGTGCCGCCGAAATAGAAGTTCACGTTCAAGCCGTTCAGGAACCAGGTCGGGGCGTTCTGGAACCAGTTGCCGAGGAAGCCCGGCAGGTACTGGAGTTGCGTCCCCGTGATCAGGAACTGCGGCAGCAGTGAGACCACGACCAGATAGATGCCGCCCACGAGGGTGATGCGCGTCAGGATCGTGTTCAGGTACTCGGAGGTGTTCTTGCCGGGGCGGATGCCGGGGATAAAGCCGCCGTACTTGCGCATGTTGTCGGCGACCTCCACGGGGTTGAAGATGATGGAGACGTAAAAGTAGGCGAAGAAGATGATGCCGACGCAGTAGATCAGCGAGTACAAGGGCCGGCCGAAGTTCAGGGCGTTGAACATGTGCGCCAGCGCCGGGCTGTTCTTGACCGCAGGCAGCATGCTGAAGGTCTGCGGGAAGGTCATGATCGAGGCGGCGAAGATGACCGGCATGACGCCGCCGCTGTTGACCCGGATTGGCAGGTGAGTGGATTGCCCGCCCATCAGCTTGCGGCCGACGATGCGCTTGGCGTATTGCACCGGCACGCGGCGTTCGCTGCGCTCCACGAAGACAATGAAGCCGACCACCACCACCATGAAGGCCAGCAGCAGGAGGACGGCGGGCACCGTCAGCGGGCCGTAGGCCGAGGTCGCGACCTTGCTCCACAGGCCGCCGATGGCGCTGGGCAAACCCACGACGATGCCGGCGAAGATGAGCAGCGACATGCCGTTGCCGATGCCGCGCTCGGTGATCTGCTCGCCCAGCCACATGACGAAGACCGCGCCGGCGGTCAGCGTCAGCACGGTCATAAAGATGAAGAACATGCCCGGATTGCGGACGAAGCCGGCGCCCTGGTAGGTACTCTTCATCAGCGTGAAGGCGATCATCAGGCCCTGGAAGACGGCCAGGATGACGGTGAGATAGCGGGTGTACTGGGTGATCTTGCGGCGGCCCAGCTCGCCTTCCTTCTGCAGCTTTTCCAGGTAGGGCCACACCACCGTCATCAGCTCCAGGATGATGGAGGCGGTGATGTAGGGCATGATGCCCAGGGCAAACACCGTCAGGCTGCTGAAGTTGCCACCGCTGAACATGTTCAGGTAGCCCAGCAACGTCCCGGCGTTCTGCTTGAACCACTGCTGCAGCAGGGCGGTGTTGATGCCCGGCGTGGGGACGTGGGCGCCGAGCCGGTAGATCGCCAAGATGAAAAACGTGAACAGGACCCGCTTGCGCAGATCCGGGATGCGGAAGATATTGGCGATGGATTTAAACATAGACCACTAGGGATGCCGGCCAGCGGGGATTATTCGATCACGATGGCCTGACCACCCGCACGTTCGATTTTTTCCTTGGCCGCCCGGCTAAAGGCGTGGGCGGTGACGGCCATGGGGCGGGTAATTTCTCCCGCTGCCAATATTTTGACCCCATCGTGCACGTGGCGAATCACCCGGCGCGCGAGCAACAACTCCGGATTGACGGCCTCCACGCCCAGGACCTCGAGGCGGGACAGATTGACCTGGGCCCAGCGCTTGCGGAACAGGTTATGGAAGCCGCGCTTGGGCAGGCGGCGGTGGATGGGCATCTGGCCGCCCTCGAAGCCACGCAGCAGGCGGTGGCCGGAGCGGGAGCGCTGGCCCTTGTGGCCCCGCGTCGAGGTCTTACCGTGGCCGGAGCCCATGCCCCGGCCGACCCGCTTGCGGGGGTGGGTCGCGCCCTTCGGTTTGCGAATTTGACTGAGGTTCATGGCGTCTATTGGGCGTCCAAGATGCGGACCAGATGCGGGATCTTCTTGACCATGCCGCGGATCGCGTCGTCATCGGGGCGGACCACCACTTGGCGCAGCTTGGTGAAGCCCAAACCGCGGACGATGGCCTTTTGCCGCCAGGAGCAAGCGATGGCGCTGCGGTAGTACTCGATGCGCAGGGTGGGGCGGGCGGCGGGGGCGGATGACTGGGGACTCATGGCGGCCTCAGAGTTCCTGCGCGGCTTTGCCGCGCGAGGCGGCCACGGCCTCACGGTCGCGCAACTGGCGGAGCGCGTCGAAGGTGGCCTTGATGACGTTATGCGGGTTGGTGGTGCCGATGCTCTTGGTGAGGACGTTGGCGATGCCGACCGACTCCATCACGGCGCGGACGGCGCCGCCGGCGATGACGCCGGTGCCCTCGGCGGCGGGTTTGAGCAACACCCGCCCACTGCCGTAGCGGCCCAGCACTTGATGGGGGATGGTGAGGTCGCGGCGATGCACGCGCATGAGGTTCTTCTTGGCCGCCTCGATGCCCTTGCGGATGGCCTGCGGCACCTCCTTGGCCTTTCCGCTGCCGTACCCCCCCACAGCGGCGCCGGGGTCTCCGACCACGACCAGGGCGCTAAAGGACAGATTCTTGCCCCCCTTCACCACCTTGGTGACGCGGTTGATGGAGACGACCTGGTCCTTGAGTTGGAATTGATTGGCGTCGAGCCGTTGACGTATGACCGGCATGGAGGAAAGTCCTTGGGTTAGAAGCGCAAACCCGCCTCGCGGGCGGCTTCGGCCAGCGCCCGGACGCGGCCGTGATAGAGATAGCCACCGCGATCGAAGACCACGGCCTGGATGCCGGCCGCCTGGGCGGCGGCGGCGATGCGCTGGCCCACGGCGCGGGCGGCGGCCAGGTTGTCGGCGGGGGGCGCCTGCGGCCCGGCGGTGCGGCTGCTGGCCGCGGCCAACACCCGGCCCGTGGAGTCATCCACCAACTGAGCGTAGACATAGCGCAGGGAGCGGAATACGCTCAGCCGCGGCCGCTCGGCCGTGCCGCGCAGCCGGGCGTGGGACCGCTGCTGGCGAGCGCGGCGGCGCTGATTTTTGGATTGGATGGCGAGCATGGCGTCCTCTATTTGGCTCCGGTTTTGCCGACCTTCTTCTTCAGGCGCTCGCCGGAATAGCGCACGCCTTTGTTCTTGTAGGGATCGGGCGGGCGCAGCGAACGCAGCTCCGCCGCCACCTGCCCGACCCGCTGGCGGTCAGCGCCGCGCACCGTCAGGTGCGTCTGGCGGGCGTCCACGGCGATCTCAATGCCGGGGGGCAGGGGATATTCGATCAGGTGGCTGAAGCCCAAGCTGAGCACCAGCGCGGCCTTGCCCTTCAGCTCCGCGCGGAAGCCGACGCCGACGATGTCCAAATCCTTGCTGAAGCCCTGGCTGACGCCGTGCACGGCGTTGGCCACCAGGCTGCGGGCCAGCCCGTGAAAGGCGGCCTGGGAGTCGTTTTTCCGCTCGGCAATGAGGACATTGTCCTGCTGCCGGAAGCGGATGCCGCGCGGCAGCCCCACTTGCAGCGTGCCCTTGGGGCCCTGCACGGAAACCGCGGCGGGCAGCAACTGCACCTGCACGCCGGCGGGCAGGGGAATAGGTTTGCGGCCGATTCTGGACATAATGGCTTCTCTAGGCGGCTACCAAACTTCGCACAGCAGTTCGCCGCCCACGCCCAGCTTGCGGGCGTTGCGACCAGTCATCACGCCGCGCGGCGTGCTGAGAATATTGATGCCCATGCCGCCCAGCACCGGACGGATGTCGCGACGGCCGACGTAGACGCGGCAGCCCGGCTTGGAGACGCGCTGCAGATTGGTGAGCACCGGCTGCTCGCCGGCGCCGTACTTGAGATAGACGCGCAACTCGGGCCAGCGCACGCCCTCCTCGTTGATCTTGTAGGAGGCGATATAGCCCTCGTCCTTGAGGATGCGGACGATCTCCAGCTTCAGCTTGGAGACCGGCACATCCACCTTGGCGTGGCCGGCGCGCACGGCGTTGCGCAAGCGGGTTAAAAGATCGGCAACGGGATCGGTTAAGCTCATGCCTTCCTTCCTCAGCGGGCGGCGCGCCGAGCGCCGCCGGACAACCTCTACCAACTGGCCTTGGTGACGCCGGCGATCTCGCCGCGCAGCGCCAGGGACCGGAAGCACAGACGGCAGAGCTCGAACTTGCGGTATACCGCCCGCGGGCGGCCGCAGAGACGGCAGCGGCGGCGCTGGCGGATGGCGTACTTCAGGGTCTTGCGGGTTTTCGCGATGCGGGCTTGAGTGGCCATAAAAAAACCTCAGGCGGCGCGGAAGGGCATGCCCAGGCGGCGGAGCAGCGCACGGCCCTGCTCGTCGTTGCGGGCGGTGGTGACGATGGTGACGTTCATGCCCTTGGGCTTGTCCACCTTGGAGTAGTCAATTTCGGGAAAGAGCAACTGGTCCTGCAGGCCCAGCGTGTAATTGCCGCGGCCGTCGAAGGCCTTGGGCGAGACGCCGCGGAAATCGCGCACCCGCGGCAGGGCGACGTTGACCAGCCGGTCGAGGAACTCGAACATCCGCTCGCCGCGCAGGGTGACGCAGGCGCCGACCGGCATGCCGGCGCGCAATTTGAAGGCGGCGATGCTTTTTTTGGCGCGGGTGACGACCGGCTTTTGGCCGCAGATGGCGGCCAGCTCCGCGACCGCGCCGTCCATCAACTTGGCGTTCTGGGTGGCCTCGCCCACGCCCATGTTGACCACGATCTTGTGCAGCTTGGGCACCGCCATGGGGTTGGCCAGGGCGAACTCCGCCATCAGGGCCGGGGCCACTTCCTGCTGGTATTTGGCGCGCAGTCGGGCGGGCATAAGGGTTCTCCTAGTCCAGGCTCCGTTTGCATTTGCGGCAGCTGCGGAAGCGGCCGCCCTCGGGGTTGACGCCGTGCGTCAGGCGGGTGGGGCCGCACTCCGGGCAGACCAGCATGACGTTGGAGACGTGCAGCGGGGACTCGTGCTCGGCGATGCCCCCCTTGATTTGCTTGTCGGGGTTGGCGCGGGTGTGGCGCTTGACCATCATCACGTGCTCAACCAGCACGCGCTGCTCCTTGGGAAAGACGCGCAGCACCTTGCCCTGCCGGCCCTTATCGCGGCCGGTGATGACGCGGACGGTGTCGTTTTTGCGGATGTCGGCCATGGCAGCACCTCCGGAACTCGTTGCGGCGCCTCCGGCGCCCTTTACAGCACCTCCGGCGCTAGGGATACGATCTTGAGAAATCTGCGCTCGCGCAACTCGCGGGCGACGGGCCCGAAGACGCGGGTGCCGACCGGCTCGCCGGCGTCGTTGATGAGCACCCCGGCGTTCTGGTCAAAGCGGATATAGGTGCCGTCGCGGCGGCGGTGCTCCTTGCGGGTACGCACGATGACCACCTTGACCACGGTGCCCTTCTTGGCCTGGCCCTCGGGACTGGCTTCCTTGACGGCGGCGGTGACCACGTCGCCCAAGCCGGCGCGCAGGCCGGTGTGCCCGCCCAGCGGCAGGATCATCTGCAGTTTGCGGGCGCCGCTGTTGTCGGCGACCTCCAGGATGGAGCGCATCTGGACCATGGCTAGGACTCCGGGGCCGGCTCGGCGGCGGGGCGCGGGCGACGGGTGTCGCGGTGCAACTCCTCCGCACCGACCGCCGCGGCCACTTCGGCTTCGCTGGGCAGCCGGGCGGCCCGGCGGAGCACCTCGACCAACCGCCAGCGCTTCAGGCGGCTGAGGGGACGGGTCTCGACGATGCGCACCGTGTCGCCGATGTGGCACTCCTGGCGCTCATCGTGGGCGTAGAACTTGCGCCGTTTGGTGATGCCCCGGCGGTAGAGCGGATGGGCCGAGCGCAGGGTGACCTCGACGACAATCGTCTTGGCCATCTTGTTGGAGACCACGGCGCCAATCTTTTCGTTCCGGCGGCCGCGCGCCGCGGGGTCCGGGCCGGCGGGGTTCGGGTGGATGGGGCGGTCGGCCATCACTGCCCTTCCTTGCCGGCCGCGACGCGCCGCCGCTCGGTGAGCAGCGTCTCGACGCGGGCCACATCCCGGCGCAGCTCGCGCAGCTTCTTCAAGCTCTCGGCGTTGCCCATGGCCATCTGGAACTTCAGGCGGAACAGCTGGTCGCGGCTGTCTTGCTCCCGCGCCACCAGCTCGGGCTCGCCCATCTGCCTCAATTTCTCCATCGTTTTGCTCACGATTCCTCCCCGCGGGCTACCGCCCGCGGCACACCGGCTGCGACCGGTTCCACCTCCGGCGCGGCCAGGGTGGTCACAACCCCTCCTGGCGGCCGACGAAGCGGGTGCGCAGGGCCAGCTTGTGGGCGGCCAGGCGCATGGCCTCGCGCGCCTGCTCGGCGGGCACGCCCTCCATCTCGAACAAAATCCGACCGGGCTTGACCACCGCCACCCAATGATCGGGCACGCCCTTACCCTTGCCCATACGAGTCTCGGCGGGCTTCTTGGTGACCGGCTTGTCGGGAAACAGCCGCACCCAGATCTTGCCGCCGCGCTTGACGAAGCGGGTCATGGCCACGCGGCCGGCCTCGATCTGGCGGTCGGTGATCCAACCCGGCTCGAGCACCTTCAAGCCGAAGTCGCCGAAGGCCAACTCGCCGCCGCTCCAGGCTTTGCCCGTCATCCGGCCGCGCTGCTGCTTGCGGAACTTCACTTTTTTGGGCATCAGCATGACTGCGTTCTCCTGGCCGGCCTAAAACGCCGGGCCCACGGGCGGCCGGGGCGGCGCAGCCGGGGCCTGGCGGCGCCGGGCGAGGATCTCGCCCTGGTAGGTCCAGGCTTTCACCCCGATCACCCCGTAGGTGGTGCGGGCCTCAGTGAAGCCGTAATCAATGTTGGCGCGCAGCGTATGCAGCGGCAACCGGCCCTGCAGATACCACTCCGAGCGGGCGATCTCGGCGCCGTTCAGCCGGCCCGAGACGCGCACCTTGATGCCCTTGCAGCCGAAGCGCATGGCGCTGTCCACGGCCTTGCGCATGGCGCGGCGGAAGGCCACGCGCTTTTCCAGTTGCAGGGCGATGGACTCGGCCACCAGCTGGGCGTCGAGCTCCGGCTTGTGGACCTCCTGAATGTCTATGAAGACCTCCCGCTGCGTGCTCTTCTGCAGTTCCGCTTTCAGCTTCTCGATCTCTGAGCCCTTGCGGCCAATAATGATGCCCGGCCGGGAGGTGTGAATCACCACGCGCAGCTTGCTGCCCGGGCGGGTGATTTCGATGGAGCTGACGCCGGCGGCGCGCAGCTTATTTTTCAGGCTCTCGCGCAACTTGACGTCCTCCAGCAGGAGGCGGCTGTAGTCCTTGGTGGCGAACCACTGGCTTTTCCAGGGCTTGACCACCCCGAGCCGGAACCCATAGGGATGAACTTTTTGTCCCATAAACGTCTGCTCTCCCAAGCTTGTCTCGCGGGCCGCTAACTGCCCGACTTGCCGCCTCCGCTCTTGTTGCCGGGCTTGCTGGCGGCGCCGCCGCGCTTGGGTTTAGCCGCGGGCGCCGACTTCGGCGCCGCCCCGGCCTTGCCCTTGGCCCCGGCTTTGGGCTTGGCCGCACCGCCCTTGGCCCGGGGCTTTTTCGCGCCCGCGCGCGGCGGACGCGACGGAGCCTTTTTGGCCGCAGCCGGACGCGGGCGGGCCGGCGCCGGACGGGGCGGCGCGGCGGGCGCAGCCGCTGGCGCCTCCGCCGGCCGTGGCGCCAGTGCTTGCTGCCGGTCGGCCACGTGCACCGCGATATGCGCCAGGCGGCGCTGATAGCGGTAGGCCCGGCCCATGGGGGCGGGCCGGATGCGCTTCAGCCGCGGCCCATCGTTGACATAGGCACGGACCACGAACAGATCATCCACGTCCAGTTGATCGTCCTTCTGGGTGGCGTTGGCGATGGCCGAACGCAGCACCTTGGCGATCTCGCCGGCCATGCGCTTGCGCGTCACCGCCAGCAACTCCAGGGCCTGGCCCGCCCGCCGGCCGCGGATCAAATCCACCACCAACCGGGCCTTTTGCGGCGAAACCCGCACAAACCGCGCTTCGGCTTTGCTCTCCATATCGTGATCCTGAGTCCCGGCTAGCGCGCCGGCGCTGCGGTCTTTTCCGCCCCCGACTTGGAGGCGTGGCCCCTGAAGGTGCGCGTGGGTGCGAACTCGCCCAGCTTATGCCCGACCATGTTTTCGGTGACGTAGACGGGGATGAATTTGCGGCCGTTGTGCACGGCGATGGTATGGCCGACGAACTCCGGCGCCACGGTGGAGCGCCGCGACCAACTCTTCAGCACCTTTTTCTCGCTGCGCGCGTTCAGGTCCACGATGCGGCGCAGCAGCGGCGCATCCACGAACGGGCCCTTTTTGACCGACCTCGGCATTAGGATTTCTTCCTCCGCCCGACGATGAAGCGGTCGGTGCGCTTGTTGTTGCGGGTCTTAAAGCCGCGCGTGGGCTGACCCCAGGGGGTGACCGGGTGGCGGCCGCCACTGGTTTTGCCCTCGCCGCCGCCGTGGGGGTGGTCCACAGGGTTCATGCTGACGCCGCGGTTGACCGGGCGGCGGCCCAGCCAGCGCACCCGCCCGGCCTTGCCATAGGTGACGTTCTCGTGCTCGGCGTTGCCCACCGCTCCGATGGTGGCCATGCAGGCCGCCAGCACGCGCCGGGTCTCGCCCGAAGGCAGCTTGAGCAGCGCGTAGGCGCCTTCCTTGGAGACCAGCTGCGCGGCGCCACCGGCGGAGCGAACCATCTGCGCTCCTTTGCCGGGACGCAACTCGACGTTGTGCACCGTGGTGCCGGGGGGAATGTCCCGCAGCGCCAGGGCGTTGCCGGTGAGGATGTCGGCGCCCGGGCCGCTGGCCAGCACCGCGCCCACCTTCAGTCCGGCAGGCTGGAGAATATAGCGCCGCTCGCCGTCGCGGTATTTGAGCAGGGCGATGCGGGCGCTGCGGTTGGGATCGTATTCGATGCTCTCGACCACGGCGGGAATGCCCGGTTTGTCGCGCTTGAAGTCAATGCGGCGGTACTGGCGCTTGTGGCCGCCGCCACGATGCCAAATGGTGAGGTCGCCTTGGGCGCGGCGGCCGCCGGTTTTCTTCAACGGCTCGACCAGCGGCTTGTAGGGCCGCGAGCGGGTGATGTCCTCGCTGCGGTTGACCGTCTGATAGCGGCGCGTCGGCGTGGTGGGGCGGAAAGTCTTGATGGCCATGGCTAGACGTTCTCCCCGTACTCGGGCATTTTTTCGCCCGCGCGCAGCTTGACGTAGGCCTTCTTCCAGTCCGGCTGGTAGCCACTGAAGCGACCGCGGCGGCGCTCTTTACCGGCCAGGGCCATGGTGCGGACGCCCTCGACCCGGACCTTAAAGATGGAATGCACGGCCTCGCGGATCTCGGCCTTGGTGGCGCGTGGGTCCACCTCGAAGACTAGCGTCCGGCCGTTTTCCTTGACCGCCAGACCCTTCTCGGTGATGATCGGGCGGCGAATGATTTGATATCGGTTGCGCATGAGCCGGTTCCTGAGGCTAGGCGGCAGGGGCCCGTTTGCCGACGGGCAGGGCGGCGCGCTGCAGGACCTCCAGCGCGGGCTGGGAAAGGATGACCTTGGGATAGCGCAGGAGGTGATAGGGGTGCACCTGCGCCGGCGTGAGCAGCTGGACGTTGGGCAGGTTGCGGGCACTCAAGGCCAAATTGCGGTTCTCGGCGGCGGCGTCCACCAACAGCGCTCCGCGGCCCGCGTCGAAGCCGTCGAGGGCGGCCCGCAGATTGCGGGTCTTCACCTCGGGCAGCATCCAGCCGTCCACCACCACCAATTCGGCGTCGCGGAACTTGGCGGCCAGGGCGGAGCGCAGCGCCGCCTTCAGCTTCTTTTTGGGCATCACCCAGGCGTAGCTGCGGGGATGGGGACCATGCACGGTGCCGCCGTGCCGCCACAGCGGGCTGCGCACGCTGCCGATGCGGGCGCGGCCGGTGCCTTTTTGCCGCCACAGCTTGCGGCCGCTGCCGCGGACCTCACCCCGGCCCTTGGTCTGGTGCGTGCCGCGGCGCTGCGCGGCGGTGTAGTGCCGCACCGCCTCCCAGAGCAGCTCTTCGTTCACCGGCGCCAAGAAGACCTGGTCGGCCAGCTCGCATTGGCCGACGGTCTGATGTTGCAAGTTCTGGATCGCAATCGTCGCCATGGCCGCCGCTATTTCTTTCCCGTCCGCTTCCTGGACGCCTTCAAGGGATCCACCGTGGCCGTGCCGGCGTGGCCGCGGCGCTCGCGGGGGGGCTGCACCGCGGCGCGAATCCAAACATATCCGCCATTGGGGCCCGGCACTGCGCCCTTGATCGCCAGCAAGTTGGTCTCCGCGTCCACGGTGACCACGCGCAGGTTGCGCACCGTGACCCGGGCGGCGCCCATGTGCCCGGCGGCGCGCATGCCCTTCAGCACCCGTGAGGGGAAGGCCGAGGCGCCGATCGAGCCCGGGGCGCGGTGGAACATGGAACCGTGGCTGGCGGCGCCGCCACCGAAGTGGTGGCGCTTGACGACGCCGGCGAAGCCCCGGCCCTTGCTGACCGCCACCACGTCCACGAACTCGCGCTCCTGGAACACGTCCACCAGCACCCGGTCACCGGGCTTGACGTCGCCATCGCCGGGTCGCAGGCGAAACTCGCGCAGCAGCCGGCAGGGGGGCAGATCGTGCTTGGCGAAAACGCCGCGTTCCGGCTGGCTCAGCCGGCTGGGCTTGACGAACTCGATCAGGCCCAGCTGCGCCGCCTCATAGCCGTCGCTGGCGGCCGTCTTGCGCTGCGTCACCACGCAGGGCCCGGCTTGGATCAGCGTGACCGGCACTACGGCGCCGTCGGCGCCATAGGCGTCGGTCATGCCGATCTTTTTGCCCAAAATTCCCTTCACCATGTCCTGTCTCCCAGCACCCAGCCCGGCTTAGCGGTGCTCCTTGCCGAAGGCCTTGATCTCGACGTCCACCCCGGCGGGCAGGTCCAGCTTCATCAGCGCGTCCATGGTCTGCGGGCTGGGCTCGACCAGATCCAGCAGGCGGTTGTGGGTGCGCATTTCGAACTGCTCCCGGCTCTTCTTATCCACATGGGGCGAGCGCAGCACGGTGTAGCGGTTGATGGCGGTGGGCAGCGGAATGGGCCCGGCGATCTCGGCGCCGGTGCGCCGCGCCGTGTCCACGATCTCCCGGGTGGACTGGTCCAGGAGGCGGTGGTCGTAGGCTTTCAGCCGAATGCGAATGCGTTCACGTGTCATGGGGCTCCTCGCTCGCCGCTAGGCGATGATGTCGGCGATGGTTCCGGCGCCGACGGTGCGGCCGCCCTCGCGGATAGCGAAGCGCAGGCCCTTCTCCATGGCCACCGGGGTGATCAGCTCCACCTCCAGCCCCACGTTGTCG